>JBILGV010000006.1:0-74817 GCA_044350865.1 Pseudanabaena sp. | reverse complement strand
CACTGATCCTTGATTGGTGGGGTGTCATCAAAGCCGATGTGGGCATCAAAGCAGGCAAAATCGTAGCGATCGGTAAGGCGGGAAATCCTTACATTCAGGATAATGTAAATATCATTATCGGACCTGGTACAGAAGTCATTGCGGGAGAAGGACGCATACTCACAGCAGGCGGAATTGATACTCATATCCATTTTATCTGTCCACAGCAAATTGAAGTGGCGATCGCCTCTGGGATCACGACCATGATCGGTGGAGGTACTGGACCAGCCGTAGGTTCTAATGCCACGACTTGTACCCCAGGTCCTTGGAATATCCATCGGATGTTACAAGCTTCTGATGCCTTCCCGATGAATATAGGATTTTCAGGCAAAGGGAATAGCAGTAAACCTGAAGGGTTAGTCGAACAGGTAGAAGCTGGAGTCATTAAATTAAAGCTGCATGAAGACTGGGGAACCACTCCTGCGGCTATTGATAATTGTTTAAGCGTTGCTGATGAATATGATATTCAAGTCGCAATTCATACGGACACACTAAACGAAGCAGGATTTGTGGAAGATACGATCGCTGCTTTCAAAAACCGAGTCATTCATTCTTACCATACTGAAGGTGCGGGCGGAGGTCACGCTCCTGACATCATCAGAATTTGTGGTGAGGCAAATGTACTTCCCTCTTCTACTAATCCCACTCGTCCCTATACTCTCAATACCTTAGACGAACATCTCGATATGCTGATGGTTTGTCACCATCTCGATCCCAGCATTCCCGAAGATGTCGCCTTTGCGGAGTCGCGTATTCGCCGCGAGACGATCGCTGCTGAAGATATTCTTCACGATCTCGGTGCGTTTAGTATGCTTTCTTCGGACTCACAAGCAATGGGAAGAGTTGGTGAAGTCATTATTAGAACTTGGCAAACGGCTCACAAGATGAAAGTCCAAAGGGGCGTTCTTTCTGGCAATGGTTCAGGGTGTGCCGATAATTTTCGCGCTCAGAGATATATCGCCAAGTACACGATTAACCCTGCGATTACTCACGGTATATCCGAATATGTTGGTTCCGTTGAAGTCGGTAAAATTGCCGATCTAGTTCTGTGGCATCCCGCCTTTTTTGGTGTGAAGCCAGAAATGGTAATTAAGGGCGGCTTTATCGCATGGGCGCAGATGGGTGATGCAAATGCCAGCATTCCTACACCCCAGCCTGTATATATGCGTCCAATGTTTGGTAGTTATGGCGGTGCGATCGCGCAGACCTCTTTCACTTTCGTTTCTCAAATTGCAATGGAGCGGGGTATTCCCGATCAATTAGGATTGAAAAAACAGGCGATCGCGGTCAAAGGTGTGCGGAATATCAGCAAGCTCGATATGAAGCTCAATGATGCTTTGCCGCATATGGAAGTTGACCCTGAAACCTATGAAGTGAGAGCCGATGGCGAGTTATTAACCTGCGAACCAGCTTCAGTTTTACCGATGGCGCAGCGATATTTCTTGTTTTAACAGTCGCGCAATAGTTCTATAATTCTTGCAGCTATTTAACTAAATTTGCTGCAAGTATGACCATCGCACCGCCCCGTAACGAACTGCTCTCAGAACTGCTCTTGGAATTAATTGAAATTTTACGCGATCGCCAAGGTGAGACATGGACGGCGATCATTCGGGCGGCGGCTAGTAAATCGGCAACCATAGCGATCGATGATACTCGCTTATATTTGCAAGCGGAAGGCGGTCAAGAACTCCAACTCAAAATCAGCGCCGCCGATCTCGAAGCCAATAATTCCTTTGAAAGTACGGGCGAAACTTTGTGTGATGTGATGTTTGGCAGAACTTCCCTTGATAAGTCGGTTGCTTCTGGCAAAATCTTTATTCGCGCTAGTTTTAGTAATTTGTTGAAAATTCGGACTGTAGTGGCGGCTGTCCTTGCAGATACTGCTAGTGAGCCAAGGTTACAAGGTCTTTGGGAAAGATTTGAGCGAGAATGGTAATCCATAAGTGAGAATCACAGATTATTCAGATTACACGGATGACACGGATTTTTTTAATCTATGAAATCCTTTAATCTATTTAATCTGCGATTCTAGTTTGATTTAGCCTACAGCTACAGGCTCTTTGGCAAGGAACTTCTCAAGCTCAGAAATTGCTTCTGCATCAACCTTTTCTTGCATTGGACAGAACTTTGGTCCACACATCGAGCAGAACTCTGCGGTTTTGTAGATATCCGCAGGCAAAGTCTCGTCATGATATTCCTTAGCACGCTCAGGATCGAGTGACAACTCAAATTGTTTGTTCCAATCAAAGTTGTAACGTGCTGTCGAAAGTTCATCATCGCGATCGCGGGCATTAGGACGATGACGGGCGATGTCCGCCGCATGAGCCGCAATCTTGTATGCAATCAAGCCATTACGGACATCTTCAGCATTGGGCAAGCCTAAATGTTCTTTTGGTGTGACATAGCAAAGCATCGCAGTACCATACCAACCAGCCATTGCTGCACCGATCGCCGAAGTAATGTGGTCATACCCAGGGGCAATATCTGTAACCAAGGGACCGAGTACATAGAAAGGAGCTTCGGAACATTCTTCCATTTGCTTACGCACATTGAACTCGATTTGATCCATCGGCACATGCCCAGGACCTTCAACCATGACTTGAATATCATGTTCCCAAGCGCGGCGAGTTAGCTGTCCGAGGGTTTTCAATTCAGCAAGTTGAGCAGCATCGGAAGCATCATGCAAACAACCAGGACGCAATGAATCACCGAGACTAAAGGAAACATCATGCTTCTTGAAGATTTCGATGATGTCGTTGAAGTGGGTATAGAGAGGATTTTGCTTGTGATGATGCAACATCCAACGCGCCAGAATACCACCACCACGCGAAACAATACCTGTGAGACGATTTTTGACAAGTGGAAGATGTTCAATCAAAATCCCTGCATGGATAGTTTGATAGTCCACACCTTGCTCGGCGTGCTTCTCAATAATATGCAAGAAATCATCAGGGGTGAGGTTCTGCATTGTGCCATGTACACTTTCGAGCGCTTGGTAAATGGGAACCGTACCGATGGGAACAGGAGAAGCTTTAATGATCGCGGTACGAATCACATCTAAATCTCCGCCACCAGTGGACAAATCCATGACGGTGTCAGCGCCATATTTGACCGATAGATGCAACTTCTCAACTTCTTCGTCAATGTTGGATGAGTTTGGGGATGCACCGATGTTGGCATTTACCTTGCATCGAAAGGCAATACCAATACCCATAGGCTCAAGGTTAGTGTGATTTTTATTCGCGGGAATGATCGCCCGACCTCTGGCAACTTCAGCGCGTACCAGTTCTACGGGCAGATTTTCACGCCAAGCTACATATTGCATTTCTTCAGTGATGATGCCTTGACGGGCGCAATGCATTTGCGTACCGCGATATTCTCCGCGCCTTGTGGGTGCAGAGTTAAGCTTTAATCCAACAGTCATGTAAATTTCCTCAAATAATGTGCTTTCCTACGCCGATGTCAATCGGTTCAGGTTCTAAGGATCTGCTCTCAGTCTATTTCTAGACACTCCTAGCTTCGTTTTTGATCATAGCATTGCTAAGAAGCAAGTAGCGGCGCAAAGCGCCGCCACTTGGTATAAGTTAATCAAAATCAATATTGTCGTAGAGATCGGCTATGTTTATTTGCAGATTCAGGCATTGCAAGGCGATCGCCGTCTCTGGATCATCATATTCTGAGAATAACCATTGATTGACCGCAGTTTTAACGTAATGCTCAACATGAATGCGATATTGATCGATTAAGATATATTCCTGAAAAGTATCGATGGTTCGATAAGCGGCAAATTTTTCACTGCGATCGCGGCTTTGGGTAGATCTTGATAAAACTTCGGCAATAAAGCAAGGATTCGTAATCGTGTCTTTACGTCTATCTTGCATTTTCAATGGCTTAGGTGCAACCATCACATCAGGATAGGTATGGATTTTGACATCAGGAATCCAAAGTCTCTGATCCGCAGAAAACAACCGAAAAGGTTTACCGCGCAAAGCGACTTTGAGAACCGACAATAAATTTACGGCGATTTCTGTATGGTTTGGTGTGCCACCAGTCATTGGAATAATTTCTCCATTACGATATTCGTTACGAATCTCTGACACTATTTCTAGTTCTAGATATTCATCAACGGTGTAAGTTTTCTTGGCGAGTTGAGTAACCATAATCATTTAACGCCGATCGCGCCCCGATGAAATTTGTTTAAAATATGGTCTGTTGGAGTTGAGACATTCTTGCAATTCAGGCGATCGCTTTGCTCCCGCTTCACCCTCACGTTTATATACAAGTCCCTCACGCACAAAACGTTCCACTAATTTTCCGAAGGTAATCTGATCTCTTTTGAAAGCATATTGCTGAATTGCCAAATTACTTTCCACACCATCTAAGGTATAAACTTCATAATCAATTCCTGTTTGATAGCGAGGAATCTTGAGACTGAGAGAAGCAATCATTGCACCATTGGAAGAAAAGCCTCTATAACAATAGCGATCGCCGAATTGTTTGGTAACTCTACGGGAAATGGTGATATAACGTGAACCACCGCCCCAATATAACCCTTCTTCGATCGCTTGGACTTCAGAAGTTGCCCCAAAATTAAGGCTTAAGGCGATCGCCGCGATGCTGTAAAAAAATGTTTTCATAGAATTAATTCAAGAACTTATTCAAAAATCTGTGATATTAAACAAGAAAACTCTGGCAACAAAGGTGATGTAAGCGTATCAGTCTCAAATAGAGTCATCGCTAGCTTGAGAATACCATTCTCGCGGCGATAAACTTGAATTTGCTTCGCTCTCCAATCGGCGATCCAATATTCCAATACACCTCGATTAGAATAAAGTTTTAACTTAATTTCGCGATCGCGCTTTTCATTCTCAGTCCCCGCCGATAAAACCTCAATTACCAAATCGGGCGCACCCTGAAAATGTCCAGAATCATCAATTAAAGCCGCATACTTTTCTTTATTCAGCCAAACTACATCTGGAATCACGTCATCATTTTCACCGAAAATTAATCCTACGCCAATTTCTGCTTCTCCGAGATTTGTAGCACGCGACCAAATGTCCAAAGCTGTAAAAAACCTACCACAAGTCTTTTGATGTTTGTTGTGAGGCGATCTAGTCATGTAAAGTTCTCCATCAATAATTTCATAACGGTTGCCATTGTCGGGTAATAGCTCTAGGTCAGCACTAGTCCAACGTAGTTGTGCTTCTACAGTGAGATTTTGGGCAGTGTTTGGGATGAAATTTGGTACTTCAGGGATAGCGATCGCTGGTGTCATGATGTTTTCCTAAGCAGCGCGGTATGCTAATTATACAGTTTTCCTTCTTCATGCAACAATGAGTTACCCAGAATCACCTAATTCCTTTGTTAGTTTGGATTGCTTATGTTTCAACCCACTATCGATCCCAAATCCGAGTTCCGTTCGCGATGGAGCATTGGCGATGTCTTACTACCATTAGCGATTATCTCTTTCATTTTTATCATTGTCCAAACCGCCAGTAAATTTACAGGAACTTATGATAGTGAATATGTAATTAATCTATCTCTAAATTTTTTGCCGACCTATGCACTGCAAACACTGGTGAGAATGCTCGCAGCTTATGGATTATCGTTGGTTTTTAGCCTTTCCTATGCCTATGTTGCTTACCGTTCAACTACATGGTCAAAGGTGCTAATTCCCTTACTGGATATATTGCAATCGATTCCAGTTCTATCATTTTTACCTGCCGTAGTTCTTGCCCTCGTGGGGCTATTCCCTGGACAACGCTTAGGAATTGAACTTGCTTCGATTCTGTTGATCTTTACAGGCATGACTTGGAATATGACCTTCAGTTTCTATCAGTCCCTTAGCAGCATTCCCAAAGAACTGATTGAGGCGAGTCAAGTGTATCGGCTCAGCCCTTGGCAACGCTTTTGGACTTTGGAACTACCATCGGGAGTGGTGGGTTTAGTTTGGAATAGTGTGATGTCTGTGGCGGGTGGTTGGTTTTTTCTAATGCAAACGGAATCATTTACTCTTTCCAATCGAAATTTTACCCTCCCCGGCTTAGGTTCTTTTTTGAAAGCGGCGGCGGATAAAGGCGATAACTGGGCGATTTTATGGGGAATTATTATTTTGATTGGAATTATCACGCTGATTGATTATTTTATTTGGCGACCGATGATTGCTTGGGCGGAAAAGTTTAAGCATGAGACGGTTGAAGCGACTCAAGTACCAGAATCTCGTGTTCTTGACTTTTTGAGGCGATCACCAACTATGAGAATAATTAGCGATCGCCTATTTGTACCGATATCAGAAACTTTTAATCAAGCCTTTAGTACTAAACCGCAAAGCCCTCTTCGCAGTCAACACAAGACTTCTAAGGGGACGAATCTGCTAAATTTACTACTGCTTGGGCTAGTCGGTGCTATTGCGATCGGTGGAACTGTAGAAGCAGCTTTACTACTGGGTAAAATGCCATTAAGCTCTTGGCAACAGGTTGCCACGGGAGCATTGTTTACTTCCATTCGCGTTTTGATTGTCCTAATTCTTTCGCTACTAATTACGGTTCCCGTGGGCGTAACCATTGGTCGCGATCCCAAATTAGCGCAGTTTTTACAACCAATTGTCCAAATTGCGGCTTCAGTTCCCGCAACGGCGTTGTTCCCAATTCTATTGCTAGGGCTAGCCAATATTGGTGGCGGATTGGATATTGGCGCAGTGATTCTCATGACTTTGGGAAGTATGTGGTACATCCTGTTCAATGTGATTGCAGGAGCGCAGGCGATTCCATCAGAGCTTTTTGAGGCGGCTAGAGTCTATAAACTTTCTCCTTTGGAGCGATGGCGAACTTTGATTTTGCCAGGGATATTTCCCTATCTGGTCACGGGAATTATCACGGCGGTTGGTGGCGCTTGGAATGCGAGTATTGCGGGAGAATACATTAAATTTCAGGGGAAAGTGCTGACGGCAACAGGGCTAGGTTCAACGATTACTCAGGCTTCGGATGTGGGTGATTTTCCACTCTTATTAGCTTCGACGATCGTGATGTCTTTGCTAGTTGTGACGACTAATCGCTTAGTCTGGCGACCACTATATCGCTTAGCACAGGTCAAATACCAGTTAATGGTTTAATTCAGCATTATTTATCGTAGGGGCAATTCATGAATTGCCCCTACATTTGCCGATCTCAATGGTTCTAATAATATTCCTAAAATCTTATCCACTTCGCTGACATAATATTCGATCGCATCAATCTGAACTAAATTTCTAGCTAACTTAATAAATCGCCAGTTCGTGCCACTGGTAACGGCTCCATAAATAATTGGGATTTCGTTATGGTGCTGTTCGTTAAAGATTTGCGCGGCGACCATCTCGGCAATACATTGACCAACACCACCAAAAATATCTTCGCGTTTTGCTTCAATAATAATCACTACGGGACTGGTAATTTCTAACTGTACTTCAGAGCTACTCAACAAAAAATCGCAAAATCCTGTCAACCCGCGATCGCGATCGACTGTAAACTCTGAGCCAGAAAATAATGAGATTTTATAATTCAGTTGACGGCGCACTTCGCTTAAAATCTGAGCAATAATGAATTCTGATCTTGCTTTTTCTGTGCCAACGGCGATCGCAAAAGATAGATTTTCTTGAAGTAGCGTAGTCAGAATTTGGGAAGGTTGAACTTTAGCTGTATTCGCAAAAAGGTTAGTCTTTTCATCAATGGTTAACTGAAAAGCTTCTTTGACTTTGCTAAAGGTGAAGTCACTATATGCCATAAAAACTTAAGATTTTTCGTGATGCTCTCATTTTACTGGTTTTGCGATCGGCTATAGCAATCCTAAGTCATTTGTGGCTTCGACTTCGCTCAGCCATCAGTCCACGGTAGCTGAGCGAAGTCGAAGCTTGTCTTAATTTATGTTGGATTGCTATAGAACCATGTTTTTACCTTGCAAAACTTAGTTACAAAATTTAACTTGACCTTGTACATGGGTATAAGCAATAGGATAAAGCTCATTAAGTTTCGTGGAAATGCTGATGAGTCACCTAGCTACCCGTCTACGCGAAGGTACGCAAAAATCCCATACTGCTGCTGAGAATACCGCATTTATGAAATGCTTTCTCAAAGGCATTGTGGAAATTGTTCCTTTTACAAAGTTATTGGCAAATCTCTATCTTGTCTACAGTACGCTCGAAACCGAATTAAAGCGTCATGCCGATCATCCCATTGTTGGCAAAATGTATTTCCCAGAACTCGATCGCCAGTCAAATTTGGAACAGGATTTAGCTTTCTATTATGGCGATAATTGGCGTGAAGAAATTGCTCCTCTAAAAGCTGGACAGGTTTATGTCGATCGCCTTCTGGAAATTTCTAATACCAGTCCTGAATTGCTAATTGCTCACTCCTACACCCGCTACATGGGCGATCTCTCAGGCGGTCAAGCTTTGAAACATATCGTGCGATCGGCGCTAGACTTACCAAGCGATCGCGGTACGACTTTTTATGAGTTCGAGCAGTTGCCAACGATAGAAGCAAAGAGAGATTTTAAAGAGAAATATCGTCAAGCTTTGGATTCTCTATCTGTAGATGAAGACACGATTTTGAAAATTGTGGAAGAGGCGAACTATGCCTTTACGCTCAATCGGAATGTGGTTGATGAATTGGAACCTGATGTGAGAGCCGTGGTCGATCCCCATATTTTTGCACTGCTGATTAAGCAAGATCGAGTCGGCAGCACAACACATCATCATGGTCAAGCAGCTTAAATTTGATTCGACTGCCTCTCTATTCAGATCCCCGACTTTTTTCTCACTAGTCAAAAAGGGTTGTGATTGCACAGAAAAAGTCGGGGATCTCAACTTTGGTAAAGACAAATATAAAAAGGAATTGAGTGAATGACTACAGCCGCACAAACAGTTAAATTTGATATTAATTTATTACTTAAATATAATCAGCCCGTACCTCGCTATACCAGTTACCCACCTGCGACCGAGTTAAGGGAAGAATTTGAAGATCTTGATTTTCGGGGTGCGATCGCCGCAGGAAATCTCCAAAAAACGCCACTATCGCTCTACGCGCATATTCCCTTTTGTGACGAACCTTGTTATTTTTGCGGTTGCAATACCGTCATTAGTAATCGCAAGGAAATTGCGGAACCCTATTTGGTTTACTTGATTCGCCATATTGAACAGGTTGCAGCAACGGTTGATCGCGATCGCCTAGTCCAACAAATGCATTGGGGCGGTGGTACTCCCAATTATTTTTCCTTTGATCAAGCGGAACGCCTATGGCAAAGTCTGCAACAGCATTTTACATTTGCCGCCGATGCCGAAATTTCGATTGAAGTAAATCCGCGATCGCTGACTAAGGAATATTTGCTAGGTCTGAGAGATCTTGGCTTTAATCGGATTAGCTTTGGCATTCAGGATTTTAATCCCAAGGTACAGGAAGCGGTTAATCGCATTCAACCAGAAGAAATGCTGTTTCAGGGAATGGAATGGATGCGCGAAGTGGGCTTTGAAGGCGTAAATGTAGATTTAATCTACGGATTGCCCTATCAAACTTTAGAGACATTTCGCGAAACCCTTGCCAAAACGATCGCCCTCGATCCCGATCGCATTGCGGTCTTTAACTTTGCCTATGTGCCTTGGTTGAAGCCATTGCAAAAGAAAAAGATTGATCCCGCAACCTTACCTTCTCCTGAAGAGAAGTTGCAGATCATGCAGATGACGATTGAAACTCTAACTAAGCATGGTTATGTGTTTATCGGCATGGATCACTTTGCAAAGCCTAATGATGAATTAGCGATCGCTCAGCGTGAAGGTAATTTACATCGCAATTTCCAAGGCTATACCACCAAGCCCGAATCCGATCTTTTAGGCTTTGGTATGACTTCCATCAGTATGTTACAAAATGTCTATGCCCAAAATCATAAGGGTTTACAAGACTTTTATAAGGCGATCGATGCGGGTAAATTACCGATTGAGCGAGGTGTCACCCTCAATGCCGACGACATTTTGCGCCGTTCGATCATTATGGAACTGATGTGTCAATTTGAACTATCTCAAAAAGAGATTGAAAGCAAATATCACTTAACCTGCGATCGCGATTTTGGCAAATATTTTGCGCCTGAACGATTAGAACTTCGTCAACTTGCTAAAGATGGTTTGATTGAATTAGAACGCGATCACATTGAAGTAACACCTGCGGGAAGGTTGCTGATTCGTAATATTGCTTCGGTGTTTGATGCCTATCTGATTAAGAACGACGCGACTAAGTTCTCGAAGGCTATTTAATCTCGAAAGCTGTTTCTTGTAGTAGTAGGGACAATTCATGAATTGCCCCTACAAGATTAAATAGCAATTCATGAATTGCCTCTACGTCAAAATAATTCTTACCGCACTTCTATCACTACATAAATACATGACTCTTATTTTGACTAAACCGATCGCTTGCTGGCAACAGGAATATGTCACTGGCAACCCACAGGTTGATGGACAACATCAGCAAATCTTTGAGATTGTCAATGCTCTCCATGATGCTGTGGTAACGAGGAAAAAGCTGTATATATTGCAAGAGCTTTTAGGATATCTTGCCAATCACACCATTGAACATTTTCAAACGGAAGAGTCGCTGATGATGGCGGTGGACTATCCCGATTACGATCGCCATAAGCAGACCCACGACCATCTTCTCGCCAAAATCGATAATTTGCTATTGAAGTTTCGCGATCGCGATACCAGAGTCATAACCACCGAAATCACCCAATTCCTAGTTGAGTGGTTGGCTCACCATATCAAGGGTGAAGACCAGAAGATGATTCAATTTTTGCAAGCCAAGATTTAAACCAGAAATGTAGGAGCAATTCATGAATTGCCCCTACATGTTCCCATTCATTTTTGCATAAGCCCCACAAGATTTATTAGAGGTCAATTATCATGGTCGCAATTCAATCTAAGCCCGAACCCGAACTTCTCCGTGAAGGCATTAAAGTTCCTGTCAAAGAAACATTATTAACGCCCAGATTTTATACCACCGACTATGATAAGGTTGCGAAGATGGATGTCTCATCGCAACAGGCTGAACTAGAAGCAGTTGTGGAAGAGCTTCGCGTTGATTACAATCGCTATCATTATAAGCGAAATGAAGAGTTTAAACAGTCTTGGGAACATATTGACGGTGAGACACGCGCCGCTTTTATTGACTTCCTAGAGCGCTCCTGCACTTCTGAATTTTCAGGGTTTCTGCTATTTAAAGAACTATCGCGTCAACTAGGCGATCGCAGTCCTCTCTTAGCCGAAGCCTTTAACCTCATGGCAAGAGATGAAGCGCGTCATGCAGGATTTTTGAATAAGGCGATGAAGGATTTTAATCTGTCGTTGGATTTGGTGAATATGACCAAAAAACGCAGCTATACCTTCTTTAAACCAGAATGGGTGATCTATTCCGTTTATCTATCCGAGAAAATTGGCTACTGGCGCTATATTCTCGTGCATTACCATTTGCAGGCTCATCCCGAAAACAAGTTCTATCCTCTCTTCCAGTATTTTGAAAGCTGGTGTCAAGATGAGAACCGTCATGGCGATTTCTTTAAGGTGCTATTGCGATCGCAGCCAGCACTATGGGGAACATGGAAAGCGAAATTATGGGCGCGTTTCTTTTTGTTGACAGTGTTTGCGACCCATACTCTGACAGTGTTTGAACGGGCTGATTTCTATAAGTCCATTGGTCTAGACGCTCGTGAATACAACAAACAAGTCGTGATCAATACCAATAGAACCGCCCTTAGTGCCTTTCCTGCGGTGCTGGATACCAGTCATCCCGACTTTTTCCCTAGATTAGAGAAATGTGTTGATTACAATGTCAAACTGATGGCAATTGATAATAGCGATCGCCCTGAATTCATCAAAAAGATTCAAAAATTGCCTTTATTCGTTGCGATTTTCTGGCAAATCTTACTGGTTTATTTGATCAAGCCCATTGATGCTGAAGCCCAACGCGGTACTGTTCTTTAGGAATCGGTTGCGGTGCTAACTAGGTTATTGGAATTAAATGTAGGATGGGTTAGCGATCGCGTAACCCATCATCTTTACCCAATTGATGCGTTACGTTGCACTAACGCATCCTACAAAAATTAAGACTTTGACTGATTAAGACTCATATTGCTTTAGTTTTTTGACAAATTCTTGATGTTCTGGAGTTGATAATCCCTCTTGCAGGACTGCTAAAACTTGAACTAAATCTCCTGCTAATAAAGCGACTCGATCTAACCATAATCCAGAGAATATTTGAGAACGAATTACCCCATCTGCATCTGGGGCTAGTTGAACATATTCTCCTTGCTTTAAGCGGAACCAGTCAAATTGATTGTCGTAAATTCGCCATACTAGATATTCCTGAACCCCATTGCGGCGATAAACATTGCGTTTTTCATGCAAATCATAGGAAGCAGTAGAAGCAGCTATTTCCACAATCAATTCTGGAGCGCCCTGAATGTAATCATCTTCGCTAAGTTGCGATTGTCCACCTGACTCAATTCTTAATAAAGCATCAGGTTGAGGTTCATTATCAGCATCAAGGCGAACAGTAGCATTATCCAATACTTCTACACCTAAAGTAACCGCTTCATAGGTGACTAGCCAACCCATAATCCGCGCATGGGGTTTACCATGACGTTTGGCTCTGACAGGAGATGCCATATAAACTTTTCCTTCTATTAATTCAGCTTTTTTGACATTAGGCATAGCTTGATAACGACGCTCAAACTCAGCACGGGTCAGTTTATCGCCATTTTCTAAGGTTTGAGTTGTCAAGATGGGAGAAGTTGGATTAGCCGTTATCATCAGTCTTTTTCTCCTAACGATACATAGTGAGATTATTCTATTATTATAAAATAAAAATAGGATAGCCGATTTTTTGCGAGGAATTTTTCTTTGTGAAGAAATGGTTAAAAGTCAAAAAAAATGTTAATTTTTGGTAGAGCCGCTTTTCTTAACCAGAAATAGACACCAATGGAGTTATCCAATTCTCTGACTAAACCTAGCCGCGATATTGAGACACCTTTACTCGAACTGCATGGTGTTCATAAAACTTTTGGCACAAATACCGTCCTTAATGGTGTCGATCTGACGGTGAATTCTGGAGAGGCGATCGCCATTATTGGGCCCTCTGGTACTGGCAAATCGACAATTTTGCGCCTCATTTGTGGCTTGCTTGCGCCCGACGCAGGAAAAGTTTATGTGAATGGCAATCTGGTAACGACCGAAGATATTCAAGATGAAAGCTATGGCTTGAGCATTGGTATGGTGTTTCAGAATGCCGCCCTATTTGACTCGCTCACGGTTGCCGAAAATGTGGGATTTGCCTTGTTTGAACATTCAAAGCTGCCCCGCCGCGAGATTTATCGCTTGGTTGAACATAAACTTGCCCTCGTGGGACTAGAAAATATTAGCGATCGCTATCCCAGTCAACTATCAGGTGGGATGAAAAAGCGGGTGAGTTTCGCCCGTGCGATCATGGACGATCCTACGACTCATAGTGACACTAAAAAAGTGCTGCTCTATGACGAGCCAACGGCTGGGCTAGATCCTGTTGCCTCCACGATTATCGAAGACTTGATGCGATCGCTGCGTGATCAAAAAGTCTGTGATAGTTACATTGTCGTCACCCACCAAGACAGCACCATCCGCCGTACCAGCGATCGCCTGATCGTTTTGTATCAAGGACTAGTGCGCTATGAAGGAAATGTGAGTACAATTGATGCGACTGACAATCCATATGTGAGACAATTTTTCAGTGGCAGCACAGAAGGTCCGATTCAACTTTTGACCAAGGAGGTATGAGACTCGTGCAGCGAAAAACTTTACGCGACGGTGCGCTTGGCTTGTTTATCATCGGTGGAGTAGTGGCGATTGGGGGAGCATTACTCTGGTTGCGCGGACTGCAACTGAATAGCTCCAAGTTTACATTTACGATTAAAATGCCCGATGCTAGTGGCTTAAATACAGGCTCTATCGTGCGATTTCGCGGTGTAGAAGTAGGGCGAGTAATTTCCCTTGCAACGCAAACTGAGGGTGTCAATGTCGTCGTCAGCATCGAAAATTCAAAATTATTAATTCCCAAGCAGTCCGTTGCCGAAACTAATCAAAGTAGTTTTTTGGGCAACACCAATATCGATATTCTTCCGCCCAAGGATAAAGTGGAGATCGATCCGAATATGAATCCTTTAGCCAAAGATTGCAATGGCGAGTTAATTGTCTGTCAGGGCGGCGAAGTAATGGGATCGCAAGGGGTGAGCTTTGTCGCTCTGCTCAAGGATTCCAGGGCCACCCTCCGTAAAATTAACAGTGAAAATTTAGTTGAAAATCTCAATGACACCCTAGCTGCGACAAAAGCTACGGCTCGAAGCATCCAAAAATTAACTGATTCCGCGAATCGGGTTGTGGGGACTTTCGAGGGGCAGATCGTAAAATTTGGCAATACCGCCGATGCGATTAGTGGCGCGGCAACTAAAGTTGGCAATGTCGCTAATAGCGCTCAAGACTTGATCGAAGTCAATCGCGAAAAACTTGCCCAAACCCTTGATGGTATTGCCGCCACATCCAGAGAAGCCCAAGCGCTGCTAGCGAGTGCCAAGCCCTTATTAAGCGATGGCAAGTTAATCGCCAATCTCCAAAAGCTATCTGAAAATGCCGCCGAGACTTCGGTAAATTTACGAAAAGTATCGGGTGAGCTAAACGATCCAACCACGATCGCCGCTTTGCGAGAAACCCTTGATTCGGCTCGAGCGACTTTTGCCAATGCCAAGAAAATTACCGCCGATCTCGATGAATTGACGGGTGATCCCAAGCTGCGTAGCAACATTCGCAATTTGATTAATGGATTGGGCGGTTTGCTGTCCACCGCGCCAAATCTCGATAATCTCCCAAGTAAGGCGATCGCAGGTGAACCGACATCAACATCAACTGTGGAAGTAGCGCAAAATAAAGACTTGAAACCATCACCCCAGAAATCATTATCAAACAGCGATCGCCCTGATCGCTAAATTAATCAATGAATTTATCTCCAAGTCAAATATGGCTACTCATCGGTGTCGTGCTTTGCGCGATCGAGATGCTAGTACCAATACCCACTTTTCTGATTGCGGGAGCGATGGGAATTGCCGCCCTGTTTGTAGCAGCGATCGCCCTTATTTTCCCAATCCCCGCACTATTAATATTCGCTTGGATGTTGATTTCTGGACTATTGGTGTTTCTATCGCGGCGATTGATACCCAAAGATTCCCATCAGCTAAAAGACTCAACCGAGGGCTTGACCCTGACGGAAATTCTCGCAGGAGAATCGGGGCGTGTGCAGTATGAAGGTAACTCATGGAAGGCTCGGTGTGATGATCCCCAGATAGCGATCGCGGCTCAACAAAAAGTGATTGTCTTGAGACGGCAAGGTACAACGTTGATTGTGGTTCCTGAAAATTGGCTTGAGAAACATTAAATAAAAATAATTTTCAAATTTATAAGTAGAAAGTTTTCCACAGAGTTTTCCACAGATATAGGGGTTTTTTCCACAAACAAATATTAGTTTTCCACAGGTAATTACCTAAGGTTAAGAGAGCATATCCTTACTGGTTAAGGATTCATTAACTAGTAGGGATCTACCCTTGGGGAAACCTACTAAGGTTAGACAAGCATTAAGATATGTAAACAAAATTACTCTAAACTATTGATTAGACCAAGGCGTATTCATGTATTTATCATCTACTCTTAACTTTTCGTCACGTTGACAAGAAGGACAAGTTAAACGCACAATTGAATCCCGACCAATGAAAATGGTTGCGAGATTCCTAATAAAAATTGTTGAATTTATTGCTCTGTTTACGAATATCTGTTTACGAATATCTGTTTACAAATATAAAGTTGAGGTTTCAGCATGAATAACACCGTCAGCATCCTTGCCGAAATTCCTAAAGAACTACATGAAACCCTCAAAAATTATCTAGAAATTCACCCAGACTGGGATCAGGATCGCGTGTTTGCTGCCGCCTTGTCCTTATTTCTGCTGCAAAATAGTGGTAGCGATCGCCTCGGCACATCACTAAATGCATCTCAAAGCTATCGCACCACCGCTAAAGTCTATTTGAATGCACTATTTCAGCATTCAGCTTAAAATCATACTTTAAATACTGTGGTTTAGCCCGCAAGCGCCCCCGCATGTCCCGCACTCTATTCGTTTACAAGGATGAGTGACGGGATAAAAGCGCGGAGGTAAAGAGTCCATGCCTTGATATAATTGCGACAAATTTACTAAATCTAGTGACTGGAGGTAGTGATGAAGCGCGAAGTGTTTGAACGTATTTATGAGGAAGAATTGACCCCAATTCAAAGGAGAATTTTACATCGTATTTTGCAAGGCAAATCACATACAGCAATACGAGGAGATGTAACCGTTTGGTTTGACCGCAAAGTTTATGCAGGTAACGAAAGAGATAAACTTCCTAGAAGTAGACTCACAACACTAGAAGATTTGGAATCAGGTGAAAAATTAATAGATCAAAGTAATTTATCTCATCATTTAAAAACAATTTATGAAGAATTTGAATTAGTTGATTTACGAGAAGTAATAAAACAATTTGTTAGGCATCGCCCTCAATTAGTTTCATCTACAACTCTAAAGCAATTTGAAATATTAGAAACAACACAATTTCCATCTGGTGCAACTAACTCTCTTTACTATCAATATCGCCATCCTATAGAAGAAAAATGTGAGAGCTATATTAGAAAAGCAGGAGAAGAAGCTATTCTATTACGCATTAAAGCTCCTGCTCAAATGGGTAAAACATCACTAATGAACCGATTATTGAATCATGAATACATAAAAAGTATAAAGGCAAAAGTTGTCTATATAAACTTAGATGATGCTGATGAACAAGTGTTAAACAAGGATATGTTTTACCGATGGTTTTGTGCCAACGTTAGCAACCAGTTAGGATTAGATATTAACGACTATTTAGAAAAACAGTGGAAACCATTTTTAGGTAACAATTCCAATTGTACTGATATTTTTGACAAATTTATTTTTCCAAATTGCCAAAATATAATTTTCTTAGGTATTGACAATCTACATAGAATTTTTCCTGAGCGCGAATTACAAGACTTTCTGCTTTGGCTAAGAACTAGACATGAAAATGCTAAAAATAACCATATATGGCGTAAATTAGCATTTATTTTAGCCTATTCTACTGATGGATATCCTTTATTTCAGTTAAATTTGTCTTCATTATATAATGTAGGTAATCCACAAGAATTAAGAGAGTTTAATACAGAAGAAATTCTAAATGTATCTTTAAAACATGGTCTTAACTGGAAGATTAGTCAGGTGGAAAGTTTAAAGCAAATAATAGGAGGACATCCTTTTTTAGTTAGGTTAGCTATGTATCATATCAGTCATCAAGAAATGACATTAGAGCAAGTTTTAAGTAAAGCTGCTACCAACGAAGGAATTTATAATAATCATTTAGGTAGACTACTGAAAATCATTCGTGATTCTGATCTTACAGAGGTTTTTAAAAAAGTTATTAATAGTTCAACTCCAGTTCAATTAGATCCAATAGAAACCTTCCAAATGTATAGTATTGGTTTAGTCACAAAAAAAGACAACAAAATTCAACCCAGATGTCACTTGTATCGGGAATATTTTATTACGTTTCTTTAGAAAGTCTATTTATTATCGGAGGATAAAGAATGGGTATTTCATTCTATAAAGTTGGAGGAACATTACCAACAAATAGCCCTAGTTATGTGATCAGAACAGCAGATACAGAATTATTTAATTTATTAAAGCAAGGGGAATATTGCTATGTATTTAACAGTCGTCAGATGGGAAAATCTTCAATTAAAGATCAAACTCAATATAAGTTAAAAAAAGAAGGATTTTTTTGTATTGACATTGACCTACAAGGTATTGGAACTCAAGTTAATCAGCAAGAATGGTATGTTTCATTTATTTACAATCTTTTAAATACGATTTCTTTAGAACAACAAATAGAAATAGATTTAGGTAGTTGGATAGAATCAAGATCATATCTATCACCTAGTCAATTGTTAAATAATTTTGTGTCTCATGAATTATTAACTTTAATTCAAAGAAAAATTGTAATTTTCATAGATGAAATTGATTGCTCATTTAGTTTACCATTTCGAGATGATTTTTTTGCCTTAATCAGATTTTTTTATAACCAGAGAAATCAAAATATAAATTACCAAAGATTAACTTTCTGCTTGTTAGGAGTAGCGACTCCAAGTGACTTAATTAAAAATCCAGTAGAGAGTCCTTTTAATATTGGTAAAGCTGTCGAATTAAATGGCTTTGAGTTTAACGAAAGTTTAGTTTTAGCTGAAGGATTAAAAGGATTAGCTAGTAACCAAAATGAAACATTAAAAGAAGTTTTATATTGGACAGGAGGACAACCTTTTTTAACTCAAACTGTGTGTGATTTATTAGTTAAGTCAGATATTAAGGTGTCTGAGGGCAAAGAAAAAGTAACTATTCAGCAATTCGTCTATTCTCAAATTATCAACAATTGGCATGATTATCAACATTTTGATCAAATTAAAACTAGATTTATTGCTAATGAAAATCGGGTTGGGAAATTATTGGAAATTTATCAGTATATTCTCAAGCATGGAACTTTTTTGGGTAAGGAAAAAGAATTTGAGTCAGAACTAAGACTGTCTGGTTTAGTAGTTAAAAGGAATGGAGGTTTAGAAGTTTTTAATCCTATTTATCAAGAAATTTTTCATCAAGATTGGGTTCAAGAACAGTTGGATAGCATACGACCTTATCATCAGTCTTTTAATTTATGGTTAAGTTCTGGTAAAAATCCAGCTTATTTATTAAATGGAGAGGTTCTCACTCATGCTTTAGCTTGGAAACAAAATAAAAGTATTAGTAAAGACGATCAAGAATTTTTAAATGATAGTAAATTAACTGAACAGTCCCATGAATTTGGGAAACAACTCGCAATAGAAAATGAAGCAAAGCAAATTTTAGAGCTAGCTAAACAACAAGCAGACAAAGATAAAAAAATAGCTGAACAGGAAAAACAAAAGGCTCGCAGGTTATTAACTGTTTCTATTAATATTAGTTTATTAGTATTAACTGGCACATTAATTTTTGCATTTATCCAAGGTAGTAAAGCTGAGAGAGAATCCCAAAAAGCTAATCAAGCAAACCAAGAGTTAATTAATACAACAAAAGAACGAGATAGAATTGGAAAACAGATAATTAGTGTAAGTCAAGAACGTAGTCAAATTGAGTTACGTGCAAAACAAGCAAGTCAACAATTACTTGTTGTTCAAGGTAATTTGAAACAGTTAGAAATAGATAGAAATAAAGCTCAACAACAGGTTGGAGAATTTCAAGCACAAAAAATAGCTTTAGAACAGGAGCGTGAGGTGATTTTAAAACAAAAACAAAAAGCGGAAGCTCAAAATCAGAAAAATCAAGATGAGTTAAGAGAAATTGAGCTTAACCTGCAAGTGAATCGTCAAAAACTAGAACAGTCTGTCAGAAGTTTACAAAGAGCAGAACAATTGCGACAAGTAGCTATTAAAGGAACACAATTAGAGAGAGAAGGGACTAATATCATTCGTAGATTTTTATCAGACACAGAAGATCAAATTGCGCTTTTAATTGAGTCAATGAAAACTGCACAAGAATTAAAACAATTAGTCGGAAATAAGACTTTAGATCAATATCTAGCCATTAGTCCTTTAAATGCTTTACATAATATCCTAGATTATAGCCGTGAAAAAAATCGTTTTGGTGATATTCCTTACACTTATAAATTTGTAGTTATTCCTAATAATCAACACTTGGCTTTTATTTCCACATTTGGTGATACAACTGCTATTACTGATTTGAAAGGTAATGTAATAACCCGATTAAAAAGTGAGTTTGGGAAAGATAGTGTTAGGGAAGTTGCTTTTAGCTCAAAAGGTCGGATTTTAGCGACTGTTGCCATGGATAACACTACTAGAATTTTAGATTTTGATGGTAAATTACTAGCTGAGTTTAAAGTTTTTGAGGAAATTCTTGGCAATAGTTATGGTTTCTTTTTTAGTCCAGTTTTAAGTATGGTTTTTAGCCCTGATGCTAAACTCTTGGCTACAGGAATGAGAAATAATACGATTAGACTTTGGGATCTTAAAGGCAATTTAATCAGAGAATTTAAAGGACATAAAGGAGGTGTAAATAGTGTGGCTTTTAGTCCTAATGGTCAATTTATTGCTAGTGGTGCAGATGACAATACGATTAGACTTTGGGATCTTAAAGGCAATTTGATCGAAGAATTTAAAGGACATCAGCAAAGTGTTAAAGGTGTAATTTTTAGTCCTAATGGTCAATTTATTGCCAGTGGCGCTAGTGATAATACAGTTAGACTTTGGGATCTTAAAGGCAATTTAATAGAAGAATTGAAAGGACATCAAAAAGGTGTAAATAGTGTAATTTTTAGTCCTAATGGTCAGTTTATTGCTAGTGGTGCAGATGATAATACGATTAGACTTTGGGATCTTAAAGGCAATTTAATAGAGAAATTTAAAGGACATGAGCAAAGTGTTAAAAGTGTAGCTTTTAGTTTAGATGGTCTTTCTATTTTTAGTTCCTCAGATGATGAAACTGTTCGTGTATGGGATCTTCAAAGTAGTTTTACAAGAGAATTTAAAGAGCATTGGCCTAATGTCAGAAGCATAACCTTTAATCCAGATGGTAATTTAATTGCAACTGCTTCAGAAAATAAAGCTGGTCGTGTTTGGGATCTTCAGGGTAATTTAATAGTTAAACTAGAAGGACATCAAGATTGGGTGACGAGTATAGCATTTAGTCCAGATGGTCAGTTGTTATTTACGAGTTCATGGGATAAAAAAATTCGGATTTGGAATCGTCAAGGTGGGTTAATTAAAGAATTTAAGGCTTATGACGAGTATATTAACGACATGGTTTTAAGTCCTGATGGTAAGTTGATTGCAACTGTTCCTATGGGTGATACCGTAAAACTTTGGGATATTGAAGGAAATTTACTAAAACAGTTTAAGTTTAAAAAAAGTATCTTTCTAACTATAAATTTTAGTCATAATAGCAAACTTTTAGCTATGGGTTTATCGAGAAAAGTTGGTGATTTAGAGGGTATTCAAGGTAAAGATTTGGTGCTTGCCGTTGTTTTAGACCTTGATGGCAATATAGTCACAAAATTAAAAGGACATAAAAAGGATGTTCGTAGTGTAGCATTTAGTCCTGATGATCAACTTGTTGCTACTGCTTCAGAAGATGGTACAACCCGTGTTTGGGATTTGAAAGGTAATCTAATCAGAGAGTTAAAAGGACATGAAGGAGGTGTTAATAGTGTTGTATTTAGTCCTGATGGTCAACTTATCGCTACTGGTTCAAATGATAGGACTATCCGACTTTGGGATTTGAAGGGGAATCTGGTTAGAGAATTTAGGGGACATCGCAGGGGTGTCAGCACTATAGCGTTTAGTCCTGATGGTAAATATCTTGTTTCTGGTGCAAGTGATGGAACGGCTAGATTATGGCGCGTAGAAGGATTAGATGAATTGCTTGCACGGGGATGTCATCGACTAAGTGATTATTTTATCTCTCACCCTCAAGATTTAAGGGAACTACCTGTGTGTCAAAAGATATTACACACCCGTTGATAAAAAATCTGCAATTGCTCCATTTTTGTGGTCTTGGTTGAAAATTTTTTCATGCACTTATGAAATTTAGCTAGTCAATTTGATTTTTTTCAACAATGCAAGATGATCTCAGAACTAATCAAGAAATTAATTCAATTTGTCTAGTCTCCCCAAAATCAATGCTTTAATCATAATCAAGAAACGGAAATATAAATCAGGAGGAAAAGTTACTATGAACAAGTTTCATAAATTATTGATGGGTACAACAGCAATGGTCTCTATCCTTGGCTGGAATGTAAATATAGCTCAAGCACAACCTCTACCAGCATATTGCACTGGAGCAGCGATCGGTTCTTTGGTGGGCTTAGCGATCACAGGTAATGCTAGAGCAGCAGAAAACGCAATTCCCGCAGAATGTAGGCAAAATCAAGATACACCACCATCTTCAGCTTATCAAGATGGACGGGTTGATAATGACGCATATATTAGACGGCAAGACCTTCTCAATGAACAAATTCGTCGTCGCAATGAATGGCTAACTGCACCTGACAATGTGAATTTGAGTAGTGGACCAAATCCTTAAATTCATCTCTAAGTCGTAGGTTGGGTTGACATAAGGAAACCCAATACGAAGTGCGATCGCCTATCTTTTAGGTTGGGTGATATGGGGTTTTTCTTCACTCCAACCTAATTTCTATAGTTTTTCTTGTTTGTTAATTTGCAAAAACTCTCTTTCAGTGTTGAGTAATTAAGGAGATTACCATGAAAAAGCTGCATAAATTACTGATGACCACCACTGCCATAGTTTCTATATTTGGGTGGAATATTCTCAGCACTCAAGCACAAATCCCAACTAATGAAAATTTGAGAAAAGGTCAGACTCACCCGTTAGTTTGTGACTGGGTACAAACCACTACTCCTGCTACAAATCGTGTCGCTTTTCAAAGTAATAATACAGTGACTATACTGTACGCTTCAGGAAATTATGATATTTACAAATGGGCCGCTCCTAATTCTTCTTCAGGCACAGTTAAATTGACAAATGGTACCAGATGGATCAATTTTTCTCTCAGCAGTTACCCTCCAAATAGGAATGAAAGATATGCTTTGAATAAAAATAGAATTTTGTCATTCTTAGGCAAAACATATCGTTGCAAATAGTTGTAGGTTGGGTTGACGGAAGGAAAGCTAACACCATTCTTTGTTTTTGCGGTTGGGGTAATATGATTTTTTCTTGACCCAACCTAACTCATTTTCAGATTCCCATCTATTAATTTGCAAAAACTCTCTCTCAGCTTTTACTAATGAAGGACATTACTATGAAAAAGTTTCATAAATTATTATTGATGAGTGCGACAGCCGTTGTTTCTATATTTGGGTGGAGTATTCACAGCATTCAAGCGGAAAACAGTGCAGAATTTAAAGCGATAGATTCTATAAAAGATAAAACTATCTTAATTGCTCAATCTCAACCTAGTATTAGTGATGCGGTTCAATTTGCTGTCAATGCAATCCACAACCTTAGACAAGAAGGGAAGATTAATCTTCGTCAAGATGGTAATTACACTTTTGGTGATATTAGGGTAGAGATAGATAATGTAAGACCAGAGTTGCTGAATCAAAACCCATCTTCTAGAGGAAATTTTAATCCTTTTGCAAATTGGATCACAATTAAAAATCTCAAACAAGACATATCTGTGACTGTTCAAGTAGTAGGTTTTGACTCTTATAGATCTATAAGTTACAGTACACCCAAGCGTGTTCCTGGTAGATCTATTGATCTTTGCTGTACAACTTACTATCCTAGATAAAACTTTTTCTTGGTGTTTAGTAATTAAGGGAATTATCGTGAAAAGAATATATAAATCACTCATGGTTGGTAGCTTGATAGTTTCTACATTTGGTTGGAATATTGACTGTACTCAAGCGCAAAATAACCCAAAATTAATTGCTGCTTACAGTTCAACTAAGGGTGATAGTGATGTAGGGATCAAGCAAGACTGTATTTCATTTTTTTATGACAGTGGGGATTTTTTAGAAAAATGCTCATCTTTTATTAACAGTGGTTACACCCGTCCGCGTACAAGAAGAACCAATATCCAAGGTATTTGGAAACGTACGGGAGATTCAATTTATGTTCGGGTGAGAAGTTCAGCAGGATTATCTGGGGAGAGAAAATATCGAATCACTCCAGATGGTTTGCTCAATTTGGATACAGGTACTCGTTTAACCAAACAATGAATTAATTGACCAAGAATGTGAGTGATCGCTATCAAAGTTATGCTGTTTAGCCCTTTACTATTTATCTCAGGACATTACCATGAATCACTTATCTAAATTCATGATCGCTGCTACAACCATAGGATCATTGACTGGCATCACCTCTGTATTAGCCGAAAATATCAACTTGGTACAAGCACAAAACAAATCGGAGTTGCTTGTAATTGATCAACTCCCAACTAACACGGAAAATTTCAAAAAAGGTCAGACTATCCTAATTGCTCAATCTTCTTCTTGTCAAAATTATTCCTCTGGGAAAACAGCTTATTCTAGTGGTTGGTTGGCGGGTTTTAATGGAGGTACATTCAACAATACATACGAAAATGAACGCAGTCGTGACTGTTATGATTGGGGTTATACGGATGGTACAGTTGAGAAGTCTAGACTGGATATGCAAAAAATGCGTAATGACTCATTAATATATCAGTGGTGCCTTCCTACTCGACTTTTAGATCCTAGTATTCAGTGTCGGCAACCTAATTATTAGTATCCGATAGCTGTTAGGGACGTGCGATCCCCTATCTTGTCGGCTTATTTGCTAGAGAGCAGCGAAATATAAAATAGTGCTAAGAAGTTGTTTGAAAAGGAGATTATAATGAAAAAACTACTGATGACCACCACCGTCATAGTTTCTATATTTGGGTGGAATATTCACGTTTATGGGAATCAAAACACTAATGCTGATGTAAATACTTTAAAACTAGATCCAGTCACGATTGAGCAGTGGAGAGGCTTACCATCTAGATCTCCTTCAGAAGCTTCAGGTACAACAGATCCTTTTGAAGATCGCTTCAGATGGCTGGAAAGCGTACCTATTGGCACAAAGATACAGCGAGAAATCAAGAGAATTGGCGAAGTTTGTAATGAAACATTAGAAAGAACTAATGACGGCTATAAAAACCAAATTTGTTGTAGTTCGACTGATAGCCTATCTTATAGCTGTAGTGGTGGTAGTAGTAGTATAACTATAAAATAATCAAGCCAACTATAGTAAAGTGCAAGACTTTTGTAGTATAAGAATACCCTCCAAAGTAGAGAGATTAGTGTTTCAGGGCTTAAAACCTCGCTGATAGCAATTCTCAGAGAACCACTTTACCAAAAAACGTAGGGGCAATTCATGAATTGCCCCTACGTTTTTTGGTTTATATTCTTTCTAGTCCATCCAACCGATATTTTTGTTGTTAATACGCTGTAACTGCTCGTTAGAACCCATCGGACGCGCATAGGTTGGGCGATCGCGATTGGCATAGGGCTGATCTACAGGTTGCTTCCTTGGTGTCGCTCTATTGTTTTGTGAGCTTTGAGTTGGGGATGTTTGATTTTGAGTTACTAACTGAGAAGTTTGCGCCGCCTCAACCGATGGTTTCAATGATTGTTTGGCTGATTCTAAAGACTTGTTTAAATCAGCAACCTGTGTCGAGAGTTGAATATTCGCTTCGGCTAAGCGTAAATTGTCGCGCTTCACTTCCACTAGTTGCTGCTCTAATTCATTCTTGACGCTTTCGATCGCCGCTAGTGATTTTTGCAAGAGTTCAACATTGGTTTGACTAAGTTGCAAATCTTTCTGGATGTCAGCGATCGTTTGCAACAGCGACGCTTCTTTTTGTTGAGATTGCGCTAGGCTCGTTTCCAAGGTGAGAATTTTCGCCTTAGACTCATCAACGGTTTTGGTAGTGACTAGGGCTTTTGGTGCAGGTTCGGCAACCGTCTCGGCTGTGATCTCAATAACTGGAGATTCAGCGCTTTTCTGTACTTCATCGCGTAATAAATCTGAAATTCCGACTTTTTTTCTAGTTGACATAATTTTGAATTATTAAATTACTATAAAACCCAGAAGTGGGCGAATCTAATCCTTAATACTATTTGAGAATATCGCGGCGCAACTCATCGACAACACGGCGATAATCGGCTTCGGCTTCCTTGGCATTCTTACCCTTCCACTCCGTTACCAATTTCCCCTCTAGGGCAGCCCGTTCATGGGCTTTATAAGCTCTGACAAAGGCATGAAAAACAGGTACACCCACCTCTAGTAAAGTATTTTGGGCTTCGAGAGCTTCATTGATACATCGAGGATCAACTCGCGTCAATAAAACTCGATGGGGAACTTGGGCGGGACGGACTGTACTTTTAACAGTTTCGATGAGAGCAGTTAAGTCCATCGGTGCTGGGGGACTTGGCAAAACTAAATAGTCAGCGATCGCTACGACTGTGGCAAGCGCGTTAGAATGCAGTGCAGGCGGCGTATCTACCAATACTAGATCGTAATCACTAAGTTTTGGCAGTTTTTTCAAATGCGTGGGATCGATCTCTTTGGCAATATCAAACCCCATACTTTTATCGCTACGCCCTACCCACCATGACAAGCTACCCTGTACATCCGCATCCACAATCAATACCTTTGCGTCTTGCGCCAAGATTCCTGCCAAGGCGATCGCGGTTGTGGTTTTACCTACGCCCCCTTTTCCATTCGTAACAACAACAATTTTTGGGGAATTTGTCATAGTGATTGATCTCCTAGTGTCACGCTTTCTTTGGGGGCTTCGTAGCGAATAAAACCGCGATCGCTAGACATACTAATCCAGCGTTGATCGAGACATCGGCAATATTGAAAATTGCAAAGCGGATAATTCTAATATCAATGAAATCGACTACATAGCCAGCCACAAAGCGATCGATTCCATTCCCAGCCGCCCCTGCCAAAATGAAGCCATAGCCAGCTTGTTCCCATCGAGTTAAGTTTTTACCAAAGATCCCGAATGCGACTAATCCCAAGCTAACAAACATTGATACCCATTTGAGCCAGTCAATTTGACCGCTAAATAAGCTAAAGGCTGCGCCAGTATTGGTGGCATAGGTAAAATGCAATATCCCATCAATGACAGCGATCGATTTCGGCTGCTTGAGATACTGCACCACCAAGTATTTTGAGGCTTGATCGAGAACTAATCCCAAAATTGCCGTAGTCCAGTAGAATGAGTTCTCGATTTTGCCAGATGCCATAGTTTAGTAAAGGGTTGCGAATTAAAGCGGGTGAATGATTTTCTAGGCTTCTAATATTTAACCTAAATTAATTAAGCCTAACCACGCCAACAGCCCCTTGTGGGTAACAAACTCGATCGCGACAGCAATAATGAATCCAATCATGGCGGCGCGTCCGTTTAAGCGCTCTGCATAAGTGTTAAATCCCATTTTCGGGTCGGTAGCCTGTGGGACTTGAGTTGGTTCAGTCATGGGTACAAAATCCTTGCTTTAACATAAAACTTTATATAATTCTATCGCGATCGCTGACATATACAGCGCTTTGCGCTAGGGTGAAATCTAAGAAAATTTAAGGTATCGATTTTTCAAGGGCAAAATTACCAAGCGATCGCTGCGCCTATATCTGTAGCGATCGCCTTACTTTGCAGATTTGAGTTCATCCGTTAAGATATAGATACCTACTATTAAGTTAAAAATGCTATGTCTGATCGCCTGAAATTTTTTCGCGGGCTGATGTCAGCTTTTGAAGGTACATCTAATCCTCAACGCGCTGTCGAGCGAGGATTTTATGTTAATTTGCCAAATAGTCCTATTGAAGAAATTACTGGCAGAGTTGCACTCCGACCTTCTTCAGTGCATTTGTTATTTGGGGGTATTGGATCTGGTAAAACGACACAATTACTATTAACGCAACAAGCTTTAAATGAGTTAGAAGATATCAAAGCTATTTATGTTGATGTTAGTCTCGTTACCGATATTTCCGATCTTCAGTCTGGAGCTTTAATTGCGATCGCAGGAATTGAGTTAATAAAAATATTAGATGAGTATCATGGTGGGGCTGCTGCTGATACAGATAACATCAGAAAAATGTTTGAAAAAGTATTAGATGGAAATAACGAAACTGTTACGCGATATATCCATACTTCTCCTCAATCAAGATTTCCAACTATAGGAAGCGTACAGCTAGGTGGTATTCAAGACCCAGCAACTCAGGGGTTTACAACCACTCAGAAACGAGAAAGTAGAGTTTCAATTTTACAGGCTTTTGACAAGATAAATAGAAGCATTAAAGAAAAGATAACTGAAAAAATTATATTTCTTTTTGATAGTCTAGACAGATTAAAGGAGCCAAAAATATTTGTTAATTCTGCTCTTGATGACGTAATTGAAATTAGAAAATATGAAATTGGATCAATTCTTGTAGGTTCTATTGTAACTCCATATACAGAGAGAGTAAGTATTGCAGAAATTGTAGGGAAATTTGACTTCCTACCATATTTAGATGTTTTAGAAAATACTGAAGTACTACATTTTTTTACGGAGATTTTTAAGGCACGAGATCCTGAGAGTTTTATAGCTTCAGAGGCAAGGGAATTACTGATATTTAACTCTGGAGGAGTTTTACGAGATTTAATGTCTCTTTGCCAAACGGCAATTGAAGAGGCATATATGGATGGCTCAGAGATGATTACAGAGCAACATGCAAAGCAAGCAATTTTAGCTATAAAACGTTCAAAAATAATTGGATTAACTGATTCAAGCATAGAAATTCTTAGTGAAGTTATGACCGAAAATTCGTTTTCCCCCAGAACTGCTGAAGATTTTGATCTATTGCTCACAGGACATATCTTGGAATATCGATATCCTCGAAGAAGATTTGTTGTTCATCCGATATTAGTTCCAATTCTTGAAAAGATGGTTGCAGGTGTAGCTTATGGATAAACTAGCTTCTGTAGATGAATTATTACAAAGAATTGGCTCTCGTCCAGACGGTAATATTTGGATGATTCTTGTTGCAAATATTGATGATATAGAATCGATAGTTACAGATTTGCAAGATACTATTGAGATTTTTAGCGAATGTAATACAGGTACTATATCTGGTGAATCTGGAGCAAGAGATTTAGTTAAGTTAATTACTGAAGCTTTAGAAGAATATTTATTACTATGGCAACTAGAGTCTTGGGATAGTAATGAGTGGAAAATATTTGATGCTTTGAGAAGTCGATTAGATAAAGAAAATAAAGGAGGATTACTTGTAATTTCTAAGCAAGCCAATGATTTAATGATACATAATGCCCCTAATTTTGTGAGTTGGTTAGGTGCAAGGATATATTATTTACAAAAAGACGCTGAAATACTTAGTGAAGAAGAATGCGATCGCCGTCTAGCTGCACTACAAGAGTGGACAGGCAAAACTAATGAAGATGTAATTGCCTTAGCTAAAGATCGCCAATTACCAACCGATCCAGAATATGGAGAATGGCTAATTTTACTTAATCGAGGTGACTTGCTTGAGCGACAAAAATAATTGGCAAAAAATCTGTGCAGATGTTCAAGAACGTTCTCTCAACAACACACACCTTGAAGTAAACAATGCCACTTCTTTGTGGGCAGCGATTTTAAAATGCTTAACATCCGCAAGTGACGAAAAAATTCTAAATGCAAAGCAAGATGAAATTCGTAAATTACTTAAAAAAGGTGCATCATCTCAAATTAGCAAAAGAGGCTATTCAGAAATTATGGGTGGAGGAAAGAATTTCAACCGCTCTCAGGACATTCCCCATTTCAAACTTTATAATGGTTGCTGGTTCGACTTTGCAATTACTATCGATGAAACTTGCAAACCTGCTCAAGTTATAGGATTTGATTTTGAAATAAGGTTTCCTCAAAAAGAGGGAGAGACAAAAGTTCCATTTTTAAGAATTGACCTCAATCTGCCAGATCATAACAACGATGCAAAAAACATGCGGTTTCATCTCCATCCCAGCAATGACGACATCATGATCCATAGTCCGCCTATGTCACCTCTAGAAATCCTTCATATGTTTTTGTATGGAATGAAACCTCGTGATGAGAACAAGCCTCGCTCTTTTTAAAACTTTCAAGCCCCTGCTCAATTTTTGCCATGTATACTCATTGTAAGTTCTTGGACTAAATTTATGACCATGACCGAATTAATGCCACTACTACGGCAACTAAACCGCGCCGAAAAATTACACGTTATGCAATGCCTAGTGTCAGACTTGGCACAAGACGAATCCGACTTACTCAGACAAGATATGTCTTATCCTATATGGTCGCCCTATGATGCCTTTCAAGCAGCAGATACCATGTTCAGTGCCATTTCTTATCGATTAATCGATTCAATTCTTGCGGATAAACCCTGCTGCAAAAGACGTGACACCTGCGACTCCGCAACACGCCGATCGCTATAGGCTCCAATCTGCACCACCAACACACCATTTAATCTAGAAGCAAAGGAATTTGGTACAAGCTGACGAACTTGAGCCACAGAGTTTGCTGACGAAACAGGAACCACCACCCGATATTTTGGAGGCGCTTGTGGAGTCATATTTGTATTGGAGAGAGGAGCAATTTGGATTGGCTGATTGACAGGTTCGCCGCTAGGAGGGAATGCTCTGACTGGACGTAAATTGGCAGTAATTTCAGGATTGGCAGGTATGGGTGAGTCAATCCGCTTTGGCTCAATTCTAACGATTACTGAGTTAACAGATTCGTACCAAAAAGAATTATTAGTCTGATTAGTTCGATTAGTTTGATTTGGAGCGAGATTCACATTTTGACTAGCTACCATTTGCTCCTGAAGTTGTTGATTTATATTCGCAAAACGATTAGTTGGTGAAGCATTAGTTGACGAAGTATTAGTTGGCGCAGGACTGGCGATAAGTCCATTAATAATTGAATTGTTTGGCGATCGTACATTTAGTAATTGCAATTTGCCCTTGACTCGTTTACTGTCCAATTGATTCCCAATCACCGCGATCGCATTAGAACTAACATTTTGCAGATCAAAAGTTCCATTCCCAGCAAAAGTATTGTTGCCATCATCGTTCGCCTTACCTAAATCTGGATTCGCGTTATCGGAAACTGTTAAACCATAGCTGCGATTATTAACGATCATATTTCCGCGCAAAATTGGCTTAGCATTAGCTTGAATGAGAACTCCGTTTTGATTTTGGGTAAAAGTATTTTCGGTAATTTGTGGAGCCGCTTCTTGACGAATACTCATCCCAAAAGTCGTTTGTTGAAAGAGATTGCCACGAACTTCAGGACTAGCTGCGCCTTCGATCGCTAAGCCACTTGTGCCATTGCGAAAAAATTGATTTGCCGAGACAAGCGCCGTTGATTTACCCGTGATTAACATCCCATCTTGGTGATTATCGAGCAGCGTATTATTGGTGATCGCAGGACTAGCATTCTCAACCCATAATCCATAACCTCTAGAGTTGGGATTAGTTACGCTCACACCACGCAGTTCACTACGATCAGCAAGGGCGATCGCCACATTTTGGGTAAATCTTGATATCGATGATAAAGTTCCCCCACCGACAATGGCAATTCCTTTGCCCTTATCCGCTTCATTGCCACGCAGAGTCACATTTGAACGTAAACGAATGGGAAACTGCTCGCCTGTATTATTGCTATAGAGACCATTAGCTAATTGAATAATTGTGATTGCTTCAGGTTTAGAGCGACTAATTGCATAGCTAATAGTTTTAAATGGGGCAGTATTCGTACCTTGTTCAGGGCGATCGGTACCTGTTTGGGGATTTACATAAATGATATTTTGAGGTTCTGTGGTTTGGGGAGAGGTTTGAGCGATCGCGGGTATGGCTGTGATGACAGAGGAAAAGGCGATCGGAATCAAGTAAATCAAATCTTGGATTTTTCTGGAAATACTCATTATCTAGATGCCCATTTTTAAAACCACGCTTCAGCATCATAAGCTACCTTAAGTTTATAACTATTGCAATAAAAAAGATTCCGAGTCTTTGCTTGCAAAGCGCTGTAAGATCTAATCATTCAAGCCTTTTGCCGCTAGCACTTTGGGTAATATTTGAAGCCATGAAAGAAAAACTCACTAGCAGTCAAGAGCGAGTGCTAGAACTTCTCCACAATCACGATCGCGCCCACGATCATGCTATCTCTGCACAGACTATTCATGCCGAGTTACGCAATAGCGAAAAAAGTGTGGGATTAGCAACGGTCTATCGATCGCTAGAAACGCTGAAATTGCAAGGTTTAATCAAGGCGTTAACCTTGCCCAATGGCGAAACCGTTTATAGCGTAATGCCTGCCGATAAACACCATCTCAACTGTCTTAACTGTGGTAAGTCTTTCCCGATTGATTGCTGTCCTATCCACGATCTCGGTAGTCAACTCGCGAAAACCCATAGTTTTCAGATTTATTATCACACCCTCGAATTTTTCGGACTTTGTAGCCAATGTCAACAGGAATCAGCGTAACTATGCCTACCGTACTTGTACCTCTATTTGAAGGTTTTGAAGAAATCGAAGCGATTACGATTATTGACGTGTTGCGCCGCGCTGATATTCAGGTAACTACCGCAGGTTTAAACACCCAAATGGTCATGGGCGCTCATGCGATCGCCGTGATTGCGGATCACCTTCTTGATGAAATAGATACTAGTGCATTTGATGCGATCGTGCTTGCTGGCGGTGCGGGTACTTTTCGACTGAGGGAAGATCCACGAATTTCTCAAATATTACTTGCTCAAGCGGCTGAGAATAAGCTCATTGGGGCAATTTGTGCTGCGCCCACGGTTCTCTCGGCAGCAGGGTTGCTCAAAAATAAACGGGCGACATCTTTTCCCTCGGTACAAGCTCAGTTAGAAGTCGGTGAATATTTGACAATTCCCGTTGTGGTTGATGGCAATGTGGTCACGAGTCGCGGCGCAGGAACAGCTATGGCTTTCGCGTTGAAACTTGTAGAAATTTTATGTGGTCAGGCGATCTCAACTAAACTAGCCACAGATATGATTGTCGATTAAATGATTTGCTCTTATTTGCCCTTATTTTGGACAAGGCTGAGTTGGATACTGATATATTAGCTGAGAAGCCAACTAGATAGATTTGAATAGATTTGAGAAGCAATAATGGATTTACAAAAGTCAGATAATAAATCAACCCCTATTACCAACAATAAATTTACTTACCAAATATCGATTCCTGAACCTGAAAATCATCTATTGGAGGTGGAGTTAGCGATCGCTGATTGGGACATAGTTGAGCATGGGGAATTTATTGATTTAAAATTACCCGTCTGGACACCTGGATCGTATTTAGTGCGCGAATATGCTAAACATTTGCAGGATTTTGAAGCGATCGTGGAAGAAGGGCAATATCTTACATGGCAAAAAATTGGTAAAAATCATTGGCGGATAAATCTTGAGAATAATGCATCAATTAAAATTTGCTATCGCATTTTCTGTAATGAATTAACGGTTCGCACTAATCATATTGACAGCACTCATGCCTTTTTTACGGGCGCGGCGGTGTTTATGTATGTTGTTAATCATCAGCAACAGCCCTATCAGGTTGAGATTGCAACCCTAAGAGAAAACTGGAAAGTTTCTACAGCTTTACCCAAGGTTAATAATAGTAATACCTTTTATGCCAAAGATTTTGACACCTTAGTTGATAGCCCCTTTGAGATCGGGATTCATGATCGCTATGAATTTACGGTTCTTGATAAACCCCATAGTTTCGTAGTTTGGGGACAACATAATGCAGATATGCAGCGTATTGTCAAAGATACGGCAGCGATCGTGGCGGTGGAAGCGGAAATGTTTGGCGGATTACCCTATGAGCATTATGACTTTATTCTCCATGCTGGCAATGGATTTGGAGGTTTAGAACATAAAGACTGTACAGTTCTGCTTTATAACCGTTTAGGGTTTCGCAAAGAAGAGAGTTATCTCCAATTTATCAATCTCGTTGCCCATGAGTTTTTCCATACATGGAATGTCAAACGGATTCGTCCTAAAGCGCTAGAAACCTTTGATTATGACAATGAGAATTATACAGGTTCTCTTTGGTTTAGCGAAGGAACTACCAGCTATTATGATCAAATCTTTCCACTTCGGGCTGGGTTGTACAATGCTAAGCATTATCTCAAACTAGTTAATAAAAGCATCACCCGTCTGCAAACTACTTTTGGGAGAAATGTACAATCGCTCTATGAATCTAGTTTTGACACATGGATCAAACTCTATCGTCCCGATGCGAATACTCACAATAACCAGATTTCCTACTATCTCAAAGGTGAGTTAGTCTCAATGTTACTAGATTTGTTGATTCGTTCTCAAACCAATAACCTGCGATCGCTTGATCGAGTTATGCAAATTATGTGGGAACGTTTCGGTAAAAGTGAAACTGGATTTAGTGAAGCTGAACTCCATCAAGTAATTGAATCTGTCGCAGGATTTGACCTGTCAAACTTCTGGAATGACTACCTCTACGGTACAAAAGAACTTGACTATAATTACTATCTGGAACCCTTTGGGCTAGAGTTACGCACCGCCCGTCAAGATATTCCCTTTATCGGCATGACTCTCAAATCAAAAAATGGTATTGCCGAAATCGAGAAGATCGAGTTTGGTTCACCTGCTCAAAAAGCAGGAATTAGTGCGGGAGATATGCTCCTCGCCATCGCAGATATTCGTGTTACTGCCGAAACATTTAGCGATCGCTTGCGAGATTTTGCGGCGGGTGAGGTGATCGCGCTCACCATTTTTCAACAAGATTTACTCAAAACTGTTGAAGTAATTTTGCAAGAGCCAATTACTAATCATTTCGAGATTACCCAAATTGCGAATGCATCTGCTAATCAAGAACTAAACTTAAGAATGTGGTTAAGTAGCTAGGCGCAATTATAGGAAACTTAACAAGCTGTAGCGCACACACAGCGTGCCTACATAGCCTAGTTACTTAGCCGATAATCTGAAATAATATGGAGTTTTTAAAATAAACATGGGATTTTTAGAAGGTAAGGTCGCGATCGTCACAGGTGCATCTAGAGGTATTGGACGGGCGATCGCCGTCGCTCTCGCTAGTGAAGGCGCAAAGGTTGTAGTAAATTATGCTAGTTCCGCTAGCGCCGCCGAAGCAGTAGTTGCGGAAATTAATGGTCTCGATAATGGGAGTGAAGCGATCTCTGTTCCTGCCGATGTCTCCAAAGAAGCCGAGGTGGATAGCTTGATCAAGTCGGCGATCGACAAGTGGGGTCGCGTCGATGTTTTAGTGAATAATGCTGGCATTACCCGCGACACATTGTTGCTACGCATGAAGCTTGAGGATTGGCAATCGGTGATCGACCTCAACTTGACGGGCGTATTTCTAACTAGCCGTGCGATCGCCAAAATCATGCTCAAGCAAAAATCAGGACGGATTATCAATATCGCCTCGGTTTCGGGTCTGATGGGCAATGCGGGACAGGGAAACTACAGCGCCGCTAAAGCGGGTGTGGTTGGTTTCACAAAAACCGTAGCCAAAGAACTAGCTAGTCGCGGTATTACCGTTAATGCTGTAGCCCCTGGATTTATTGCCACAGATATGACCGCCGATCTCAAGAATACTGAAGAAATCCTCAAATTTATTCCCCTTGGGCGTTACGGTCAACCCGAAGAAATTGCAGGTATGGTGAGATTTCTCGCGGCTGATCCTGCGGCGGCTTACATCACGGGACAAGTGTTTAATGTCGATGGCGGTATGGTCATGGCATAGATCAACAAAGGGCGCTTTGCGCCCTTTTTAATTAAATAAAAACATGAGGTTATTTATGCGCTGTATCTTAAGAAATTTGATAATGGCAATATGCACTATTTGCATTGCGGTTTGCTTGGGTGTGATTGCTCCGAATTTAGCGATCGCCTCACCCATTACTCCCATTAAGATTGCATCAATAGATTTCACCAAACAACAAGCGATCGCGGTTCAAGTTAGTCTCAGTAATGAGACTAACGAACTCAAATTTATTCCCGATCACTTCACCTTTGAATCTGGCAAACGTTACAAACTATTACTAAGCAATCCCAGTAGCCTCAAGCATTATTTCACCAGCAAAGATTTTGCCGATGCAGTTTGGACACAAAATGTCGTAGCTGGCAATGTGGAGATTAAAGGAAATATTCGCGAACTCGAATTACGTCCAAATACAACCGCCCAATGGACTTTTGTACCAATTAAATCTGGTACTTACGAATTACATTGTGCGATCGCGGGTCATACCGAAGCAGGTATGCGCGGCAGTATTACCATTCAGCCTAGTGTTTAGCTGATTGATGTTGATAACTAGAATTGTTAGATTGTGGAACAGGCTTCTAGCCTGTTAATTGGTGATAGCTTAGATTGTGGAACAGGCTTCTAGCCTGTTAATTAGTGATAGCCACTTAAACAGCCAAAAATCCCTAATCTTAATCCCAAAAAAGTGAAACAGGCATCCTGCCTGTAATGAATTAAGAAAATACAGGCTAGAAGCCTGTTCCACAATTAATCTGCCTGTAATGAATTAAGAGAATACAGTCTAGAAGCCTGTTCCACAATTAGTTTGTAGCATAATTAGATAAAATAAATAAAAAATAGTTTAAGTTATCTATGAATTTAGAAGATTCTCAACTTAAAATTAAACAAAGATATCTTCCTCATTGGGAATTAACAGGTGCTGTTTACCATGTTATTTTTAATACTTGGGAGAAACTAGAATTAACAGCTTCTGCTAGAGAAGTAGTCTTAAATTGCTGTCTATTTTTTGATGAAAGCCAATCTAAAAATAAGGCAAGGTATCATACTTTTGCTTTAGTAGTTATGCCTGATCATGTTCATTGGTTAATGCAACCTTTATCTAAATCTGAAGATGAATATTGGTCACTTAGCAGTATTTTACACAGTATTAAAAGCTATAGTGCTAAACAAATCCCTAAAGTTATGAAACATATTGGGACGGTTTGGCAGGATGAAAGATATGATCGAATTATCAGAAATGATGAAGAATTTCTTAATACTTGGGAATATATTAGACAAAATCCTGTTAAGGCTAGTTTAGCTAAAACTCCTGAAGATTATCCCTTTTTATGGCAAGAATATTAATTGTAAGTAATATTGTGGAACAGGCATCCTGCCTGTAATGAATTCCATAAAAGTGGAACAGGCATCCTGCCTGTAATAAATTAAATTAAGAGAATACAGGCTAGAAGCCTGTTCCACAATTAGTAGTTAGAAGATTATTTCACTTTTTATTTTAAATAAAATTACAATAAAAACTCTTAGCTCAAGCAACATCTACAACACACAAACAACACGAAAACCTACTTGCTTAGGAAAATGTTCTTCTCGAAAAACTGAAGAGCGCTTAAACTCTATTATATCAACATTTCCATTTTCATCATAATCGTCATGAACATGAAATAATACTTCCTCTTGAACAAAAAAATCACGTGTACTTGTTGATGATTGCAACTCAGAATTGTGATCAGGAGGATCGATTACATTATAATTATGCCTGGGTAAAAAAGAGAAACTTTTTATGACGAACTCATTGCCTTGCTCATTCCAATTATCTTGACACCATTCGTATACGTTGCCATACATATCATATAAACCCCATTGATTGGATTTTTTCTGTCCTACTGGATGAGTTTTTTCATTTGAATTTTTAACATGCCAAGCATATTCTTCCAATTCATTTTCATTGTCCCCAAAATACCATTTAGTGTTGCTTCCTGCTTTACAAGCATAATCCCATTGCAATGCACTAGGTAATTGATAACTCTTCCCAGTTTGCTCTGATAATTTACCGCAGAATTCCTGAGCATTATCCCAAGTAACTTGTTCTACGGGACAATTATTGTCCGCTCTAAAATAAGAGGGATTGTAAAACATAAGAGCTTGGTATTGAGCCTGAGTAATGGGATATTTACTCATCCAAAAGCCTTTCAATTTAACTATTGTGGGTTTATCTCCTAACAAAATAAAATCACCTGCGGGGATCGCTATCATTTCTAATTCGATACTATTGCGTAAAACTTCCGTAAAGTTCTCTGAAGAATTCAAGACACTAGACTTTATCTTTTCTTCCTTTTCTTCTATAATCATCGGCAACTGGGGAAGACTGCCAAACCGATTTAACAATTGCCAACCAACTAAAAGACTATTAACCCCTGCGCTTTGACGCACATCAATCCCTTCAGCATCCTTGACCTTTTCTAATAACAGCTTTAAGGAATCCAAAAACGGCTTATCCTCTTGATAAACAATCCGCTTTAAAAGCTCACAATCACCATCATTATCCATATCAAAAACCTTATCTGACGGTACATTATTAGCCCGTAACCAATCAGAAAATGCCTTATTACCTTGCTCTAAAGCCAAATACTTATACTCATTAGGCAAATTAGCCAAAGACAAAGCCAACCTCATGCGGATTTCAGGTAAACAATAAGCAGAATCCACCGCCAAGCTGTCATAAAAATCCCCGTAACGCTTCACAATTTTGGAAATGGCTTCTTGCCAAAAATCTAGCGTTAAAAGCGGATTACTTTGATATTTTTCCAACAAATACGGAATAAAAGTCGGTAATAGCGGTGTATTGTCCCAAGAATTACCCAAAAAGAGAATATCCGCATAAAGCCCGATCGCCAAACAATGCCATACAGCCAAATATTGATAAAATGCACGATAATCGAGATTATTGAGCTTATAATCCTTCTTCACAGTTAAATCAATGCCATGCTGTTCAAATTCAGCTTTTTCAGCTAATTCTTGGCGATAAATTTGTAAATTTTCCTCGTTCAGTCCTCCTTTTTCCTTAATAAAAGCTTCATCTCTACCAATCTCTTGAAGTTTTAGGCGTGTTTTTTCCCACTGTAACGCCCGATTTTTTGCCACAGAATAAAGCAAGTCATAAAGAGATTTGCCTGATAAAATAGTGCTTTTCGTGTAGGAAACATCACCCGCCGACCAATAACCCAACTTAAAATTAACCAAATCCCCTAAATTAATATCCGACTCCAAAACCAAAACAGGAATACTTTTTAATTGTCCATGAAGAGATTGTAATGCCGAACTTCCACCCCATTTTTTAGACTCCCAAGACCCATCAACCAATTGCACGGGATGGTGATTACTTCCTAAATAACCTTGGTACAAAAATTGATCGATTTCTTCAGCTAAATAGCTCTCATAACCCGATGTTAACGGCTTACCTACACTGGGATCATGATCTAAAAAAGGCGGTGCAATAAATACTTTTAAAGGCATTACGCCATGAGAAAAAGAATTCTCCAATAAATCACAAGCTAAATTAGCGATCGGCGACTTATCCGATCTCAACCTTTCTCGCATTTGCTCCATCGCATTTTGATGTTGCAAACGAACTAAATCACGTTGAAAATCTTGCTGTAACTGCAATATCTCAAACTGAATCTTTTTCTCCTGCTCAAAACGCCACTTTTGAAAATCTAAATTTTTTTGATTAATCGCAAAATTAACTTCTGCCCGATAAGCCTCTATTTCCTTGGCTCTTTCGTGACTAAGTTCAGCTAATTCTCTTTGAAAATCTTGATTCTCTCTTTGTTGTAATACCGAAAATTTCAGTTGATTATATTGCAACTTCGCAGAATGCTCTCTACTTAGTTGAGCAATATCTTGAGAAGAATCCCGATTTAGCCGACTAATGCGTTCAGAGGATTTACGATTTTCACCTGCTGACCAAGCATTTACTAGACTTGATACTAACGTGCTGATCCCTAGAACATCTCCAGACATATTTTTGATTTCTCCAGACATATTTTTAATTTCTCCAAAACTCATTAAGTAGGTAGGCTGAATTAATTGTTAGATAGTGAGGATTAGCTATTAGTGGAACAGGCTTCTAGCCTGTTGACGGGCAAGATGCCCATCCCACACTTTATATTTAATTGCAACCAGCTACTTATTCTTAAACAAAAATTTAGTTTACAGGGGACAGGCTAGAAGCCTATCCCACCCAATTTTACAACTAGTTTAAAGAGGTTATGTCCTTACTTTGAACCATATTTTTGGATGTCATGGTACGCAACATTCTCATAAGTACCATGACTGGTTTGTACTGTATAAGTATTATTACTATTAACTTGTGTCACCGTACCACTTTGTTCATTACGATCAGCATCTTTGAAAATCACCTCTTTATTCTCGGAAATATCATTAGAAGAAGAGGGGGTAAAATTAGTTGACCCCGATCGCTGAGAAAGATGATCAAAATGCGAATCAACTACAGATTGCGAGTGATGAGAATCAGCAAAATGATGATGATCTAGCAAGCTATTAGCATGATTTGACTGATAATCCGCTAAATGCTGGTTTTGAAAAGAATGCTCCAAATGGGCAGTATGACCAACTTGAGAATATTGATCATCCAACAAACTGTTTGCGTGATGGGGCTGATAATCCGCGAAGTTATGACCATCAAACCCAGCATGAACATGATTCGGCTCATAAACCCCAATACTGGATGGAGCAAAAGGATCGTGATTGACTCCAATAGTCGGATCACTCAACAAATCTTGATGAGTCTGTAAATCTTGGGGCGTATGCAAATCCTTGTGCAAGTCATGCATATCGGCAGAGTGGAAATTATGGTCTATGGGCTGAGTATCCATTGATTATTACCTTGCTGAAGGTGTTAACAGTTAGACGCAATTCGCACGTTGAAATAGCTGTTAAAAATGCTGTAGATAATACTATTTTTACCTGAGTTCGTATATATCCAGTAACACTTATTAATCTTAATATTCTGAATTAGCTAAGTAGCTGGTTGCAATTAAATATAAAATGTGGGATGGGCATCTTGCCCGTCAACATAATGTAAAATGGGATCTTGATAAATGTGGGATGGGCATCTTGCCCGTCAACAGGCTAGAAGCCTGTTCCACTATCTAATAATTAATGAAGCCCACTTACGAGTGCTTAGTTGATGTTGATTATTTGCTTAGCTTCTTGAGTTAAGACTTCATCCATCCATGCATTTATGCTTTTACCTGATTTTTTTGCAGCAATCTCAATCAGTTGATACCGCTCAAACGTAGTCCGAAGATTTAATTTACCAGAAAAAGATTTTGCAGGATTTTTGCCGACCTCTGCACAAGCCTTCAAATAATTATCAATCAAATCTTGAAATGCTTGCTTAATCTCTTCAACTGTTTGTCCTTGAAATTTAACCGCATCGCGGCTGTCTAAAACACGCCCCTTAAGAATATGGGCTTTGAGATCAACTTCAATCTTTGCGGTAAAGCCTTTATAACTCAGAATTGACATTGCAGTAGATTAGAGCAGGTTTCTAAAGTTCATTTTAAGCTTGATGTGCGATAAATGAGAGAAAGATTACAATGTTGCTATGGAGATTACGGATCTATATTCATCTATATATCGAATAAATGAAGATATAAAGATATATAGATTTTGATTATCCTTTTTCTAACGCATAGAGAAAAAATATGAATCGTCGTAAATTACTTTCTTGGTTTGGTTTGGGCTGGCTAGTTAGCCTGCTTCCTTCATCGTTAATTGGATGCAGTGACAATCCTGCTCCTTCAGCATCTTCTTCTCCCACCTCAACTGAAAGTGTAGCGGCTGCACCTAAAGGTAATTTCAAAGAAGTAGGAACCGTAGCTCAACTAGATAACAATCGTGAGTTGGTATTCAATAAAATCAGCGTAGTACTCGACCCCAAGGACAAAACTAAGGTGTTGGCTGTGAGTACGGTTTGTACCCATAATCAATGTACCGTGAAATGGAAATCTGACGAAAAGAAGTATGACTGTCCTTGTCATGATGCTGAGTTTGCTCCTGATGGCAAGGTTCTCCAAGGTCCTGCCAAGAAGCCGCTTCCTACCTATGCCGCTAAGATCGAAAATGGGAAAGTTTTAGTCAGTGTATAAAAGTGTATAAATTAAGGGCGGTCTAAAAGGCCGCCTTTAATATTTATGAGTTGGCTAAGCGATCGCGATAAAATAAAAAATAGCTAACGGGTTGCTAACTAAAAGTAGCCAATGAGGACTTGAGATTGAGGTCTTGGAACAATGAAAAAATTTCTGCTCTCTTGTTTGTTTTTTGCAGGTTTGTTTTGGGCGCTCTCCACCTATCAAGGGTTGGCGGTTGAAGGAAAATTTGACTCAATGGTATTGAACTTTCGCGATAGTTTGTCACCTGCTCAGGTCGATCGCGAACTTAAGGCGATCGCCGCCAAATATGGCATTGAACCTAAATTTAATAGTGCTTTCTCGAAGTCAGATCATCTTTATATCGTCAAAGGCGATGCTCAAGTCCTCGAACAGCTTAAACAATCGGAAGAACTTCGCAACTTGACCGAATATGTCGAAGCAAACTATGTCTATTCGGCGGAGTTTTTGGATGGTACGACTCCTAACGATCCCAGATATAACGAACAGTGGAATCTGAAAGCGATCGATATCGAAAAGGCTTGGCAAAAAACGAAAGGGAAAGGAATTGTCGTTGCGGTAATTGATACGGGCGTAAGTCGTGTCGATGATCTCAAAAACACGAATTTTGTTAAGGGTTATGATTTTGTCAACGATCGCGAAGATGCTAGTGATGACAATGGGCATGGAACCCATGTGGCAGGGACGATCGCTCAATCGACAAATAATAATTTTGGCGTAGCAGGGGTAGCTTACGAAGCTAGCATTATGCCTCTCAAAGTACTCTCTGGCTCAGGCGGCGGCACAATTTCCGACATTGCCGAAGCGATTATTTTTGCCGCAGACAATGGCGCAAATGTCATCAATATGAGTCTCGGTGGTGGCGGTGAAAGCAAACTGATGCAAGAAGCGATCGACTATGCCTATAAAAAAGGTGTGGTAATTGTCGCCGCCGCAGGTAATTCCAATCGTAACGCCGCTTTCTATCCTGCCCGTTATCCGAAAGTAATTGCGGTATCGGCTACCAGTGCAACGGGTGATAAAGCTCCCTATTCCAATTATGGTGCAGGTGTCGATGTGGCTGCTCCTGGTGGGGCGATCGCTAGAGGTAAAGATGGCGATAGCGCTGGCGGTATTTTGCAAAATACAATCGATCCCAGTACGAAGCAATCGGTATTTCGCGCTTTTCAGGGAACTAGTATGGCTTCGCCCCACGTTGCGGGTGTGGTCGCTCTCATCGAAGCATCTGGGGTGAAAGATCCCGAAAAAGTTTTCCAAATCGTGAAGCAATCTTCGCGCAAAGTTGCTGATGATACGCTCAACTATTATGGCGCGGGGCATCTAAATGCGGCGGCGGCGGTAAGTCTTGCGAGCCAAGGACAATTGGGAATTCCTGATTTCTTGCGTTGGGCGCGGGACAATGGTTATTTGAGTCCTAGATTTTGGGTTGATGGTGGTGCTGTGGCGCTGGTTCCTAAATTGATTATGGTGATTGGTTCCTATTTGTTAGCCATATTACTCAATCGCTGGTTTCCCTTCCGTTGGAATTGGTCATTTTCTAATGGAGTATTTTTTGGCGGTGCAGGGCTATTCTTTTTACGCGGATTCTATGTATTTGATATTACCCAATTACCTTTCCGTATTGCAGGAAGTTCTTTAGCTGAGTTAGGTAATGCTTTCTCTAATACTAATGCGCTCAATCCCATTACAGCGAGTGTATTACTGCCTCTTGGTTTGTTATTAATTCTGCTCGGACATCCACAGTGGAAATGGTTTGCCATTGGTTCGGCGATCGGTACTTCGGCTTGTTTAGCCACAAGTGCAGTGCTTGCACCACAAATGATGTGGATTAGCGAAGGATTACCATCGATCGCTTTTCTCAGTGTTAACTCACTACTTTGTTTTGGATTTGCCTATCTCTCGATCAAGTCGGAGACAGCAAGTATATAAGTTGTTGAAATTAAACGTAGGATGGGTTAGCGATCGCGTAACCCATCATTGATAACTAATTTATGCTATGCGTTACGTTGCACTAACGCATCCTACATTTAATTTAGCGCGTTTAAAAACAACTAGAGAATATGAATATACAAATTGTCGGAACAGTGGAATATGTTGATGTTGGTACGGGAGCTTGGGCGATCGCCACTGATACCGATCAACAATATGAGATTTTACAGCCTGCCCCCTCAGAGCTTTTACAAGATGGATTAAAGGTTAGTGTTACCGCAAAAATTCGTGATGATGTGATGTCAATGGCGATGATTGGTGATATTATTGAAGTATTAGATTTTCAAGTTTTATAACGTTCTTATATCTTCGGTGCGATCTCTATAGGGTTGGATCTATCCGTGACTATCAAGAATATGGAACTCCTCATAAATTTCCTTTTGAAGTTCCCCCAATCATTAGGGGACTTGATCGATTGGAAACTCCTCTCGCATCAATGCGAATGTAAGTGATTATTCATCCCATTTTTCCTATAACAATTTTTATTATGAAAAATACTTTTAATGCAAAAAATCATCAAATTCCAATGAAGGTGGCTATTCAGGGTGACCGTGGAACAATTGAGGGGACATATGGAATTGCCTCTACCGATACAGCGGCTCCAACAATTTTACTTTTTCCTCATGAGGCGAATGTTGGTAGATATGATAATCAGGTTTTACAATCAGTATTTGAGCTTGTTTTGTCTATGGGTTTTACAGCTTTGACAACTAACTTTGCTAGTGTTGGTAATACCGCAGGAGTGATTGAAAATGTTTTTTTGGATGCTACATCTGCGTTTAAGTGGTTAATGACTGAAAGACCGCTTGCAAAGCATAGATGGGTTTTGGGTTTTTCTTTTGGTGCATATATTATGGCTCAATTGACGATGAGACGACCCGAAATTGATAATTTTATTTTTCTATCAGCACCATTGTCACTTTATGATTTCTCATTTTTCTCTCCCTGTCCTGTTCATGGTCTTTTTGTTCATGCGAAAAACGATAAAATCATTTCAGAAGAGCAGCTTTTTGAGTTTTTTTTAAAGAATGATGAATTTAAAAATATTTCTTATTTTACGAATGAGAAAATTCAAAACTCCAATCATCTTTTTAAAAATATAGATGAGAAAACGTCTATATTGTTACCAATATACAAATACATTAAGGAAGAAATGCATTGGGATGGATTGAATTTAATTCAAGAGTATGAAGATATGCTTGATTCCATTAAATTCCTTGTATATGAGGATTTCGCAAAAAATTTGAATAAAGATTTGTCAGAAGTAATTTTTGATGAATATTAAATTTTAGAAGATGAGATTTAACATTGTTTTGTATTAACATTTCTGATGCTAACGGATTATATGTTGCGTGAAAATTGTATTGGGGTGGCACTGCAACAGTCACCTTACCAAAATATTCAACCCATTGCCGAAACATTGACCAGCTTGCATGACTCTATCGACTTAGCTAATTTGTGATTTTTAGGCTCTATCGACTTTACTAGCAGTGGCTTGTCTGGCTGTTGAGTTCGGCTTTGCCAATAAGCCGAACTCTTTGGCTAACACAGAAGAATACTTGTTTAGATAGCATTTAGCTCACTGTGGCGCTACTGAATTTGTCGGTTTAGCGCTTGGCGCTGGAGACTGGCGGATTGCATTATTATCACCAGAACGTGGCGCACTCTGCACAGAGCGAGTTTGCCAATCACCAAAAAATCGATTCATGGCGATAAAACCTAAAATCGCTGCACCACTCATAATGATCATCAAGACAATGATGGTTGTCCATGTCTCGACCATTTCTGAAATTCCATAATGGCTGCGATAGGGATCAATTTTGCATTCTTGATCGCGATCGCGGTTAGAAATCAGACGGCGAAATCGCAATCGATGATCGTCCAGTTTTTCCAATAAAATCCAACCAGCTTGAGCTTCTTCAGCACAAACTTTGTTTAAAACTTTACGGCGACGAAAACCGCCACTATTTGTACGCAGGATTTTAAATTCCCAGCCTTTATGCTGATCGCTAGATGCATTAGTCTCATAGCGAGTGAGGTTCTCTTCTTCCACTTCTTCGCGCCGTTTATTACCTTGATTTGCTCGCAATAGTCTATCGATAATCACGGACTGAATCCCAACATCGAGAATTATAGTACTGATGATGATTGCATTGACTGTCAGCATAGATGCGTGACTATTACCTAAGATTGCGTGATAACTAGATTTTTGAGTTTATTTTGAGTTTATTTGGATGAGCGGTGAGTTTAGGCTAAACATCGTATCGCAGATCTTAACTAGTAAATAAACAACTAGTGAATAAACAATGAATGAATGTTAATACCTCAATCCTGCTCATCCGAAATAATACTTGAAAAAATAATAATTGCTTAGCGATCTCTAAACAAGAGAATCAGCTTATTTGATTTTGGGCTAGAGACTTGGAGATCGCGATATGATGACTACAAAGATAATCTATAAACCGTTGCGAAATCACCTATAAATCACCTATGAACTCTATTGTATTGATGGCTGAAGTACTAACCGATCCCGAACTACGTCGTACCCCCGACAATCAAAGCTCGATCGCCTCATTTCTCGTACAGTTTGCAGGTGGGCGCACCGAAGAAGCCCCTTATCGTATCAAGGTTGTGGGCTGGAATAATCTTGCCGATGAGATCATGGAGAAATATCACAAAGGTGATCAAGTTGTGGTGGAAGGTCGTTTACGTCTTGATACAGTTGATCGCGGTACTTATAAAGAAAAACGGACTGAACTAGTTGCTCAGCGCGTTCATGCTTTTGGCGTTAGTGGCACTAACACCAATGCTGGGAGTCCATCGACAGCATCTCCCGTAGCTACACCTGCTGCGCGTAAACCAGCCAATGTTGCACCGATCTCTACATCTCCTTCAGCCTATATTCCTGTCGCCGCCCCCGCCGCCAATGCCCCTGATTATGATGATATTCCCTTTTAATTTGTATTTAATTTATGAATATCCAGTAATAACTCCCAATTCTTCAATAATTTCATGACTTTACAGTTAAGCAACTTAGAAGATCTGCCCACACCATCAGGAGAACTAGGACTACCTCTCTTGGGCGAAACATTGAACTTTTTGTTTGATCCCAAATATGCAGCAAAGAAAAAGAGTAAATATGGTGGAATATTTAAAACTCATATTTTCGGTAGTCCGTCCGTATTTATGGTCGGTGCAGAGGCTAATCAGTTCATTTTTGCTAACGAAAACAAATATTTTGATGTAAGCTGGCCAGCAAGTACCCAAGCACTTTTGGGTGCAAATTCCTTGTCCATGCAGATGGGACATACCCATAGTTCTCGACGTAAATTAATGGCTCAAGCCTTTCAGCCAAGAACTTTAGCCAGCTATACACCAGCGATCGCTGCGATTACCGATCGCTATCTCCAGCGTTGGCAACAAATGGGAAGTCTTACTTGGTATCCAGAGATTCGCGACTATACCTTTGATATAGCCAGTACGCTCTTATTAGATACACCTGAGCGCTTTCGACCATTATTGAGCAAATATTTTCATACTTGGTGTGCAGGGTTATTTAGTGTTCCTTTGCGATTGCCTTGGACAGCGTTTGGCAAGGCGATGAATGCGCGACATCAGATTCGCGAACTGCTAGGCGAAATCGTGCAAACCCGACAACAGGCGATCTCTATGGGTGAGGGACTGGGGAATGATGCCCTGAGTATCTTGCTACAGGCTGAAGATGAGCAGGGCAATAAATTAAGCCTTGATGAACTGAAAGATCAAATTTTGACATTGCTGTTTGCAGGACATGAAACCCTCACTTCTGCGATCGCCTCTTTTTGTCTGCTCCTTGCTCAACATCCTGAAGTCAGCGATCGCGCTCGACTAGAACAACAGACTCTCATCGCATCCGATCCAGAGATTACACCTGACACCCTTAAGCAAATGCCCTATCTGGATGCTGTCATGAAGGAAGTCTTGAGATTTGTGCCACCAGTTGGCGGAGCATTTCGGAAAGCTAAGCAGGACTTTGAATTTAAGGGCTATCGCATTCCCAAGGGCTGGACTGTGATCTATCAAATTAAACAGTCACACCAAGACGAAACTATCTACTCGGAGCCAGATATTTTTAACCCCGATCGCTTCTTGGAGACGACCACTGACAAGCAAAAGCTATTTAGCTATGTCCCCTTTGGCGGTGGGATGCGCGAGTGTTTAGGCAAAGAATATGCCAAACTCGAAATGAAAATATTCGGTGCAATGTTGTTGCGTAATTACCGTTGGCAACTTTCGCCAGATCAAGATCTTACTTTGATTACCATACCCACGCCCCATCCACGGGACGGATTAAAAGTCAACTTTCAGCGCGACCATTAGAACCAAAACCTAATCGCTTTGGAAGTCGAAATCACAGAAAACATAGCGCACGCGCAGCGTGCGCTAAAGCATTGGTTGTGTTATTGCTTAACCAATTTTACTGGCTGACCATCAGCTTGCAACTCTTTGCCATCTGCGGATATGGTGTAGGGCTGCTTGGGAGGAGTTTGGGGTGGCTTTTCACCATTGACGGTTTCAACTTGAGAGACGACCTTGCCATCTTCGATCAAAATCTTACCAGTGGTTTTAATCTCCTGCACTTCATCTTTTGTGGAGACAGCCTTGAGACTTGCTTCAAAAGCACCTTCAGGTTTAATTGTCCATTTACCTGTAACTGACTTAACACCTTCTTTTTCAGCATCAGCTAAAACTTTAGGATCTAAAACGACCTTATATTCACCAGCAACTTTATCGATAGTTGGGGCATTGGCTTTGTCTGTAGCGGCTTCAGTGGGGCTTGAAGAGGGGCTGGCGCTCGGAGATGCTGAAGTTGTGGGCGAAGCGGAGGGACTAGCTGATGGACTAGCGGAGGCAGAAGTAGTAGGTTTCGCGCTTGCCGAAGGTGTCGCCGCAGTTTCAGTTGGTGGTTGTTGACATGCTGATAATACTGAAACCGAAACACAGGCGATCGCCGCGAAGACGCTTTGCTTTAATGAGTAATTGAATGTTTTTTTCACGATTAATTTAGAGGTATAAGTAACGATAGGTAGAGACGGATAGCAGATGGAATGTAAGCCTTAAGATTGTTATGGATGCAAGACGCTCTGTGTATTGTTTCTTAGCAAACCCTTTGCATCATAGCTTAGAACCTGTCGGATGTCGCGATCGCGATGACACCCTCAACAATTTTGGGTTGGCAATGCTGCAAGCCGCTATATACTATCTTTCTATAGACAACAAGCTATAGATCGTAAATTTTTAATATTATTTCAACCGATGGTAACTACAAAATCTCAATCCAATGTGCTGCGATATGACATTATCGGGTCACGACGCTTTAGTAACTATTGCTTTGCGGTTATTGTTGCCATAGGTGCGTCGGGCTTTTTATTGGCAGGGATATCCAGCTTTTTAAAAATCAATTTGCTGCCATTTTCTGATCCCCTCGCCCTAGAGTTTGTACCACAAGGTTTAGCACTTTCCTTTTATGGTGTGGCGGGTACGTTGCTAGAACTGTATTTACTATATGTGATGGTGATCGATTATGGTAGCGGCTATAACGAGTTCGATCGCACCAGTGGCAAGGTAACAATTTTTCGGCGCGGTCGTAGCAAAAGTAAAAATCTCGAATTTATTTACAAGATTGCTGATGTGCAAGCGATCAGGGTAGAAATTCGCAACGGATTAAGTCCTAAGCGATCGCTGTATTTGCGTGTCAAGGGTAAGGGCGATCTACCTTTATCGGAAGTCGGGCAACCAATTTCTTTAACCGTACTCGAAGATCGGGCGGCAGAAATTGCTAAGTTTTTGGCAGTGCCACTAGAAGGTTTGTAAATCTAAAATGCGTGATATCGCCACGCCGATTGTCCCGTTGGTTTGTATAAAATGTGGAATAGTTGGCGCGATGCGCCGACTATTCTATTGGTTTGGATAAAAATTATTAAGGAAAAAAATGTTGCGTTGGATTCTTAGTTGTTTTTTAGCAGTTAGTGTTCTGCTCACCAGTTGCTCAAATAGTTCTGGGGTTTCGGCAACCGCTTCACCCGCAGAAAGTACTCCGCCAACAGCGATCGCCAAAACCACAGCAACACCGACAGCAACACCGACAGCTAGTCCTAAAAATTCTCTGGAAGCCGCCCTTGCTAAGTTTGTCCAGTTAAAAGGCGCAGCAACGGTGGAGTTAAAAGTCAAATATGGCACGATCAAAATTGAGCTTGATGGTGATAATGCACCTGTAACCGCAGGAAACTTCACAGATTTAGTTAAGCGTGGTTTGTATAACGGTTTAAACTTTCATCGCGTCGTTAATGAGCCAACGCCCTTTGTTGCTCAAGGTGGCGATCCGTTAGGCAATGGCACTGGTAATTTTGTTGATCCCGCAACCTCGAAGCCCCGTTATATTCCCTTGGAGATTCTTCCCGATGGAGCAAAGCAACCTGTTTACGGTCAAGTTTTAGCACCTACCCAAAAGCCAAAATTGCGACACAGCAAAGGCGCGATCGCGATGGCGCGTTCTCAACAGCCTAACTCTGCTTCTTGTCAATTTTATTTTGCTTTAGATGACATTTACTTTCTTGATGGTTCCTATGCTGTATTTGGTTATGTGACCGAGGGCATGGAATTTGTCAAACAAATAAAAGTGGGCGATGTGATCGAATCAATCACAATCACGAAAGGCGAAGAAAATCTTAAACAACCTGCATAAAAAAAGAGGCGCAAAGCGCCTCTTTTTTTATCTAACACGAATGATCCGTTTTTCAATAATGTAGCGATCGCCATATTGATCGTTTTGATAGGAGTTATAACGGCGATTAGAGAGATTAGTCGAATAGATAGAAAATCGGCGATCGCACTGTAGCCCACTCAATATGTTCTAAGTACAGTCGAGTCGCTTTTTTATGTGCTATAATTACGACCAGTTTGGGTATGTAGCTCAGTTGGATAGAGCATCAGGTTCCGGTCCTGAGGGTCGGGGGTTCGAGTCCCTCCATGCTCGTAGTTAAAGTTTTAAATCTATGGAACGTGGATTGTTGTGGTTGCCTCTGTTGGTTTTGTTTTGTTGGCTTGCATGGGCTGGCTGGAACGAATACCAAAAAATTGAATCGTATAAATGTTGGGCTGAACAGTTTGAGCGACACAAGTACGATATTTATGCCGTGTTAGGTCAGAAAGGCGATCGCTTGACATGGGGCAGACCGACCCGAAAAGAACCTCTAGATATTCAGACTGTAGATCTTGCCGATATTGCTCGGATTAGATTTCGCATAGATAGTAAATTTTTTGACGAGCAAGATGCGGAATTCCCCTTAAGTCCTAAGAAAATCTCCTTGGAATTAGTTCTAAAGACTGGCGAAATGCCTAGCATTAGATTTACAGATGTGGATATTGCGGCGGCGTGGTATCGATTTTTAAGTGATCGCTTAGCGGCACAAAAGTCATAACTGCCAAATATCCGAATATTCAAACATCAAACATATTGAGTAAGCCCCAGCGCATTGGAAATTGGTGCTATTTCTTAAGTTTTGTTAAGCTGAGTTCAAGATCAATCAAGAAAAACTTAACGATTTAACGGCTATACAAGGACATTTATTGACTGCAAATCATTTCTTAACCTTCGTATAAACGTAGCTTTAACTTCATCTCTTACGCTTAAGCCAAGTTGTGAGGGTTTATCTTGGAGATTTTTTTAGAGGTTACTTGGGAATTCATCAAAGCGATCGCAGTGACTGCATTGTTACTGTTACTGGGCGACTTCTTCTCAACCTTTTTTTATCATGTTCCCGAACATGTATTCGGTAAGTTTCATTCCATCGTGCATCATGGCAAAAACCGCAGCTTTCTTCACTATGCAGTTTTGACCAGAAATCCCCTCGTATTGCTAGATGGTATTCTGGGCGCAGTTCCTTACTTCATGTTCACGCCTTGGTTGTGGCAATTATCGGCTGTTGGTACAGTTATTGGGCTATTACTGGGTGAGTTTCATGTAGTTTGGCGGCACGTCTCCATCCTTGAGTGGAAAACCCCAGAGCCAATTAAAACTTGGTGCGATTTGTTATTTATCACTACTCCTGAAAGACATTGGCTGCATCATCAAAATGCCTTTGCCGCTTTCGGTGACATTTTCTCGTTTTACGAATATCCTGCCGAAAAATGGTTGATTTTCTTGCGTTTTGTCCGCCGTAAGTTTAAACAATCAAATCAACTAAGCACCTCAGCTTAAAAAGATAGGCGGCGCTTCGCGTCGCCTATTCATACCTTTTCCCCTATAATCTGGAATAAATCGTCAGCAAGTCATTCAGCAAGTCATATAGGGGCAGGATAGGATTCATGGACGTAAAAGCCGCAGTTGCCTTCGCCGCAGGTCAACCACTCAAAATCGAGACAGTCCAGCTAGATCATCCTAGAGCAGGTGAAGTCCTTGTCGAAATCAAAGCCACAGGAGTTTGTCATACCGATGCATTCACACTCTCAGGCGATGACCCCGAAGGATTATTTCCCGCCATTCTCGGACATGAAGGCGCTGGCGTAGTTGTCGAAGTGGGCGCGAATGTAACTTCTCTGAAAGCAGGCGATCGCGTTATTCCTCTCTACACCCCCGAATGTCGCAATTGTTCCTATTGCCTCAGTGGTAAAACCAACCTCTGTCAAGCAATCCGTGTCACTCAAGGTCAAGGCTTAATGCCCGATGGAACCAGCCGTTTTTCCATTAACGGCGAAAAAATTCACCATTACATGGGTACTTCGACATTTGCCAACTATACAGTTCTTCCTGAAATTGCCCTCGCCAAAATCCGTGATGATGCTCCCTTCGAGAAAGTCTGCTACATCGGTTGTGGCGTAACTACGGGGATCGGCGCAGTGATTAACACCGCTAAAGTCGAAGTTGGTTCTAATGTAGTTATTTTTGGCTTAGGCGGAATTGGGTTAAATGTGATTCAAGCTTGTCGCATGGTTGGCGCAAATATGATCATCGGTGTGGATATTAATCCTAAAAAGCGAGCGCTTGCTGAAAAGATGGGGATGACTCATTTTGTAAACCCTTTGGAAGTAGAAGGCGATCTCGTTCCCTATCTTGTCGATTTGACTAAAGGTGGTGCAGACTACAGCTTTGAATGTATCGGTAGAACTCAAACCATGCGTCAAGCGCTCGAATGCTGTCACAAAGGTTGGGGCGTGAGTGTAATTGTGGGAGTTGCTGGGGCAGGACAAGAAATCAGCACCAGACCATTTCAGCTAGTCACAGGGCGCGTCTGGAAAGGCACGGCTTTTGGTGGCGCGAAGGGGCGCACTGATGTACCGAAGATTGTTGATTGGTACATGGAAGGTAAAATTGATATCGATAGTTTGATTACAAATGTGATGGCGATCGAACAGATAAACGAAGCGTTTGCGATGATGCATAGGGGCGATGCGATTCGGACAGTTTTGACATTTTCTTGAATTTTTTATTTTATCGAGGGGCAAACTCTAAACGACTCTCTCGCCTTTAAAATCTCGTTTCCCATTAGCCTGTCGGCAGAAAGATTGCTGTCAAGCAAGGAAAGCTTACTGTAGCGTGCGTTAACCATAAGCGTAACTCACTATCTAACCTTCAATGATGCACTACGCTTATGGCTAACACATCCTAATTAAGGCAAAGCTATTTCACCCGAATGGATGGTTTATGAAACTTTTAAACCCTATACTTTCACTAATGTGCAATAATTAGATGTGATTTAGGTGTAATAATATAGTAAATTAATTGAATGGAAAAAATTAGATTTATCCAAAGTAGTGTAGAGGCTGGGGTTGCAGAAATAACACCTGAACTAGCCAAGGAGATCCTTGAAACTAGTAATCGCGATAATCGCCCCCTGAAAAAAGACCATATCAAAATGCTCACTAATACCCTCAAGAAGAGTGAATGGATGCTAAACGGTGAGAGTATTGCTTTCTCTCGATCTGGTCGTCTGTTGGATGGACAACACCGTTTGACTGCCTGTGTAAATAGTGGTAGACCTTTCAAAACGATTGTTATTAAGGGTATTGAAGAAGACGATGCTTTTGGCACTATCGATATTGGTAAGCCAAGGAGTGTAACAGATCTGATGAATTTACAAGGGCTTCCAAAAGCTCCACTATTTTCAGCAATTACTAAGCAACATAAAGCATGGGTGGAAACAGACGAAGCAAACAGACATAAGTTTACACTTATGGCAAGGCAGTACACCGAAAGAAGTGTAGCCATACACGGCAAAAAATATGTATCGACAATATTGCCAGCTTTTGAAGTTAGTCAGAAATTAGGTCGCAAGAGTGCCGCTATCGGTTTTGCGGCTCTTCTAATTTTAGAAACCGCTATGGATGACGGGGAAGAGTTTTTTTCTGAGCTTGCAAGTATATGGAAAGACGAGTGTAGCCCTGATCCACAATCACCATCCTTTGTTTTATACGACTTAATTACTAAAGAAGAGCATATTTTTAGACCTACCACAATGACTTTGCTTTCAGCGTTAACCATCAAGGCGTTTAATGCACATGTAAAGAAAGAACAAATTAAAAAACTCTTTTGGAAACCCACCGAGGGATTTCCACCTGTAGAAGCTTGATTAACTAAGTTTTATTGTGTAAATAAATCATTTTCATAACAATTAATTTATCTTTGATACGATTTTGATAGCCAATCCAACTTTAGGTAATAGCAAAATAAACTATTTTCTGGACAAGTGAGGATAAAGCAAATACAATATATCCGCAAATTAAGGTACGTTCGCACCCATCGGAGGTCATTATTCCTGAACCGCTAACCCTGACTGTGAGTTTGAGAGGCAGCCGCGAAGTCAAGGACAACTATCAACTGATCCGCCTCACTGGTCTTTTGGACGCTTTTTCCGAGCCAGCCTTTAAAAAGGTAATCGGTAAATGTGTCGAGGATGGTCCTTTTAACTTAATTTTAGACCTGTCAACAATTGACTTTATTGATAGCTCTGGATTAGGTGTTTTAGTGCAGATGGCAAAAAAGACTCAAACCCTCGAAGGAACTCTTCAGATTATTACTAATCCTAGAGTCACTCAGACCGTTAAACTTGTGCGCCTAGATCAGTACCTATCACTTCAAACATCAATTGATGAGGCTCTGGCAAACCTAGAAAAAAACAAGAAGAAATAAACCAAAATTCATGAGATTTTAGTGTTTAAGTTCCCCAAGCACGAATTTAAACTCAGATTGAATTGGCAAATTTAGTTTCTGTTTTAATTTCTATTAAGTGAATTTTAGATTTATTTGTCAAAGAATTATCCAGAGATTATGAGGGGGTAGAGTTATAGGGTTTGTACACAAATCTAAACACTTTGATCGAAGACGTTGAAATTGTCGCGATCAATCTATGATGTAAAGAGGGTAGAAATTTTATGGGCAGACCTAGGTCTGCCCATAAAAGTCTAAATACTACCTACCTATAGCTTTTTAACTTATTCCGTAATGGCATTTCGCCCAGAAATTGACAATATTGCTGAGATTTCCGTCTCAGCCCTAGCCTATATTGGAGATGCTGTTTATGAAATGCAGATGCGGCTGCATTATCTCCTACCACCGCGCAGCGCCAAGCATTATCACCAGCTCGTAGTTAGTCAGGTTCGGGCTGAGCAACAAGCCAAGCTTCTCGACCAACTTAATCTCACTGATTTTGAGTCCGATCTCGTAAGACGTGGACGTAACGCGGCGGGATCTGCCTCGCGTAAAGTTGATCCCCACATTTATCAAAAAGCCACAGGATTTGAGGCTTTGATTGGTTATCTCTATTTAACCGATCGCGATCGCCTTGATCAAATTTTTATTCAGCTACTCAGCTATATTGACAACCCAGCGCCACCATGACATCGCAACCTAGACCCAAGTTCAAGAAGAAATCCTCCGATAGCAACGCCGATAGAGGTGCGGATAGGAATTTCGAGAAGCGTTCCGACAATCGTAATGATGATCGTAGTAACAAGTATTCTGATAAATATTCAGACAAAAGTTCTGACAGACGACCAAACCGAGACGGCGATCGCAATTTTGAAAAGCCATATAAGTCTGTAGGTAAATCTTCAGATAAATATTCAGATCGCAGTTTTGAGAAGCCAGAGCGTAGCTTTGATAAACGTCCTGACAATAATTATCAAGCTCGACCAGAAAAACCCACTAAATCTGGTGACAGATACTCAGATAACCGTTCGGAAAATCGTTCTGATAACCGTTCAGACAAATATTCTGATAATAAATACAGCGATCTCCGCCCCGAAAGAAGCTTTGAAAAGCGTGGCGATTCATCATTCGAGCCAAAATTTGATCGTGCTGACCGTGGCGATCGCAATTTTGAAAAGCCAATTGCCAAGAAGTTTGGCGATAAAAAATTCGGCGATAAAAAATTTGGTGACAAGAAGTTCGGCGATAAAAAATTCGGTGATAAAAAATTTGGCGACAAGAAGTTCGGTAGCGATTCTAAAGATCGTAACTTTGGCGATCGGGATCGTAATTTCGGCGATCGCGATTCTAGAGATCGTAACTTTGGCGATCGGGATCGTAATTTCGGCGATCGGGATCGTAACTTTGGTGATCGCAAATTTGATCGGGATCGCAATTTTGGCGATCGCGCATCGGTTCCCAACTTTGAACGGCGATCGCTTCCACCCGTTTCGCGTAACTTCGATCCCGATGGCGAGTTGACCATTGTTGCCCCGACTCCCGCCGAAGAAAATCCCGATATTATCTATGGTCGCCATGCCGTTGAAGCAGTGTTAAATAGCGATCGCAGCATCAATCGGATTTGGGTCACAGCGAGGCTGCGTTATTCATCGGATTTCTTGCCCCTCATTGATGAAGCTAAAGCTGCTGGAGCCGTCATTGATGAAGTTGACAATACTCGCCTTGATCGGATTACGGATAACGGTCGTCACCAAGGGATCGCGGTTCAAGTCTCCGCCTATGAATATGCCGATCTTGATGAATTACTGGTAAGTATCAAAGAAAAGACTACTCAGCCTGTGATTGTCGTTGCTGATGGTATTACCGATCCCCATAATCTTGGTGCAATCATTCGTAGTGCCGCCGCCCTCGGAGCGCAAGCCCTTGTCATTCCCCAGCGCCGTGCTGCGGGGATCACCGCTACCGTTGCCAAGGTTGCCGCAGGTACATTGGAAATCCTACCCGTGGCGCGTGTCGTCAACCTGAACCGCGCCCTTGAGCAAATCAAAGAAGCAGGTTTCTGGGTTTACGGAACCATGACTGATTCAGGTAACGCCATCCACAAAACCAAATTTTCTGGGGCGATCGCTTTGGTAATTGGTGCAGAAGGCGAAGGATTGAGTCTCTCAATTCAAAAGAACTGTGACTTTATAGTTTCTATACCCTTAGAAGGAAAAGTGGAAAGTTTAAATGCTTCTGTAGCCACAGGAATGGCTCTGTACGAGATTTTCAGACAGCGTTGGGTAAATACGTTAAACCTGAACAATTTGTCTTGAAGCCCTGTTTTAAGTTATATAAATAGATAGGAAAGACATCTTTTTTAAGCCCAAAGTCTTTCTCATGACCGACACCATTCACTTTAGTTTTACAAATTCATGGGTGGTAACTTGTTTAAGAACATATTCACGTCAATTCTGGAAACATTTGGACTTGCGCTTTGGATCGAAATTGTCACCGATTCACCACGCTGTACCTACTATTTTGGTCCTTTTAGCAGTAAATCCGAAGCTGAATCTGCCAAGCTTGGCTATATCGAGGATTTAGAAACAGAAGGCTGCAAGGGCATGACTGTTATGGTTAAGCGCTGCAACCCTGATGATCTAACTGTTTATGATGATTCACTGGATTTTAAACTAGACCGTTTTGTTGCATTTAGCGGTCAGACTCTGTAATCACGCAATTGATGAACGAATTAGGGGGCTTGCGCCCCTGATTTTTTATGAGATAAATGCATAGATTGGTGTATGTATCAGCGATCGCTGTGCAGCACTTTAAATATTTTCAAATATTTTTTTAGATTAAGATACAAACTAGAGTGCTGCTTGGCAACACCCTAGTTTCCTAATACTATTTTGTGAGCATTATGTTATTTGGACTTGGTAAAAAGTTAACGCTTCCAACGATGGCAGATGCTTTGGCAGGAAGAACCACGGCTATTCCGACAGCATCGCATCATTTTGTCAATGGTAAGGCGATTAAACCTCCTTTTCCTGAAGGGATGGAAACTGCGGTTTTTGGTTTAGGCTGTTTTTGGGGAGCAGAGCGTAAGTTCTGGCAACAGAATGGCGTGTATGTCACGGCAGTGGGTTATGCGGCAGGATTAACTCCTAACCCCACCTATGAGGAAGTTTGTTCGGGAAAGACGGGACATAACGAGGTCGTCTTGGTTGTGTTTGATCCCAAGGTGATTAGTTATGCTGATCTGCTCAAGGTTTTTTGGGAATCTCACAACCCTACCCAAGGTATGCAACAGGGCAATGATAGGGGAACCCAATATCGTTCAGGTATTTACGTCTACAGTGATACTCAAAGAAAGCTAGCTGAAGAATCCCGCGAAGTTTATCAAGATGCACTGAAGGCTTCAGGGATGAAGCAGGGCATCACTACCGAGATTCGTGATGCGGGTGAGTTTTATTATGCTGAAGGCTATCATCAGCAATATCTCGCCAAAAATCCTAATGGATATTGTGGTTTAGGTGGCACAAATGTTTGCTATCCGCCTACAGCGATCGCTGCATCTTAAGAAATAAAAAAAGCCGCGCCAAGCGCGGCTTTTTTTATATGTTTTGGATTACCATTTCGGCAAGTTTACTGGCTGCACCTGATTCTCCACAGACTTTCCTTAAGCGATCGCGCATTTTCTCTAGCTCTTCAGGATTATCTAGATAAAACAAAATTTCGTTAGCAATGTGTGTAGGGCTAAGTACACCTAAAAATTCTGGCACGATCGCTTCTTTTGCCCAGATATTCGGCCAAGCTAATAATTGATTACGATTTTTGATTTGTGAAATCAGAATAAAGTTAATTAGATTTGTTAAGACTTTTCCTAGTAATGGCGCGGCGGCAAGTAAGCCTGCGATCCCATCCCAACCAACTTTCGTGTTAGTGAGATTAATAGGCAGTAAAACCATCATCGGTTGGTGCAAAGAGGCAAGCTCGGCTGTATTCGCTCCTGCGGTAGTAATGCAGATTTGACTACTTTTTACGAGATCATGGGCGGGGAATTCACGATGAATTGACATAACCGTTCCCTTGGCAGTGACTAAGTTTAAGCCAGATAAAGTTGCCGTGCCGCCCTCACTGTCGGCGGTGGGAAAGCTTTCTTGAGCATATTTTGCTAAGGTTTCGGGAGTGCTTGTAGGCGCAAGCGCAATTACAAATTCGAGATCGGGACGCTTTTGGATCAGAATATCGACGATCGCGATCGATATTGGTATGCCGATTTTGATTTTATGTTCCTTAGACCCAGGCATAAAGCAAATTCGTTGCTTAGGTTGAATATGCTTGAGCGCATCGACATCTACGCGATCGAGCATTAAATCACCGATCGCTTTGGCTTTAGAGCGAAACTTGGCAGGGATTTTATTGGCGATCGCCTCATTTCGGACTGCAAATAAATCTATCCAGCGATACCATCTTGCTTGCCATTCCGCATAAATTAGGGTTTTGTAACCCAGTCGCTTGGCGATCGCTAACGTAAAAAATTGATCGCCTCCCAAAAAAATCACGATCCCTTGTTTTGACCATTGCCAATTTGGAGTGCGTCCCCATAATAGAAAATCCCAAAACTGTGACTGTGGTAATACGCGATCGACATTCGGGAAAGTTTTCACTAGTTCGGCTTCGTTGCCGCTAGCATTTTGGCAAGGCGATAGGACTACGGATATGCGAGTTTCTTTCTTACGGGGATTTTCTTGGGATTGCAAAGATATTTCTAAAGCTTTCAGGAAAGGATATACCCATGTTGTTAGTTCCCCTGGGGCATTAGACAAAATTAAGATATCTGTGGAAATATCGCTATTGGGAGGGGGATTTGCCATAGTTAATCAAACCGTAATAAATCTCGAAGTGAGCTAAAAACTTCCTGTCTTCTCTACTTTATGTGTTTATTGGAACAAATTGAAATCACGGGATCGAATTCGCGATAGGATTAATCACTCATAACGAGTTAAATTAAAGGCTAATAAATAAGCTTTTTACTTAAACTTTCACTCAGATTTCCATTCAATTTTTTATCCAGTCTCCCATCTAGTTTCTCATCCAACTTTTTATAACCGTCACGCATGTGGATTTAAGTAGTTTATTTGATACAGCAAAACCCGTCATTGGGGTGATTCATCTTTTGCCGTTGCCCACTTCGCCGCGTTGGGGGAGCAGCCTCAAAGAGGTGATCAATCGAGCAGAACAAGAAGCAACCGCGCTCGCCGCAGGCGGAGTGCAAGGAATTATCGTAGAAAATTTTTTTGATGCCCCATTTACTAAGGATCGCGTTGATCCTGCGGTGGTCAGTTCCATGAGTCTGATTGTCCATCGTGTCAAGCAGATGGTCGGTATTCCCGTTGGCATTAACGTCTTACGCAATGATGGTCATAGTGCATTAGCGATTGCCTCCTGTGTGGGCGCTCAGTTTATTCGGGTCAATGTCCTGATGGGCGTAATGGCAACCGATCAGGGGATCATCGAAGGTGATGCTTACAAGTTATTGCGCTATCGCCGTGAACTAGGCTCGGATGTGAAAATCTTTGCTGATGTTTTAGTAAAACACGCGCACCCCATGTCAGTGCCGCAAATTACCGCCGCCGTTCACGATACGGTACATCGTGGGCTTGCCGATGCGGTGATTTTATCTGGATGGGCGACGGGTAATCCCCCAACTAGCCAAGATCTCAAGGAAGCAAAAATAGCCTGTGGTAATACGCCGCTATTGGTTGGTTCTGGCGCAACATGGGATAACGTTCCTCAGTTGATGGAATATGCTGATGGTGTGATTGTGTCTAGCTCGCTCAAGCGTAATGGTCAAATTGAACAGGCGATCGATCCGATTCGAGTAGGTCGTTTTGTCGATGCCGTACGGTTAGATATTATCAATAAAAAAAATCAACATATTGCCGAAGAACAACTACGGCGATCGCCCTCTATACCAGTTGGGTAAAATCTTAGTCTATTAGTTAGGTAGGTGTAAATTGTCGGGAACAACTACAAGAAAACGTTCTGAGCCTTGGCTACATAAGTGGTCGCGCCCTGCGATCGTCGCTTTGACTCTGTTTGGCTTTTCGCTCACAACCTATTTGACCGTGACTCACTTCTTTGGTCAAAAGGTCGCTCTCTGCAATGTTGAAGGTAGTGGTTGTGATCTAGTACTCAGTAGTGAATATGCCAAGATTTTTGGGATTCCCCTCACCATTTTTGGGGCTTTAGGCTATTTGACCCTAGGGCTTTTAGCGGGATTACCATTGATCTTAAAAAAAGATGATCCCAAAGCCCAAAGCCAACTTAAGGAATTAGCCAATTTCTTGATGTTTATGGTGGCTACTTCGACATTTGTGTTTAGCGGCTACCTCATGTATCTACTTGCATCAGGCAGCATTGGCGGACAACCACAGGTATGTCTTTACTGCATCTCCTCGGCTGTGACGATGACCACCATTTGGTTGCTGACCATCTTTGGCTATGCATGGAAAGATGTTGGTCAATTATTTTTTACTGGGGCGATCGTGGCGATCGTTACGCTTACAGGGACTTTGGGAGTTTATGCCAGCCAAAGCAAGATCTCGGCTCAAGCCAATTCTTTTGCAGGACGCTTAGCGCAGCATTTGACTGTAACTAATGCAAAAATGTACGGCGCTTATTGGTGTTCACATTGTTTGAATCAAAAGAGCAAATTTGGTGAAGCAAAAAAATTAATTCCCTACATTGAGTGTGATCCTAAGGGCGAAAATCCGCAAACGGCACTATGTCAAGACAAGGGTATTAAAGGGTTTCCCACTTGGGAAATTAATGGCAAGATGCTTTCGGGTGAACGTTCTTTAGATGAGTTAGCCGATGCGTCTGGTTATAAAGGCGATCGCAATTAAACCAACCAAAAAGCGGCGCGGTGCGCCGCCTTTGGTAATTACTAGAAATCGGTGACTATATTGATTGCCATTTATCCAGGTAGTTTTGATCCCATTACCTTTGGACATTTAGATATTATTAAGCGCGGTAGTCATTTATTCGATCGCGTGATTGTGGCTGTATTACGCAATCCCAATAAAACGCCGCTATTCACGATGCAGGAGCGGATTGTGCAGATCCGTGAAGCAACTAAACACTTAAATAATGTCGATGTCGATACGTTTACGGGACTAACTGTCACCTATGCCCATCTGAAGCAAGCCAAAGTTTTAATTAGAGGATTACGCGCCGTTTCTGACTTTGAGATGGAGTTGCAGATGGCGCATACCAATAAGACTCTAGCTAATGACATTGAGACGGTTTTCTTATCAACTTCCAATGAATATAGTTTCTTGAGTAGTAGCGTAGTGCGAGAAATTGCGCGGTTTGGCGGCGAGATTGGACATCTAGTTACGCCTGAAGTAGCGATCGCCTTAAGAGAAAAATTCCCCCAAAACTAATTAAACCCAAAATAGATTTTCATTGCGAAGTACCATAACTTTCTTTTTTGTTTCTTGGGTTAAAGTGGAGATAAAGGGCTTCTGTGTTGCATTCACAAATCTTAAGGAGCGTTTACATATATGAAAGCAATTATCGCCGCGATCGCTGCAATTGGTGCAATGAGTGCATCGGTGGGATCTGCGATCGCTGATGTATCGATCAGTATTAACTTCGGTTCCCGTCCTGCCTACAGTGCGCCCAACTATTACAAGACTTATCGGACAAATGTTTATCGCTATCCCAGCGTTGTCCATTCCCCAACCTATAACAACTACAATCGTGGTTTTAACTCTGGAATCACGAATTCTGGGAGCATAAATTCTGGGATCAGGCTGCGTCAGGTATATCCGTCAAGGTCTATGTACTTACGAGATTGCCGATCACAGTATTTACATTACAGATCAGACTCACTGATAGATTCTTTGTCGAAAGCAATTTCAAATAAAAACTCAGGGGCAAAGTCTGCTCCGTTTGACCATTCTATAGTCCGACTAGTTACAAATACCTTTTTAAATAAACTTTTATCTTTCAAAGGTTCAAAAATTTCTCCATACAATTCTTGCTCTAAATCTACGATTCCTTGTATCCCATTATTAAATATTAGTTTTAGTTGATAGTTTTCCAAATATTCCACAGAGACAACATGAAGCAATAGCTCATTTTTATGGAAGGGGATTGATTTTGTTAAGAGGTTTTCTTTGACGAGCATTTTCCCAGTTCTCCAATAGTTCAGCTTGGTGCAGATCAAGCCATTCCCAAATTAAATTTAGTCCTCTTTTGGGCATTTGACCACAAACCTCACCTGTTTGAATCATTATAATCGCTTCACAATCCTGATACTCAACGTGAATATGAGGGGGATTGTGATCGTTGTAATTCATTGTGATTTTTATTCCATAGAAACTTGATAGAGTAGGCATAAGTTCAAAATAGGAATTAAGGCTACCATCAAAATGTGCTGAATCTTTATGAATTAAAGGAAAAACGTCTTACAGCAAGCAAACTTCCTAATACACCGATTACTGAGCCGAAAATGGCTAATACCGCAGGTAAAAAGAACTGTACACGCACATCGGTTGTTAAACCCAAAGTCAAAGATTTAATTAATTCTGGTTGATTAATAATTGCCCCACCTAAGAGATTAAGACTCAAAAGCAACATTAAATAAGCCGTCCCTGCTCCCGCCAAACCAAATACCACACCTTGCAGGACAAAGGGGAAATAGATCCAGATCGCCGTTGCCCCTACCAGTTGCATCACCTCGATTTCGCGCCGCCTTGCCAACACAATCAAGCGAATAGTCGTGGTAATCACCGCGATCGCAATGACAGTAAAAATCGCCACGATCGCCACACTACTGTTACTCAGGGCTTGGCGCAACTGTCCAATCCGCTCCACAACTTCATTGGTGTACCAGACCTCATTAATGCCCTTTAAACCCGAAATTCGCTTAGCCACATCTGGCACGCGATCGCTAGATACCGTCCGCACCTTAAACTCATCGACTAGGGGATTACCACCTAGTTGTTTGGTAGCTTGATTAAGATCATTCTTGCCGAGATCCTTCATCAGATTTTGCCATGCTTCTTCTTTGGGAATCAGTTTGGCTGAGGCAACGCCATCTACTAATAAGAGGCGGGACTGCATCGATTCACCCGTCGTATTTTCGTCAAGATACACGGAAATTTCTAGCTGACTGCCAAGCTGCCCCAGTACATTTTCCAGTTGCCAAGAAATTTGTAAACTTGCGCCAAATAAAAACAACAACACCGCCACAGTACTAATTGCAGCCCAATTCATCCAGCCACCACGCTTCAATCCCAAAAAGGTTTCGCGTAGCAGGTAATCAATTTTGGCAAAGAAGCGGACTATTTTTTGGAGCATTTCTTGGGGCGGTTATTTTGACTCGTTTATTCTACAAATTCAAGAATAGAATCGGCTACACGGTTAATTGCACCTTTTTCACCCAAACTCTTTCTGACACTGGCATAACCATCCAGCATATTTTGTCTGGCTTGGGGATTGATTAGTAAATCTAAGGCAGTCTCAGCGATCGCTTCGGGAACAGCATCATCCTGCACAAATTCGGGAATAACTTCCTCCATATTCACCAAATTGACGGGCGAAATAAAGGGCAACTTCAGCCTGACGACATGACGAGCAATCCAAGCCGTGATCACATTGACCCGATATAAAATCACCTGCGGTACATTTAGCAGAGCCGTTTCCAAATTGACAGTTCCCGACTTGCTCAGCACCAAATCCGCCGCACTAATCGCCAGTTGGGACTGAGCCGAAATGATTGTAGCCTCAATTTCATATTCCGCCAGCAGTTTCTCAACCGCAGGTCGATAGCGATCCAGAGATAGGGGCAACCAAAATTTAACATGGGGTAATTTTGCTTGGATGATCTTGGCAGCTTTGAGGATGATCGGCATGACCGATCGCAGTTCCTGTGTGCGCGAAGCAGGTAGAAGGGTGACGATTAAATCATCATCCGCCATACCAAGTTGTTTTCGCGATTCAGCGCGATCGGGAACCTTTGCCATTAAATCCACAAAGGGATGCCCCACCCACTGCACGTTTGTACCTTGCTTTTGGTAATAAACCGCCTCTTGAGGAAAAATTGCTAAAAGCTTATCGGTAAAAGCGGCGATCGCTTTGGTATTTTTATCATCAAATGACCAGACCCATTCCTGTGGGGCAATGTAATAAATCACGGGAATTTTGAGAGTCCGTTTCGCAAAGTAGCCCATGCCTTGATTTGGCATCATGTAATCAATCAGGACAGCGACATCAGGTGGTGAATTTTTTAGCCATTTTTTAGCCTCTCTCTGTACCTGAATCGTGGGCAGAATGTAAGGTAATGCTTCAACTGCACCAATTGAGCCAATCCCAACGGTATTACCGAGTAATTTCGCACCCGCCGCCGCCATGCGATCACCACCAAGCCCTACAATTTCTAGCTCAATTCCTTTTAGAGCCGCACGCTCGTGAAGAGCCTCTATCAAAATCGCCCCGTGCCAATCACCTGACACTTCCCCTGTACTAATAAATATGCGGCGTTTCATGCTGATTTTTGAACTGGATTCCATGCGATCGCTCTTAACGTTAATTTGGTGTTTTGTCTGGAGATTTTTAAGGATTTAACGTCATAGTTATAAAAATCCTCTAAAGTAAACATCCGCTCGGTGAGAGTGGTTGAGACAGTAGCCTGTGCCATATTATTTCACTTCATTTTTTACTTAAAACAAAAGCAACATATCGCATTTTCTTATGGTACACTCGTAAAGGTCAAAAAATTGGACTAAAAAAGTGCCTAAGCTCAAAACTCGTAAATCTGCCGCCAAGCGATTCAAGGTGACGGGTAGCGGCAAGTTTGCTCGCCGCCACGCTGGTCGCAACCACCTACTAGAGCATAAGCCCACTGTTCGTAAGAGCAGACTGGGTAAGATGGCTATAGTTGATGAGACTGATAATGACAGAGTAAGTGCCATGATGCCTTACGCTTAAAGTTTTTTTAGGACGCTTTGCGCCCTAAAAAAACAAAAAAATTCAAAAAAATTCAAACGATTTCACGATAACAAACAACTGCCATGACGAGAGTAAAACGCGGTAACGTAGCTAGGAAGCGCCGCAACAAAGTACTGAAATTAGCCAAGGGCTTTCGCGGATCGCACTCCAAGCTGTTCCGCACTGCTAATCAGCAGGTAATGAAAGCTCTGCGTAATGCCTACCGCGATCGCCGCAAGAAGAAGCGCGATTTCCGTAGTCTCTGGATTACCCGCATCAATGCTGCGGCTCGCCAACAAGGTTTGAGCTATAGCAAGTTTGCAGGTTTACTGAAAAAGTCAAATATTGAAATCAATCGTAAAATGCTTTCGCAAATTGCGATTCTTGATCCTGCTGCTTTTACTGCGATCGTGGAAAAAGCCAAAGCGATCGCCTAAAACAAGATTAAAAATTTATCCTAAACAGTCCATCTTCAGAAGTCTACTTCCAAGGTGGATTTTTTTGCATACTTTTTGGGCTTAAACGAAAATATGCTGTCAATAACAAAGTTGGTTGAGGGCATGAGTGAAGCAAAAATCTATCTCAATAAAGCATTGACTACCGATCCCAAAAATCGAGAGCTAAGTTTTGAAGTTAAGCGTGATTTGGAAAGGGTGCAAAATCTAAAAAATCAATATCAGTAGCGGACAGTGCGCTTGCGTCTATCAGTCTCACTATCACTATGATTTTGTTCATTAATCAAGTTGAAAGATATATATAAGTGAATCTAAATGCTTTACTCATCTACATTTGATTGCATTACAGTCAAATATTTATCCAATTCTTCAGCATTAGCAAATACTTCGGAAATAGGAACCGCTTTCACAATGTCAAATACTTTTTTGACTTGCGGTGTGAGGTTACTAAAAAAGACGTGACCACCTCTTGCTTTCAATGTTTTTCGAGCTTTTGCAAATACACGCAGCCCTGCACTAGAAACAAAAGTCAAGTTTTGCAGATCGAAAAGTAGAGTCTTAGTATTTTGAGTCAAATTGACTTGGATAGATTTGTCCAACTCATCAGCAGTTAATGAATCAAGCTGTCCATGCAAAGCCAAATCTAAGGTGCTGGGATTAGTATTTTCAACAAGAATTTGTAGAGCCATAGATTTTATGCTGAGAATCAAAATAATTGTATTCTAACGTGAGAATGACTATTTGAGATTTTTTGTATTTTACGGCTAAGTACCTTGCGTTAAACAAACTCCAAAAAGGTGCTGGTGCAGAGCGCCGCAAGCTTTTTGAGGGTTAACTAAAAATTGCTTGGCTGACAGTCAAAATGTTCTTACCATCACGATAAGTATAGTCAACTCGCTCCGATAATTCTTGCACTAGAAAAAATCCAAAACCTCCCTGAGATCGCTCACCATCATCAAGATTGAGATCTGGGGAGACAACTTCTATTAATGGATTAAAAGGCTTACCGCCATCCTTAAAAGTCATGATCAAGTTTCTTTCATTGATTTCGAGACGTAAATCGATATGACCATCATTGCGATTTTCATATCCATATTCAATTATATTTGTTAAAATCTCCTCCGCAATCAATTGAGCATCTTCTATTACCATCCCAGTTAGCCCCGCCTCATTCAAAATCTTATTTAAGGATTGTTTAACATTTTCTAATTCAGTCAATTCACTATTAAGGGTTAGATTCCATTCCATAATATTTGGGGATTGTAAATAAGGACTTGAAGGTAAATATTGCATCGCTAATAAGGTCATATCATCGGATTGTGGAGCGTCTCCAACAAACTGCTGACAAAAATGTTGAATCGTGCGAACCCCTTTAGTAGGACTTGTCGGTGGATAGGAAGTGAGCATTTCAATTAATTTAGTATCAGAAAAAAATTCGCCAACTGAATTCATTGCTTCAGTAATTCCATCAGTATAAAAAAGAATTAAATCGTTAGCAAAAAGATTACATTCATTTTGTTCAAATATAGCCTCTTCATATAATCCTAATGGCGGGCTTGTTTCTAATTTCATAACCTGAACTTGGCGATCGCGCACTAAAATCGGCGCATCATGACCACCACTGGCATAGGTAAAGCGACCACTATCTAACTCAAGTACCCCGCAAAAAACTGTTACGAATTGACATTCGTCATTTTCGGCACATAGTTCTTGATTGACCGAAGTCAAAATTTCACTGGGCGTGCTACTTGCCTTAGTCAGTGTGCGAATCAAGGTGATAGTTCGCGCCATTTGTAAAGCTGATGGAAAACCTTTATCGGCGACATCGCCAATAATCAGACATAAGCGATCGTTTCCCATTACAAAAAAATCATAAAAATCTCCACCCACAATTCTGGCAGGTTTTAATAGCGCTGAGATTTGATATAGAGAATCAGCCCCCACATTAATTTTTGGTAGCATCGTTCGTTGAATTTGAGCGGCAATGGAAAGTTCGCTTTCTAATTTCTGCTTTGCCGCCGTAGTTTCTTGTAAGTTATGGATGTAGAGTTGGAGAGAATTTTGCATTAACTGAAAAGATCTGGTTAATCTTCCCACTTCATCCTCAGATTTAACAGATGGTAAAATGGTATCGAGATTTCCTTTTGCCATCTCTTCCGTACTGATATTCAAATCTCGTAATGAGCGTGTTGTGACTTGCAAGATAACTGCAATCACCACGCATACCAAGCCGATATCCCTAGACATGGAAATTATCATCAGCCAGAGATACTGTCGCGAAGCTTGCTCAAATTTACTTACAGGAAATCCAATCCCGACAATCCATCCTGTCGAATTTACGGTTTGAGTGATCAGACTGCCTTGAGAATCAGTGAGAGAAGTAGCCTGAGAATTAATTGGTTGTCGAATTAAAGAGGTATTATCTAAATTTTTGTCTGTATTTTTATTTTGCGGGAATAACTTTTGCTGAGACAACCAAGACTGAATTTGCTGCTGGCTATTGGGTTTAATTAACCACTGTCGATCTGGTTTATTCGATGGTATCGCCACAAATATATCGCCAAGTTCTAAGTAACGTATTTCGTCGGTATTAGCTAATTTCTGTTTCATAAAGTCAGCCAGCCAATCCAAATTTATTTCAATAGCGATCGCACTACTCGCAGTAACCTTAGACTTATTGGTTAACGGAACACAATAGGTAATTCTGGACTTTTCGGAATTATTTAAGAAATACGGTTCTGTCCAGAATCCTTGATTAGGCGTTTGATTGATTAGCCCCGCGCGATCGCTTTGACAGCGATTTAACCAAACTTGAGCTTCATTACTAATTATGTTCTTAAATTCACCTTGGCGATCGTATTGCCAACTTCGATTTGAGCTATCAGACTTGCCATTAGGAAGATTAACTAGAGCGATCGCTTCTAGATGTGGTTGTTGTTCAAAGAAATTTTTTAACTGAGGTAACAGATCAGTTTGAAGAGGATTAGTATTTTGGGTTGAGTCTTGAATATTTTGAACATTTTGAATATTTTGATGGAGTGGCGATAGATCCCTTTCGACTCTTATCAAATTCTCTTCAATCTGATGAGCGGCACTATCAATCCTCGACTGCGACAGATCGATTATGAAAGATCGAAGATTTTTTTGAATTAAATAACGACCATGCCAATAGGAAATACTGTAAATAGCGATCGCCGATACCACACAGCTAAAAATTAAGCGGTGAGTGATACTTTTGAATTGAAATTTAAATAGTTTTTGCATGTATTTATGGCGATATGGGACTTAGTAGCGATCGCACTCATTTACAATAATCTCATTAAAAATTTTATCAAAAACTAGAAACTCACAACCAACATATTAAAATAAGTAGCTAGACGCAATTAAAATTCATCAAACTAAGTTACTAATTATCATGACAACACATTTTATTACGGCTGAAATCGAAATTAATGAAAATCAAGAAGCGATCGCTAAGACTATTGAGCAAGAACTAGCCAAACAGGGCGAACCCTTACGTTGGGCGATCGCTTCTGTTACAAATGATGTTGATGCAACTACCAAAACTGTAACTCGGACTGCTCATGTTGAAGCGGTAGTCACTTCCAGATAAGAAAAGTCGGCGCGATGCGCCGACTCTTTTTATTTAAGATATTCCAAAATCTTTTCAAAAAGTCCCACGATCGCATCCTCGCCATTATCGCGAATAAAGATATCGAAGTTGGGATGGGAATTTGCTTCAATCAACCAATAATTATCATGATCATCGAGAGCTACATCTAAGCCGACATAGACAATGGAAGGCATCTTCTGGAAAATTGGTTGAATAAAATCATCGATCGCCTGAATAATTGTGGAATCATTTACTTGTTTGGCGATCGCCCCTTCCCAATGTAACGGACTGAGATTACCTGTAAACTCTGCTTGGGAAAAGTCTTTGTCATAGAGAACTACTTGCTGATGGTTCAGACAGACGCTACGATATTCTTTGATAATATTAATTGGTTCTTGGGCTAAAGCGACATAATCGTAGCTTTTAAAATTGATATTAAATATCGTCTCTATCGCTTGGCGGGATTGCTGATTATCAAAGCATTTAAACACATTGCTACCACCAGAACCGCGATTTCTCTTAATAATAACTGGCAGTTCAAAATCTTTCTCAATCTCCATCATGATTTGATCAATGGTGGGAAATTCTAAATACTCAATATATTTTTCACTACAGTATGGTGAAATAAAATAGCGAGTACGCGGCATCTTTACGACATCTTGAAAGACTTGATAAAAATATTGTTTATCCTTAAAGATTTCGGCGATCGCTTGAGGAATTAACGGCGTTGAATAGTTTGTGAAGTAATAGTCGCGATCGCTAAGTCTCACCCTAACTAAATTTTGATTAGGGTGCAAAATCTCATATTCAACAGATAGCTTTTTGCAAGCCTCTAGCAACATTCTAATATTTGTCAACATTGGTGTACACTATTTTTCGCCAAAAGCCATACTATATATATTATCCAGCGTATCATGGAATCCCCAACCTATAAAAGTATGACCGCTAATTTTTGGGACATTGTACGTTACTTTAAACGCTATCGAACACTCGCAATTTGGAGTATTTCAGCAGCAAGTCTATTTGAAATTATCGATCTGATCGTTACTTATACGGTTGGACAGATCCAACTTGCCATGCGTCGCATTCAGGGAACACGCACCACGATTGTCATCGCTCACCGTCTTAGTACTGTCCGTGAAGCCGATAAAATTGTAGTTTTAGATAAAGGTCAAGTCGTGGAAATTGGTTCCCATCAACAACTGCTTTCTCAAGGCGGCATTTATCACCGATTACATTCACTGCAAGAAACAGGAGGATTAGCCCTGTTGGAAAATAGGTGGTAAAGCTGGATATGGATGTTACTATGTTAATTATTTGATGGCAAATACAGAGATTGTCGTAATTGGTGGTGGTGCAGCAGGATTTTTTGGCGCGATTCATGCAGCGCAATTTCCGCATACCAGTGTAACTTTAATCGAAGCGGGACGGCAACCACTTGCCAAGGTGCGAGTTTCGGGCGGCGGACGCTGCAATGTCACCCATCACTGTTTTGAACCTTCGCAATTAGTACAGAACTATCCCAGAGGTGGTAAAGCTTTACGGGGAGCCTTTTCTCGATTTCAGCCTCTTGATGTGGTGCGCTGGTTTAATGCTGAGGGCGTGAAGTTAAAAACGGAAGCAGATGGTCGGATGTTTCCTATTAGTGATGATTCAGAAACAATTGTCGAAGCATTAATGTTTGCTGCTAAAAAAGCAGGCGTTGTTATCCTTACCAATCTTTTAGTCCAAAAAGTTGAGTATTTAGGAACCAATAAATTTGATATAACTTTCAAAAATCGTGAGAATCTACTATGCGATCGCCTATTACTCGCCACAGGTAGTAGTCCGTCAGGTTATGCGATCGCGCGATCTCTGGGACATGAACTAGAACCACCCGTTCCTTCTCTATTTACATTTAATATCAAAGACTCTAAACTCCATGAACTCGCGGGTGTCAGCGTTAATCCTGCGATCGTTAAGTTGATAAGTTCTGTTAGTGCTGAAAAGAAAAAATCATCCCGCAATCAATTAGAACAGTCAGGCGCATTATTAATCACCCATTGGGGTTTGAGTGGTCCTGCCGTCTTGAAGTTATCAGCTTGGGCGGCAAGGGAATTGTACGAATGTAACTATCAAGCCAAACTAGCGGTTAATTGGATTCCCTCTCTCAAAGCCGAAGCCGTGAAGCAAATTTTACTGAGCGCCAAAACCGATCAACCGAAGAAGTTTATATCGAACTATTGTCCCGTTTATGTCTCGTTACGCCTATGGGAATATTTGCTAGATAAAGCCGAAGTCGAACTAGAAAAGCGCTGGGCGGATGTTTCTAATAAAGCGATTCAGCAAATCATGAATGTGTTGACTGCTAGTGAATATGCGATCGCGGGTAAAGGGGTGTTTAAAGAGGAATTTGTCACTTGTGGTGGTGTACGTTTACAAGATGTAAATTTTCAGACGATGGAAAGTAAGATTTGCTCAGGTTTATTTTTTGCGGGAGAGATATTAGATATTGATGGGGTGACGGGTGGTTTTAATTTTCAAAATGCATGGACTACAGCTTGGATTGCAGCACAGGGATTAAATATTAACTAAAGCAAAAGCATCAAATTTCCTAATTATCTCATCCTAGCGATACAGGCGGCTATCCCTACGTTTAAGGGCTAGTCACCGTCAGCTAACGTTCCTATAATGTCTTCAGTAACAAATCGTAACTTTTAAAAAATGGCTGTTAAAAAAGAAGACCCCAAGCGATCGCGTGCAAGACTAATCGGCAATGTTCTCTTGTTGATTGGTGCAGGATTGCTCATTATAAATATATTTTTGCCAAATCTGTTTGCTCCCGCTTTACCGCGTGTTCCCTATAGCCTATTCGTCCATGAAGTCGAAGAAGGGCATGTATCGCGAGTATATATTGGACAGGATCAAATCACCTATCAACTAAAAGGTGTTAGCCCCGAAATTCAAGGCGATGTGATCTCGACAACACCTATTTTTGATTTGAATTTACCTGAACGTCTGGAAAAGAGTGGCGTGGAATTTGCGGCGGCTCCCGTTGCAAAAACTGGCTGGTTCGGTACATTACTTAGCTGGGTGATTCCACCATTAATTTTTGTCGGTATCTTCCAACTGTTCAGCCGTAACGGTGGCGGTGGCGCTCCTGGTGGCTTACAAATTGGTAAAAGCAAAGCCAAAGTCTATGTCGAAGGTGAATCCACCAAGACCATGTTTGCCGATGTCGCTGGGGTCGATGAAGCCAAACAAGAACTCCAAGAAATTGTCCAATTTCTTAAAACTCCTGAGAAGTACACCAAAATCGGTGCAAAGATCCCTAAAGGCGTATTGTTAGTTGGTCCTCCTGGGACTGGTAAAACCTTGCTTGCCAAAGCGGTCGCAGGTGAAGCAGGTGTTCCCTTCTTCAGTATTTCTGGTTCTGAATTTGTGGAACTATTTGTGGGCGTAGGTTCTTCACGAGTCCGTGATTTGTTCGAGCAAGCCAAAAAGCAATCCCCCTGTATTATTTTCATCGATGAACTTGACGCGATCGGTAAGGCTCGCTCTAGTAATGCGATGTATGGCGGTAACGATGAAAGAGAGCAAACTCTCAATCAACTGCTCACCGAAATGGATGGATTCGGTGTTGATGGAACTACTGTAATCGTTCTCGCTGCAACTAATCGTCCTGAAACCCTTGACCAAGCTCTCTTACGTCCAGGTAGATTCGATCGCCAAGTCTTAGTCGATCGCCCTGACAAGAGCGGACGTTTAGCAATTCTCAAAATCCATTCGGCAAAAGTATCCCTCGATCCTAGCGTTGACTTATCGGTGATTGCTACACGCACATCTGGATTTGCGGGTGCTGACTTGGCTAATCTCGTCAATGAAGCGACTCTGCTCGCCGCCCGTGCTGGACGCGAAACGGTTCTACTTGAAGACTTTGCGGAAGCGGTCGAACGAGTGGTTGCTGGTTTGGAGAAAAAGAGTCGTGTTCTCAATGAGAAAGAAAAACGGATTGTTGCCTATCACGAAGTCGGTCATGCTCTGGTTGGAGCGCTTAACCCTGGTAGTGGGAAAGTCGAAAAAATTTCAATTGTCCCTCGTGGCATGGCGGCTCTCGGTTATACGTTGCAACTACCAACAGAAGATCGCTTCTTGTTGAGCAAAGAAGAAATCGAAGCGCAAATTGCTACCCTACTAGGTGGGCGATCGGCGGAAGAAATTATCTTCGGTAGCATTACCACTGGTGCATCCAATGATTTGCAACGGGCTACGGAACTTGCGGAAAAGATGGTGACTAGCTACGGTATGAGCGAAGTTTTGGGACCCCTTGCTTATCAAAAGCAACAAAATCAATTCCTTGGTGGTATGGAGATGGCGCGGAATGTCAGTCCTGCAACCTCTGAAGCGATCGACAAAGAAATCAAAACCATTGTCGAAAATGCCCATGCTAGTGCGCTGGCTATTCTCAACGAAAACCGTGGTTTGCTAGAGTCCATTTCTGAAAAACTTTTGGAAACAGAGGTAATCGAAGGTGACGTTCTGACCAGCTTGCTTGATCAAGTTAAAGCTGCCACTGTTAGCGTGTAATTGCGATCGAAATTCGCTACCCAAAAGCGCAATAAAAGAAAGTCACTGTGGAGATCATGGTGACTTTTTTGTGATGATGATCTGGTTGGATGGCGATCTCTTCACAATTATTTGTCTTTGCGATCAATGCGAACCACCAACTAAGGAATAAAAAATAAACAACCTGTGCAATTGGACTTTGGACAAGATTGAAGCAAAGAAAGATCGGGATTAAGCGAAAAGGGATAATGATAGTTTCAACTTTCAACCGAAAACAAATCATCATCCCTAAACCCATTATGCCAACAATTGTC
>JBILGV010000150.1:0-8192 GCA_044350865.1 Pseudanabaena sp. | reverse complement strand
GACTGGGGCTTGCTTCTTCAGCAGGTTTGGCTTCTTTGGGCTTTTTCTCAAATACTTGGATATTTGGCTCAAGCAAAACAAATCCTGTCGCATTAGCTTCACCCATCTTGCCAGCGATCGCCGCTACCCACTGCGGATAATTAGCCTGTGCATCTTCCAACTTCTTAAATACCTTGGGCTTCACAGTAACGCTAAAAATTTGACCATCACAATCTATATCAAATGACTTCCAACCGTTTTTATCAACTGATACATCAACAGGAAGTTCGTTAATTTTGATGCTTAATTCTAATTTTCCTTGTATTGCCATATTTGTTACCTAATAATGTGAAGGAGATGTATTCATAACACATTTGATTTCCAAACAGTACGATACCAGAGCTTAATCCGCGAATCTAACGAAAAGTCTTAAGCAGTTCTATTAAGTTATTCTTTACCCAAACATGACTAAAGGTATCCCCGAAAAGTGTAAAAAGTGTGCGATGCTCTCTGCATCTCAGGGTCAAGAACTTCATGGCAATAATGGTGATCGCTGTTGGAATCCTGCGGTTTGCTATAGTCGCCGTTCCTATGCCCGTCATCGTGATCGCCGTAATTTGATTCGCTCTCGCAAGCGTGGTGATTCCGATGAAAATTTAGTTATAAATACTGATGAATTCGCGTCGATTTTTTGGGCTGTTTTAGTGGTTTATCGACAGTCGGGAACAGATACACCAATTCATGCAATCGCTGTTCAGATTTGGAAAGGGCAAGAAAAGTTTGCGGCGGTTCCACCAATCCATTGTGCGGGAATGGTTGCGACCCAAGTGCATACTTATGTCCAGAAGGTATTGGTTTTGCTAGAGTCAAGTTATGGAATTAAGAAATTTGCTAGTCAAGAACGTCTCGATCCTTGGCTTTGTCCTTTACGTCCTTGCCCTTGTCATTCAAATTAATAGGGTTATGAGCGCAAAATGCTCGCAATCTTGTTTCTGGACAAGCTATAAAATTTAAACAGCTTAAGTTGGATTTATGGGATGTCATTTCGACTGCGAGACAAACTCCTGAAGATGCAAATCTGCCAATGGTGTTTCAGCTTTTAGATTTTACTCTGGTTGATCTTGATACGCGATCGCAGTTAAGAATTACAGGAGAGGCAGGAAGTTCGTTCAACCTTGAGAGCATTTGCCGAAGGAGATCTCATAAAAGGAACAGAGATATTTATATTCCCAATTTAACTACAGCAGCTAACCCTAAAATTAAGTACAATCTAACCAAAACGTTTTGGTTAGATTGTATACTTGTCTTTATAAACTAGGGATCGCTTTAAATATGCGTTTTAGTTATTTAATTTATGCCTAAATCAAAGTCCAAGGAAAACAAAACAATCCTGAAACACACACCTAAAATTGTGACTTTTACAAATCAAAAAGGTGGCTCTGGAAAGTCAACAGGAGCAGTTCATGCAGTTGATTGGTTTATAAAACAGGGCTACTCCACTCTTTTGGTAGATGCAGATGGACAACAAAGTTCATCGAGTTGGCTTAAAGAACTAGATCTTCCTTGTAAAGTTATTAAAGATCCAGAGGAATTATTTGATGAACTGCCTAAACTAAGCGATCACTACGATATCCTAATTGTTGATGGTCCCGGCAACGCCAGTGAAGTCACAAAAGCATTACTAATTCGCTCTAATCTTGTTCTAATCCCTTGTCGCGACTCTATGATAGATCTCGCAAGTACTGGCAAGATTGTACAGTTTGTAAGGCAAGCCAGAGAGATTCGAGATGGAGCACCAATTGCTGCGGTGTATTTAAATGCTGTAAAAGAAAACACAATTTTATTACGCGAAGCCCAAGAAGCATTAAAAACTGGTATCTTACCTTTACTAAATACAGTTATACCTGATCGCCAATGTATCAAAGATGCGCCTGGACAAGGGAGTACGGTGTTTCGTATGAAAGGTAGTTCTCCAAAATCAGCCGCTAATGCTTTCACTGAGCTTTTAATAGAAGCATTGAACTTATTTGAGACTGAAGTATGACACCACGACGCAAGTTGAAAGATGCAATCGCTGAAAATGATGAACTGAGTTTTGTTTTTGGTCAAGCGATTACGCAAAAAATTACTCAAATTGCTCAAGAAACAAAAGAGCAACTAACGCCTCATGTAAATGTTCTTTGCACATATACCTTTGTGCCTGATGGTAAACCAGTCCGACACTATTATGACTTGAATGAACTCAGTCAATGGGCTTTTAATGATATCAAGCCAAACGGGATTAGATCGCCTCTTTGGGTTCGGCCTCATCCCGATAGGGATGGAAAGTATGAGTTAGTCGCAGGGCTACGCAGATTCAAAGCTGCGGGAATAATTGGCATGGAAGCAGTGCCAATTAAGGTATTCAATTGGGACAATCGCACTGCTTTTCAGGCTGCTATTTCAGAAAATGCTAATCGTCGAGACTTTAGCGCACTGGAGGAGTTAGACAATACTTTAAGGCTGCTTGAAATTCAGCTAGGATACAAATCTGAAGAGGTAATAAGACTACTTTACCGAATGAACAATGCTGCAAAAAGCACAACTAACCAAAACGTTTTGGTTAGCCAAGAATCTGAAATAGTCAAGCAAGTTTTCGATGCTTTTGGGAAAATTACATGGCAGTCATTTGTGACGACCCGACTACCTTTACTAAAGAAACCACAAGAGATTTTAGACAAAATTCGTCAAGGCGAAATTCAATATACCAAGGGCGTGTTAATTGCTAGTCTCAAAGATACAGACAAACAACAAAAACTAATAGCAGAAGTTATACGCGATAATTTAACCTTATCAGAGATTAAACAACGAATTCAAGCAATTAATAGCAAGATAACACCATCTGCTTCTACTGACATCAAGCAAAGGTTAATCCAAACTGTACAAATGATTAAGAAGGACAAAGCTCTCTGGAGTAACCCAGATAAAATTGAGCAGTTAGAACAATTGCTCAGTCAATTAGAAACTATTATTACTAAGGAATGAGAAACAAATAACCTTTATTCAAAGCCTTATAAATAGGATGTTTCAATCTGCTAATTTACCTAAATAAAATCTCAAATAAGACCTCAAAAAGTTTTCTGCACCACTAAGCTAGAACGCCAAAACCGCCAAAGTAGAAAACAACTTATATCGAGCCTCAGCAGAAAGCCTAGCCAACACATAATCATGCAAATAATACGGGATATGCTGAGCAAAAAACTCAAAAATCCCAATCAAAGTATCTTTTATCAGCAGATTCTCGGTCAAAAACAACTCAGTTACACCAGCCCAAAGATCAACGATCTCCAGATCAGCAGAATCAGTAAGCAAAACCAAATTTTCATTAAAACTTTGGATCAAGTTGTTATATAGAATATCTAATAACGGTTTGATCCAATCAAAATGGTAACGCAGCATCCCGCGAGTAATCCCGAAATACTGACATAATTGGCGTTCTGAAGCATTCAGCAAATCAAAACCACCATCGGCAACAGCATTAATTACCTGAGCCACCTGAAGTTGTAAAAGCTCCAAGTTAGTCATCGCATCGGTTGTGATATCACCAGATTTAATAAGAGTATGGGGAATATCACCAAGGTCAAAATCTGACAAAAAGTAAATAACGTCACCATCTTGAAAGCGATCGCCTGCCTTCCTGCCAAAACACTGCATTACCGTCGCCAAAATATGGCGATCAACAAACGACGCAAAATCAGCATCTTTATCAATTGGATGTAACCCCGTCATTGCTACATAATCAGCGCGAAGCATGGCAATATTGGCGCAAGGAGTACCAACAATTACAAAAGTTTTTGCCAATTTAAAATCATTAGAACCACGAGAATCGCGAAACCAGAAGCCATCCTGATTTTTGGCAAACTTTTTAAAATCAATCACTCTAGTCGTGGGATCAAGCTCAGTAAGACGAGCAATAATCGCCTCAACCTTAGCCGTCTTTTCCTCACGACGCTGCATCCCTAACCGCCCCAGATTATTGACCTGAAAAATCTTTGGCATCACCAATTCACCCGATTGCTTAATCCTATGAACAGGAACATTGAGGCGCATTGATAGATCTGTGACATCAACCGTGGCATCCAGATAGAGATTAGCTGCTGATTTGTGAGCAATATCACGCAAACGCGAATCAGCCAAAGAAACTGTCAATTTCTCATATTGAATATGTAAATCACCGTGAGAAATCGCACCAGAGAGAATATTCAAAAACTCTACTAGCCATTGTTTCAAAACCTCACGGTCAATCTTTTGCCTAATTTCATCAGTATGGAAAGTAGTCTCGCGCTTGAGCAAAGCATGAAGTTTTGCTAACTCTCGCTTATCCTTACCTTTAGCATTTTCAAACTCAGAATCGGCAATCCCATCAACCGTATCGAGAATTGATAGATCAGGTTTAAGCAACTCAACCAGTAAAGTCGTATCAATAATTTCAGGAATAGCCGATTTAATTCCATGAAAATCCAGACCGTGATAGGACTTATCAGCCAATAACCCATGCAACTTATTCAGCACATCAATAATTTGCTGTTTATTGTCAAGATGAGAACGAGACAAAAGGGCGATCGCCTTATCCACATCTTCACGGCTAACTGAAACTTGGCGCATCGTTGTTAAACTTTCCGACACCTCCTCCCAGACAAGTAAAGTTTTGGAATAATCAAACTCATCAGGACTAGGCAAACTCATGGGATGCGATCGCAAAATCTTAGAATTAAAAGCGATCGCCCTTTGATGTCGAAAACCAAAGCCATCTCCTGAACTACCTCGGCAAGCATTAAGCCAAGGGCAAGTCTCACAAATAATCTTTGTATCGGAAATTGCCTTATCACGCAAAGCGGAAATAGCTCCAGTCCGAGAGCAATTCGCCTTAGTATCCAAAGACTCACCCGACTTAGCACGGCGTAACTTGCCAGATTTATTAGTCAAACCATTGTGACGTGCAGGTAAAATTTCCCAATCTTGCAAAGTGGGAGTCGTGACATTCCGCGAATCATTAGATATATAGATAATCCGATCAACACCATCAAATAACTCAGGACGCAATCGCCCCGCATCATAACTTTTGCCCGTACCTGTTGCTGAGGCATCAAGTATATGTTTGTGAGTTAATAACGAATTGCACCAAGCATCAAGTCTTGTGCCTGACTCATATTCAAACTGGGGCAAGGTGGGTTGAGGCGATCTCTCAACCTTATTAGTAAAACCCTTAGCAGTCTTCTTGGGAAAAAGTTTATCTTTCAACCATTGGATCGGCGAAAACTTAGGCTTGGGCTGGTAATTCGCAATCTGAAAAAACTGGTCAACCGTCAAAAGCTGAATAGCTGCCCCACTAGATAACTCATCAATATCATCATCAGTTTTAGCAAACTGCTCCCACCAGAGAACATCAATGGCAAAATCTAGCTCACCTAGAAAATCAAGATTTTTCTCATGGCGGCGCATCACGGACGGGTTAGCAATGTCACCCGCATCGATCGCATATTCCAACCGAGTCAATTCAGGATTAGCCCCAATCGCATCAAAGTAACTTTGTAAAGTTTCTTTACTCACGACAAACTGACCACCCGAAGCCCCGATCGCCACACAATTACGCAACTTTGCAGCTAAGTAAGGCTTAACACCAGTACCCTCGACCAAAACTACACGCTGACAACCAACTTGAATATCACCATGAAAAGCAAGAGGTAACTCACCATTTTGTTGTTGCGCCGAGATTCCAAAAGGTTTATGCCAACGATAGCGCCCTGATGCAGCATCGCGTAAACGGATTTGAAAACCGAGAATTTTGCCATCAGGATTCTTAATTGGCAGAATATAGCCAGAACTAGTTGATTTCGCACCTAAATATTGAATTTCTACTTCGGATAAGCCACGACTTACTAAATCGGCTCTATCTAAACTATCTAAACCAAGTTTCTGTAAATAGCTTTGATAAAGGCGATCGCGCTGAACAGCATCAGGCAACTTAGCCAAACCATCCCGTTTTGCCTTTTGTTGAGCAATCCGCAGCCTTAAATTTCTATCACGACGCTCTTGGCGATCCGATTCAGACTCAGGACGTTTGCGGACATATTTCCCAGCAAAGTAACTGCCATTGGTTTCGCCCAGATATTTCCAATCAGCCAGACTGACATCACTAGGATGGGTCATGCACAGGACGAAATCTTGGTTATCAGAAGCAATTCGGCATTTACCTTTGATGTCATCGCAAATCGGACAAGGGTTATTTGATTTAGTTGGTGAAAACTTTCTAGAAGAATACTGGTTATTTAAGGAGATCATTATATTTGACCTCCAACGAGCCTGCTAAGGGAGATCTTTCGATAGATCTCTCTTAACAAGTCTTGTGACTTTAAAAACATCTAAGTTGTCCTGATTGTAAGGGTTGTAGCGATTTCAATCAGGAAACGGATAGACTTTTTAGACTTGTTCGATTGTTGTTTTTGACAAATTTAAAAAATTTGCAGCAAAAAGTGTTGCTAAACTCGTATCTTGCGTTTAAGATATAAGAAAGCATCGAACAAATCTTGCCTTGTCAAAGCAGCTCTGCCCGTTTCCAAAAAATTTAATTTGTACCTTCGGGTTTTCAAAAAGCTAGTGGTTGCAGTCACTGGCTTTTTGGTTTGAAGGGGTAAAAAACTTAAGTAATCTCCTGTAGATAAAAAAGTGCAATTTAAGCATACAGCGATCGCTCTAGATGTGATCTAGAAAAGATCAAAATTTTATTAATGTCAGCCTCAATTTTGCTGCCAAGTCACGAAACTGTCATCTGGAACACTGTTTTGCAGCAATGCGTGATTTCAGTATTCATAGTATTTAGGGATTTTCCTGCTTTGCTGACTACAATGACTTGATAGGCTTTGAGAGTAGTGTTTTCACTACCGCCAGAGGCTCATAGAGCAAGGGGATAATGAGTCTTAGACATTACTAAAGGAGAAGAGTTTATGTACTTTCACTCGTCTTACCTGATTCTGATTCCAGGGATGATCTTGATGTTTTGGGCGCAACATCGCGTCAAAGCTACCTACGAAAAATATGCCGAAATTCAATCGAGTTTAGGGATGACAGGCGCACAGGTAGCTAAGACGATCTTGCAACGCATGGGGATTCATGATGTCACCGTTGAGCAAATCGAAGGACAACTGACCGATCATTACGACCCATCTGCCAAAGCAGTGCGATTATCGGAGTCGGTATACGCATCGTCATCCCTAGCCGCCGCCGCGATCGCCGCTCATGAATGTGGTCACGTATTGCAAGATGTACGGGGCTATCAATTCATGAATATTCGTGCCTCGCTAGTACCAGTGGCAAATATCGGCGCAAACTTTGGACCACTGATGGTGATGGCAGGGCTATTTTTGACCTCATTGGGTAGCTTGAGTACTGTTTTTATCAACATTGGCATTATTTTGTTTGCAGGAGCGATTCTGTTTCACATCGTCACTTTACCCGTTGAGTTTGATGCATCAAGCCGCGCTTTGAGACTTATTGACGAGCTAGGAATTTTGCAAGGTGATGAAAATCGGGGCGCTCGGAGTGTCTTGAATGCGGCGGCATGGACGTATGTAGCAACAGCGATTTATGCAGCCTTGCAACTGGTGCAATTGTTATTGATGAGAGGCGATCGATAAATTGTCAGTCCTTGTCAAAAATTAAGAGGCGGCGCATCGCGCCGCTTTTTAATTTTGTAGTAATAATTTTGCCAACTCAGAAAACCCAGCAAACTCGGAAGCTTGAGTCAGGTACTTGGGTAAATGCAACATTTGATCTTGATAATGGCGAATATTTGCCACACCGACCGAGAGGGGAAATAGATCAGCATCAAACATCGCTTCATCATTGGGACTATCGCCAACAGTTAACACTTGCTGCGAATTAAGTTCAGGAAAATATTTTTTTAGAACCGACATCAAACCAGTAGCCTTATCTTGATGCAATGGTTTGATATGACATTGAACATTGCTGTACGTGAAACTCCAACCCATTTGTTGACATTGGGAAGAGATGGATTGAATGTCATCGGTTGATAAATCATTGACATCAAAAGGGCATCTCTAAAAATAGGTATAGACATGGCAAGGGGTTAGAGGAATTAGAATAGATAAATGTTACAATAACTAAGAGATAGAAGAGGTTAGGAATCAATGCAGGAAAGGCAGACAAATATTTTT
>JBILGV010000190.1:0-2754 GCA_044350865.1 Pseudanabaena sp. | reverse complement strand
TAAAAGTTTCTGGTTCAATATCGGCAAAAACAGGAATAGCATTCCAATGCAAAATGGCAGTAGCACTGGCACACATCGTCCAAGGACTAACAATCACTTCATCCCCTGGCTCAATAGCGATCGCGCCTACCGCAGCAATTAATCCCGAAGTCCATGAGTTAACGGTGATAGCATTTTCAACTTCAAAGTAATCCTCACAAGCGCTTTCAAATTCCTGAACCTTCGGACCACCATAAAAATCCTCGTGCCAAGTTCCCAAAAACTGAGACAGCACACCACTTTCAATTACTTGTTTAGCGGCAATCACTTCTTCAACACCAATCGGATTATAGCGCTGAAAAGCCGTTTGAATCGTTTTATCGCCTCCAAATAGGGCAAGTTCTTGGTGATGGGCTAATATCATATTTTTCTGATTCTATGCAATAGAACTGGCTTGTTTAATTTTCTCACACATAGATTGAGTGGCGAGTGCTGTCTCACCTGTACTAGCTAGGCGCTCGCCTTGAATAATGGCTCGATAGATATTATCAATGGCTTGGGTCATGGCATGGGGATAATTACCAACATTTCTAACACTATCGGTAAGAGATCGGTAGCCTTTAAAGGTTTCACTATCGACAACCTGACGACTACGCCAAAACATCCCACCATCTTCCATTATTAATATCCCCGTTGAGAAGATAAACTGAATTTCAAAGAGCGCGTAATCTTGGGCATGACCAGCCACAATATGAATCGGGCAGCCATTCTCAGTTTCTAACCACATTGGCACAGTGGGATCATGTTCAAAAAAATCATGAATTGGCTTGCCAACATTGATAATACTGATTGTACCCAGCAAAAAATTTAGTAGATCTAGCAGATGCGAACCGTTGTTTAACAATCCTTTGTTGTAGCAGCCAATCACTGATCTTAGCTGCCCCCATTGACCATTGTGGATGTTTGTTTGCAATTGAGTAACGTCTCGATCCCAACGGCGGGTATAGTTTACCGCAAGCTGAATATTCAATCTCTTACATTCCCCAACCAGTCTTTCGGTTTCCGCAAAAGATGACGTGACGGGCTTTTCACAAAAAATCAATTTGGGATTCAGACCTATTGCTATCTCAAGATCATGAGCATGACAGTGCGTAGGAGAACAAATACTGATTACATCACACTTCTCATCGCTACTCAAGACTTCATCAATTGCTCGAAACCCGATTGGCACAGACCAAAATTCCATGAATTCTGTACTCACTAAATCATCAGGCTCTACACAAGCAGTAATATGAAAACGGCGATCGCGGCTATAAGCTCCTGCATGAGTAAAAGGCAAATCTGTTGGGGGGCGATTCATATCAAATCTACCTGCAATATTGCCACAGCCAACAATCAAAACACTTAGTGGAGATAAACTCATTCGTTATTGAATTTCCAATAATTTAAAAGCCAATTAACTTGATTACAAGGCAAAATCTTTCTTTTTCTCAAATAGCCACCAAGTTACATCATCAAAACCAGCAGAATCATAAATATGTCCCCAGAGAAATCCATAATCAAGCAACTTTACATCAAAGTTCTCAATGAATAGCTTTCCAAAGTCTCGCTTAAACAATTTATCTTTTTCGCCCTGATACTCAATTGATATTGGTGTGCGATTAAAGTATTCACCCATCAAAATATACTTCGATGAATATCGAAACATTTTTCCCAAATGATCAAGTAGTTGTTCAGGATTGATATGTATCAATACTCCCATCGTAAATACTAAATCAAAAGAGTCCTTATCAAAAGATGATTCTAAGATAGCTCCATTAAAAGCATTTATCAAACTATAGCGAGAACAGACAAAGTTAAAGGCAGGTTTACTAATTTCAATAATTGAAGGTTGAGCGTTCGGTAAAACCCTATTAATTTGTTCAATATTGCGACCAATATTACAACCACATTCTAGATATGTTTTGATATCTCCATCAAGATTTGCCAACATTTTTCCCCATGCTTCAGCACCAAGATTATGATCAAACTCTTGGTTTTTTCTAATGTAATTTTCGGCATACGTTGTTGCCCAAAACTTTTCCTGTTCGCTATTAAATGCCATAAAAGATCTTTTTAACAATTAGTTTAAAGCTTATTAATCATAATCATAGGTGCAATCATCTCGGCGCGTATCCAATCTTCTTCACTATCGATATCCTGTACCCGCCATCTAGGAATGACGATCGGTAAGGAATGACGATCAAAAATGCGTTTGCCCTCTAGCCAAGCCGATGGCTGTCCCCAATAAAACTGCCCTGCATCATGGAGCGCTCTGGGCAAGTCCTGCGATCGCGTTAGAAAATGTTCTGGAAAAAACATCTCGATGCCACCATCAGGATTTTCTGTAAATGCGCGAAAGATTGGAGCAGCAAAGTCTGTTGCTGAAAATGCATAACTCCAACGACCAGACTCTAAAGCTTGTAAGCCTTTGATCAAGTCTTTGACCTGCATAAAAGGGGCTGTCGCATAAATACAACAGACAGTAGAAACAGCTAAACCTTGATCAATGAGCCATTGAGTTGCATGGGCAATTACCTCAGTTGTCCCCGTATAGTCATTAGACAGATTGGCAGGACGGAAAAACGGTACTTCGGCTCCATAATTTCTGGCGACTTCAGCAATTTCTGGATCATCGGTGGAAACAATAATTTGGTCAAATAGTCCAGAAGCGATCGCTGTCTCAATTGACCATGCGATCATTGGTTTACCAAAAAAATTCTTAATATTTTTGCG
>JBILGV010000072.1:0-24901 GCA_044350865.1 Pseudanabaena sp. | reverse complement strand
GCGATCGCATAGGGACACCCCTGAGGCAACTCTTGGTAATCAAAAGGTGTTTCCCGCACCACTAGATCTAAAGCTGATTCATAGCCTTCTGACATTGCCTCGTCCAAATAGGATTGGAGGCTAGGATTTTTTGTGATTAGCTTTTGGATTTGTCGTCTTTGTTCGCGAATAGTTGATCGCCAACTCTTACCACGCAAATTTGGCTGCAAATCCCACTTGAGTAGATGCCCTAATAAAATTGCTAATCGATTTTCTAATTCCGATCTTTGCTGATTACCCAAAGATTCAATCTCTTCCGCTAAATTTTCTAAATCTAAGCTATCAAGTTTACCCAAACGCAAACTCCGAACCTGATCTACTGTCCAATGATAAAAATCTGATTCATAAAGCAATTTTGTTGTCATGCTATGTATCTATTTTTTATTTTCTGAATAATTCCTACTATGTTAACAAAAAATATTTCTCAAACTTTGTGGATTAATTCCTGCTTTCAAAGCGGTTAAAACCCCGATCGCTTCCCAATAATTTTCGACTTGAATACTGCTTAAACCTAACATTTCGGGTGTTACGTTAAGGGCTGTTTGATTTTCTTTGACAAAAATAGTCTGGATATGGGGCTGATGATTTAAGGCGAGTAAACCTGCACCACCACAGGCACTGTAGGGCGTGACGATCGCATCAATATTTTCAGCAGTAATATCGTCATCGCGAAAAAATTCAGGCTGGGTAATAATTTTTGGGGCGCGACTTAAACCAACTAGCACACAGGGCAGAAACGTATAGCCCAATTCTTCGGCAGCAGCGCGGGGTGACACGGTGGGATCGAGAGGTAACGGTTGCAGCGCGGGGGCATGGGCGCAGGGTATGGCAAATTCACGGACGATCGCATGACTAATTACGGCTTCAGCACCAGCGAGAGCATCCACACCTTTACCTTGGCGATAGTTTTGTAATGCTTCGCTATCAGGATCGTCAGGAAATCTAGCGACAACGGTGATCGCCTGTACTTTGGAAACCGTAATTAATTTCTCGGCGGCTCTCAACAAACTATCAAGATTAGCGATCGTCCCCCATGTCGCACCTGATTCTCCTGATCGCAGTTCTACGCCAAGATCACTATCAGTAACTAATACATCAGTAATATTTAAACCTAATGTCGCTTGAGCGGCGGCGATCGCTTGACGGTGACGCAGTTCTAAATCTGGTTCCATACCGCGATCGAGAATTACGCCAATCCGATTGGAACGGACAGGACGCAATCCCCAATCTCCCTTTGCCATGCGATCAATTGCATAACCTTCGGTATATAAAACATTCGGCATCGACCAATATAAACTCGCGCCGTTTAAGACATTGGGATGGGTGATCAGGTTGTCGGCAATACAAGCGATCGCTCTCGCTACGGGTAAGGCATCACCCGCATAACCACCGATTGCGGCGTTAATGCCCGTGGGAACTAACAATAAAACATTAAAAGATTGAGAAAGAGATTTTAATTGCATGAAAATAAGCGGTTAAGTAGCTACACATGGGCAGTTTTACTGGGGATTAGTTTTGCTTGGTATCATCACGATCGCCCAATAGGGAACCTGAGTAGGCTCGACTTCCGCAATCGGTTTAATAACTTGATTGGGCAATGTCGCCCGTTCAATATATAGTGCGCGTTCAAATAGATTTAATTCTTGTAAAACTAACTTGATCTTTGCGAAATGTCTACCGAGTTTAATAATAATCGCGGCATCAGCAACCGCTAAGCGATCGCGCAAGATATCAGCCTCTAAAGTTGCAGGCATGATACTCAAGACATCATTGCGATAGGTGAGGGGAGCGCCAAGCATAGCAGCACTAGCAAAGGTGGAAGAAATTCCTGGTATAACTTCTGTATGAAATCGGTCAGAGAGGCGATTGAATATATACATAAAGGAACCGTAGAGCATCGGATCACCTTCGCAAAGGACGGCTACATCTCGCCCCGCCGCTAAATGTTCGGCAATCTTTTCGGCAGCAATATCGTAATAGGGTTGAGAGGACCGTTCTACACTAAATGGAAGTGGCATGGGGACTTCAATCTGTTCTGGACGAATATAATCCGCCACGATCGCTCTGGCTAAAACTTTGCCATTTTCCATAGTGGGATAGGCAATTACAGGTACTGAAGTTAAGATGCGATGCGCCTTCAGCGTTAATAGTTCTGGGTCGCCAGGTCCAATCCCTAATCCATAGAGATTTCCTTTTGCTTGAGTTCCTTCTTTAACTTCGTTCATATAATTTTATCCTAAATCAATCATGGGAGAATTTTGCTACGGTAAGGGCAATTCATGAATTGCCCCTACTTATCTTGAATTGCTATAACTCATTTTCCATCGCAAGGGCGTTTAAGGCGGCGGCGCACATCGCACTTCCTCCTCGCCGACCATGAATCGTCAAAAAAGGTACACCACGACTATTAGCAGCCAATGCTGCTTTTGATTCGATCGCACCGACAAAACCAACGGGAAATCCCAGTATAGCGGCTGGTTTGGGCAAATCTTGATCCAGCATTTCATCCAATATTTCTAGAAGTCGAAATAAAGCTGTGGGGGCATTGCCGATCGCGATGATTGATCCACCAATGAGCGATTTATTGGGCGATTGATGATTGGGCGATCGCCAAAGTTCCATCGCCGCCGCTGATCGCGTATTGCCCATTTGCTTAGCAAGTTTGGGTACTTCAGGTTCATTGAGAGTACAAATCACCGCATTATTTGCAGGTAAGCGTTTACGAGTAACTCCATTTGCCACCATTTGAGCATCACAGAGAATATTCGCGCCATTTTTCAGGGCTTCTCTAGCGCTTCTGACGACATCTTGAGAATAATCAAGATCTCTCACAATATCAGTCATGCCGCAGGAATGAATCAGCCTGACAGCGACCACTTTCAGATCCTCTGGCAAGCTCGTCAAATCCGCCTCAGCCCTGATTGTGGCAAAGGACTGACGATATATTTCATTCCCATCACGAATATAGTCAAGCATGGTCAAGTTTTTGTTGAAGTTCTTTAAGGTGAGATTGATTGACAAATTCTCGGAAACTTTGGTCTGGATTTTGACGCTGATTCTGATAGATATTTAGCAATCGTTCCATTAGATGAGGTAAATCTTTTGCCGAATATTCTGCATATAGTTCCCGACCAAAATCAATCTCACCATCACCGATATAAACTTTGTAAGTATCAGAATTTGATTCTATTCCAAGGAACGTGATATCACTAGAATGATGCTGAGCGCATGATTTATCACAGCCCGTAAAATGCATATTGATTGGATAATCAAGTTGAATACATTTTTCTAAATGTGTAGCGATCGCTTTCGCATCACTCTGAGTATCAGTTTGAGCTGATTTGCAGCCCTTAATTCCTGAACAAGCAGCGATCGCGGCATAGGGATCATTCGCAGCAATTGACAATCCTAAATTAGCAATCTCTCGCGTGACTACTTCTATTAGCGATTCCTGAATATCAGTAATCAAAATATTTTGCCAAGGCGTTAACCGCAAAGCGCCGCCACCATATTGTTTGGCGAGATTGGCTAAACCCCGCAGTTGCCATGAAGTTAATCTTCCCAAAGGAATGACCACCCCAACATAAACCAGTCCTAATTGCCTTTGAGGATGAACTCCTATATTAGCAATTTTCTCACTTTTAAAAGACTCACTACTCTTAATTCTCCCTCCTTCACAAGGGGGGCTGGGGGGGATCTCTTCTATCCATTCAAAACTCCCAACCATCTCTTCCACTAATCTTAAATAGCGCTCAACACCCCAATCATGAAGAAGTTCTCTTAATCGAGGAGGACGCGATCGCAAATTCTGTGATAAATCTTGATCTAGCTTTCGCTGCGTATACTCCCGATAAACCTCGGTCATGGCAGCCAAAAATTCGATAACTTGTTTTTGAGGGATTAAAATCCCCACTACTGGATCGCCCAAACCTAGATGCAAACGAAAATAAATCTCGCGATCTAACTCAACTGCAACAAAGCAAATATCATTGGGGCGATCGCTAACGTTAATCACTTCGCCGCCATCAAAGCAGACACTAAATTTATTTGATAAAATCCCTAATTCAGGATGTTGAGAGAGATACAGATTCCATGCTTTCACCAAAGGAATTGTATTAACCTTGGCATGGGGATCAATCCCTGCGATCGGACTCGCCATAATATTTCGCAACCCATCTGTACTTTCTGTACTAGAGGCAAGTCCATAGTCTTGAAAATCCAGCAGAATTTCTTCAGTCAAAACTTGGCTGGTACGGATTTGCAGATTAGCCCGATTAGTAATTTGGATTTCATCATTACCAAGTTTACTAACTACGGTTGCAAGTAAGTCACATTGGTCGGAGGTAATCAATCCCGCAGGGAAACGGATACGCGAAAGAATGCCATTTTCGGTTGTCGTGGCATTAAAGAGAGTGGGACAAATAGCTGTAGTAGATTGCAATTGAGAAAATTCCAAAAAAATAATTCATGAATGAGAGCGCAACGCGCTCTCATTCATCTATAAACTTAGCGCCGCTTCAATTTGCGATCGCTCTAAACTTTGACCGATAAACACTAAGCGCGTCTGCCTAGTTTCATCACTAGCCCAAAGACGATCATAGGAGGTTTCAAGGCGATCGCCTACACCTTGTAAAACCATTCGCATTGGCTTGTTCGGGACATTCACAAAGCCCTTGATGCGATAAATTTCTTGATCGGCGATCGCCTGTTTGAGTGCGGTAAGTAACTGATTTGGCTCAAAGGTGCGATCGGTAACGATATTAATCGAATTAATATCATCATCATGCTCATGTTCTTCTTCCGTATCATGATGACTCGGACGAGAATCAAGATTATCCTCAACCGCCGCATTAAAGCCCAAGAGAATTTCTGAGCTAACCTTGCCATCACCACAAGCGACAATCTTGACACCATCACGCAATTCTTGCTTTAGCCAAGACTGCACTTTGTTTTGATCTTCAGCATTAACCAAGTCATTTTTAGTCAAGATCACTAAATCGGCACAGGCTAACTGATCTTCAAATAATTCTTCAATGGGAGTCTCATGATCAAGATTGGGATCAAGTTGGCGCTGAGCGTCCAATGCATCAAGATCACTCACCAAGCGACCACTAGCCAATGCTTCACAGTCCACAACCGCAATTACACCGTCAACGGTGGCGGCATTGCGAATTTCTTGCCAACGAAAGGCTTGAATGAGGGGTTTCGGTAAAGCTAATCCAGAAGTTTCAATGAGAATGCAATCAATGCGATCGCGCCTTTTTAGTAGTTCTTGCATGGTGGGCAAAAATTCTTCCTGCACTGTGCAGCAAAGACAACCATTAGTTAATTCGACAATATTCGGGGTGATTTCTTTGCCATCTTCATCGCACACCCGACAAGAACGGAGTAAGTCGCCATCAATGCCGATCTCACCAAATTCATTGACAAGGACAGCAATCCGCCGACCTTGATTATTTTGTAACTGTTCTCTGATTAAAGTGGTTTTGCCACTGCCCAAAAAGCCAGTAATCACAGTTACAGGTATTTTCGCTCCCATAATTATCTCTATAAAATTTAAAAAACACCTTCTTCATAACGTAGGGGCAATTCATGAATTGCCCCTACGTTTTTTAGATAAAGAAAAAACTTACTCTAAACCTTCGGTGCTGGCAGAATCAGAGATGAAATATTTGATGCGAGAAATGCAGCACCAACGCCACAAATTACCAAGCCCGCCGATCGCAAGTTGGGCGATAAATTAGCAAAATCACCCTTAAGAACTTTTTGACCTGCAAAGAAGGCTGCACCCGAAATCACTAACTGAATTACAGTAAATCCACATAAATAAGCAACTAAAGCTGTGGTTTGAGCGCCAAAAATTGCTTCGCCATAAGCATATCCATGAAATAAACCTGCAACTGCCGATAGAGCAAGCATCATCAAAACATTAGGACTGTTCTTAATTGCCAACAAAATCCCAAACAACAAAATTGAGGCGGAAACAATCAACTCAACTACAGGTAAGCTTACGCCCAATAAATGAATACCCGTACCAAGCATTGCCGACAAAACAAAGGCGATCGGCATCAACCAACCTTGAGGCTTAAGAGCAGCAACCAAACCGATCGCAATAATAAAAGCGAGGTGATCAAACCCAATTACAGGATGGGCTAAACCTGACAGAAAACCTTCAAAAAAGTTGCTAGGAATCTGACCACCCATCGGATGGTGCGCTGAGGCTGGACTAGCCACAACTAAGAGGCTAAATCCTAATGCGATCACTAAGCCCTTCGACTTAACGGACGCAAAAAATTTCGAGAAATCTACATTCATATTTAAATTCATACTCTGTAACTCGCAGATATAAACAATTTAATAAGCTAGTTCTAGCGGGCATCCTGACTCTATGTAGCATAATGTCTGGCTACTTTTACAGTTGCGGTACAGCGTTGGACTTTCACCAAACTTTCCCCATCTTGAAATTAAGCAAGCACAAAACTTCCTTAATCTCATTTTTTAACGGCTGCTCCCCGTCAAAACTAGAACAATGTTATCAGTCTACAGTAATATAAAGCCGCCCTAAAAAGGCGGGATGTCACACTCAATTTCCCAGACTTTAGCCTTCGGTGGGGAGATCTCCAAAGCGATCGCGATATTTTTGCAGCAACGCTTCCGCTTCACTCAGTCGCTGATTTACCTCGATGTAGGATTGAAATTTTGTACCATCAGGGCGATAAAGTTGTAACCGACCTGTGGATATGTCGAAGCGCACATTGAGACGTGGACTAACCCAGTCTTCATTCGAGAAAATTGGCTCTAATCCATCGGTGGTGCGGAGCCAAATGTCAAGCAGATTGGCTTCTGGGTCATAGAGATAATATTCTTCGACATTGTAGCGATCGAAGAAGAGGAGTTTTTTGCTCATCTCATGGCGGCTATTGCTGGGTGAAAGAATCTCAAAAACAACTTGGGGCGCAATATTATCCTCTTGCCATTGACGATAGGAACCGCGATCGCCTTTAGGACGACCAAATACGACCATCACATCAGGAGCAGTCACGATCGTGTTCTGCCCTTGGACGGGATACCAAAATAGATCGCCAGCCACAAATACTTGCGGATCGTTGAGATATAGCCAATCTAAGCCTTTCTTAATTTCTACGATCAGTTCAAACTGTTTGGTATTGTCAGCCATTGGTTTGCCATCACTTTCTGGATAAATAATCTCGACTTCCTTGGATATAGGTTTACTCAGTTGACTGACCATTCTATTTGGCTCCTAAACTGAAGGTTTGATATTTTTTAAACTGTGTTTGATTATTTGATTGTAATCAATATTATTTTATTCTTAATTTTACCGTGTTAACCACTAAAAATCTTATGTCTGTCATATAAAAGAAATTTTGCCTGTAACCACATAAATCTAATCTCCTTACAAGTGACTTGCAAAAAATCAGGTTTCGACATTTTGGTACAATAGTAAATTATTATTTAAGTTAAAGACTTTTAGACATTACACATTTTAGAGGATAGTTATGGCAGGTACTACTGGAGAGCGTCCATTTACCGACATTATTACGAGTGTTCGTTATTGGCTAATTCATAGCCTTACAATTCCTGCTCTATTTCTAGCAGGTTGGCTGTTTGTCAGCACTGGTTTGGCTTATGACGTATTTGGCACGCCACGTCCCGATGGTTATTACACCGAAGATCGTCAATCAGCTCCTCTAGTAACCGATCGCTACAATCCACAAAAAGATATCAATTCACTCGGAAAATAGCGCTAACGCTTTCTTCCCCTTAAGCTATAAAATCCCAAGCTTTAAATCTGCGTATTCATTACTATTTAATTACTATGTCAAGCAACAATCCTAACCAACCTATTCAGTACCCTGTATTTACATTCCGTTGGCTAGCTGTGCATGGGCTAGGCGTTCCTACCGTATTTTTTATCGGTGCGATCGCTGCTATGCAATTCATTAGCCGCTAACTCATATTTGGTTTCCCCTAACCGCACTTCTAGTCCGATTTCACCTTTTTACTTTTTACCTTTTACTTTTTATCATGGCTCCTAAAAACCCTAATAGCCAACCTGTAGAGTTGAATCGTACTTCTCTCTTTTTGGGACTGTTGCTGATTTTCGTGACTGTTTTACTATTCTCTAGCTATTTCTTTAATTAGATTTCATAACATTTCATAAACTTATTTTCTCAGGAGGTTTAAATTCATGCTTCAAAATGGACGCATTCCGCTTTGGCTAGTTGCTACCGTTGCTGGTACTGGTGTATTAGTTGTTGTCGGTCTATTCTTTTATGGCTCCTATGTTGGGCTTGGATCTGCAAGCTAAGTTTTTATAAAAAAGAGGGCGCAAAGCGCCCTCTTTTTTTATGTTAATCCTGTACTGCCAAACCCGCCAACTCCGCGATCGCTAGTTCCCAAATCACCTTCAACATAATTCGCTTGAATTACTGGTTTTAAAACTAATTGAGCGATCTTTTGACCTTTCGTAAAAGTGTAAGTCTCATCCCCAAGATTAATCACAATCACTTGGATTTCTCCACGATAACCAGCATCAACTGTACCTGGGGAATTAAGCACCGTGATCCCATGCTTGAGTGCTAATCCACTTTTTGGACGCACTTGAATTTCGTAACCAAGGGGAATATCGACCGCTAAACCCGTGGGAATTGCGGCACGTTTTTGTGGTTCTACGATCACCTCAGCAACAGCATAGACATCGGCTCCCGCGTCACCAATATGGGCATAACTGGGAATTTGTGCGTCAGGATGTAATTTTTGAAATTTGATTTCGATGGTTTGCATTAATTGACTTTATCTAGGTGGAGGAATCGGATTTGGATCAAAGCGCGTGGGCGGCTCTGATGGCATTGGCTCGATTGGAGTAGCTGTGGGATCAGGCGATCGCGGTGTAAATGTAGTGCGAGGTGTGGGAATAGGCTCAGGCGATCTCGGTGTACTTGTGGGGCTAGGTGTGGGAATGGGATCAACGGTTGGTGTACTGGTTGGCTGTTCGCTAGCGGTGGGTGTGGTGGTGGGTTTAGCGGTGGTCGTGGGTGTGCTAGTTGGCGTGGGAATCGGTTTGGGGGCTGGTGGGGCATCTAGTTTGACATCTAGTTTATAGGTGGTTTCATTGGTAGCAGTGGTTTTGATTTTGATGTAGTACACACCTTCTTTTTTTAATCGCCCCTGCCAATATCCTGTGGCATTGTCGATCGCTTTACGGTCTAGTCCAATTTGATCATCGCTCTGGATGGTCATTTGCAAATCCGCACCCGTTAGCGAAACCGTAAGTAACTCATCTTTTTCGCCATTAAAACGGACATTTACTACCTGTCCCGCCGTGATTGTGTTGCTGAGAGAGCCGCTATTGATTCCTTCGCTAATCGACTTGAGATCAATGCTGGTATTGATATTCTTGACATTGGGATTATTTGATGTGGCGGTTGGAGAAGCGATCGCCGAGCTATTCGGACTAGGCGTAATCTGATTGCGCCCAAATATCAAGGATGTAACCGTCCATGAACTCAGTCCAGCTACAAAAATGATGAGAACTCCGACAAACCAGTTAATCCCATTGCTAGAATTGCTTCTATTTTGATTGTTGTTCTCGTAATTATTCGAGTAATTCTCTGGATTACGATTATTTACACCCGCTACCACCGTCCTTTGTGGTAATGTTGCCGCGACATTTGTAGACAGTTGGCGACCGACTACATAGGTCTTTGCCCCAGAAAAAGAAGCTTGAGCAACTTGTAGTGCCTGAGTTACTTCCTCGGCTGATCGATAACGATTGGTGGGCTTGTAGCTCAACATCTGGTTGATGACTCTGGCAAAGGCGGGATTAACGTTGGTAAATTTTTGCCAGTCCCAAGCCAGATTGATGCTATCAAACAGTTCGGGTGGCTCTTTTCCTGTGAGCAGTACAATCGAACTCACGGCGAGGGCATAGAGATCACTATTGGCATAGGCATTGCCCGACTGTAATTGTTCGGGTGGGGCATAACCAGCTTTACCTGCCACCGTGGAGGCAGGAATGCCCATTTGTGAATTTAATTTGGCATTAGTTTCCTGTACGACCCCAAAATCAATCAACACAGGTAAATTATCCTGCGATCGCAACATCAGGTTTTCGGGAGAAATATCGCGGTGGATGATGTTGTGACTATGTAAATAGGTCAAAACTGGTAGAAGCTGCTGCATCAACGCAAAAATTTCATTTTCCGAGAAGGTCTGCCCTTGTTTGAGGCGATCGAGCAGTAAATTGCGGTAATTCTTACCTTCCACATAGTCTTGTACGAGTAATAATCTGCCCTCGGACTCAAAAGTTGCTCGAAATTCTGGGACTTGGGGATGGCGAATTTGATAAAGTACCGAGGCTTCACGGCGAAATAGTTCTTTGGCTTTTTCGGTTACTTCTTGCGAATCTTGGGGCGGAATAAACTCTTTCAGGACACAGGTTTCATTAAAGCGTTCTAAATCTTGAGCTAAATAAGTGCGCCCCATACCACCCTGACCAATTGTTGATAGGACAGCGTAACGACCTTTTAAAACAAAACCTTGGGGGAATGGGGGTTGCATGATTAATATCTCACTGCCATTGCACTGCCGCGAATAATATATTTTGGACCTTCAATGTCAATCGATGTACCGACTTTTACCTTTTCATTACCAAAGACAACGCCGTCATTAGTGACTCTAGCGGTCGCTTCAAGGGTGATCGCCAGATCCGATTGAGATGTGGAGAGGGCGCGGGGATCTTCAAAATAAACAGCCGTGCCATCGGCTTTTGCTGCAACGACTTTTGGGGTAGAAATATCAACTTTTTTGATCGTGACTTCGCCCCTTGGTTGGTTGCGAATAATAATATTTACTTTATCGCCGACCTTGACCAGATTTTGGGGATTAGCGGCACTCAAACCGCGCACATTCATGTCCACTTGGACAGATTTGTTTTCGGCAGATAGCATTTGGGCGATGGAACTGCCGCTATTGCCAGGGACAATGAGTAAGCCGATCAAGACAATCAGGATCGTGGCGATCGCACCGATGTCAAGAAGACTAAGTTTGCCAAATAAACGCCCTTGCCGATCTAGAATTGCCATGCCTAATTTTAAGTTGCTAATTATGTAAGTTGCTAAACGGAATAGTTGAAATTTTGCTAAATATTCGATCAACTAACAAAATACTTTCGACATTCTTTCGACAGTACATTATACATTGCCGTCAAGGTCGTCAAGCGCTATATTTTACCGTTGAGATTAATGCTAAGACTGTGGGCTAATTTATCGGCGATCGCCGCAACCCAATTTTCATCCTGTTTGGTATAGCTACGCGGCACATTTGCTCCTAAAACCATGACTCCTTTTTCGCCGAGAGGTTGCACAATCACTCCCTGCGTATTTTCAGGCAAGTAGTCAAACTCAATGCGTCCAGGATATAGCTCTAATTTCACTAAATAAACTGGTTTTTGGGTTTTCATCACCCGCTCGGTAATTGTGCCAAGATTCAGGCGATCGCTTTTGCCTAAAATACCGCGCCGTAAAATCGTTTGGCGATCGTAATAAATGACTACTACTTTAGTGACTGTATTCGTCAGCAAAATATGCGAAGCCCAAGCCAGTTCAGTTTTGACTGCATCAGGGAGCGACTCAGCGATCGCAAAACTTTCTTCACCAATCAAAGTTACCGAATCAGGGATTTTGGGCTGTACCTGCTGCCATAGTAAACCAATCAAAATCAGGACCGCACTCAACAACACCCCAAGAGCATCGGCGCGTGATTGACTAGTGGTCAGATTTGCAGTCAACATGCGATTGGCGAGGAGTGCTAAACCGCCCACCGTCCCTACTACAAGGGGTAAATATCGAATCATCTTTGCCTATTCTATAGTTTGTACAGATCTGCACATCCTTTATAATATCGGAATGTTGGGATTTGAACCCAAGACCCCCACTACCCCAAAGTGGTGCGCTACCAAGCTGCGCTACATCCCGTTGCGTTTTTGACGCTTTCCTATAATAGCATAACATTTTGCAAATTTTGTTAGTTAGTCCAAATTTACAAATTACATCGGTTTGCGTTTAGAGTCGCCCCTAAGCGGCGTTTTGAGTAGTGGTATTAATTTTTGCGGTGATTTTATGCAAACAACTGAAGCAAGCAGACAATCTGATCCCATTACCTTAGTGATCTCCGAAGTTGTTGAACCCAATCTCATTACTGAATATGAAGCTTGGACAAAAGGAATCAATCAATCCGCACAACAATTTGATGGATTTATCGGTGTTGAAGTGATCCGCCCTAGAGATCATCAACATCCTGAATATGTAGTCATCGTCAAATTTGATAACTACGAGCATTGCAAAAACTGGCTGACATCATCGGTCTATCAACAATGGATGAGCAGATCTCAAGAATTCATCGCCAAGCGATCGCAACAACATCTTCCCGATGGATTGGAATTATGGTTTACCTTACCAAAAAGTACAGCACAGAAAATATCCCAACCCGCATATTACAAACAAGTAATCATCGGCGTAATGAGCGTATATCCCCTCATCATACTTGCCAATTTACTTCTCAATCCATTTCTCCAAGGACTTCCATCATTATTAGGATTATTAATTTCTGTTATATTTGTATCGGCACTCTTAACCTATCCCGTCATGCCCTTTTTGACTAAAGTTCTCAATTTGTGGCTCTATCCATCCAGAAAAAGTAAAAAGTGAAACTGAACTCCTATCACGGGTTAAAATATTGGCATTACCACTACATAACACGAAAATATGATCTTTATCAATCCCAAAATCGACTTTGCTTTTAAAAAAATATTCGGTTCCGAAGATAGCAAAGACATCTTGGTTAGTTTCTTAAACGCGCTAATTTACGAAGCCCAACCCGTGATCCAAGACCTAGAAATTCTCAATCCCTACGTCGCCCCCAAAATTCGCGGACTTAAAGATACTTACCTCGACATCAAAGCCAAAATCATTGATCGCGAAACCAACGAAGAACGTATCGTGATCATTGAGATGCAAGTCTTAAATGTGGAAGGCTTCGAGAAAAGAATTTTATATAACGCCGCCAAATCCTATTCCATTCAACTAACAACGGGACAAGGTTATAACCTCCTCAATCCAGTCATAGCTTTAACAATCACCGACTTTGTGATGTTTGCCGATCTGCCTAATGTCACTTCTCGTTTTGTCCTCAAGGAAAAAGACTTTCTGATCGATTATCCAATTTATGACATTGAGTTAATCTTTGTAGAGTTGCCAAAATTCAAAAAGGATTTAGCAACACTAGAAACCATTATCGATAAATGGCTATTTTTCTTAAACAATGCTCGTAAACTGCAAGATATTCCTACCACAATGGACAATATCCCCGAAATCAAAAAGGCTTTTTATATCGCCAATCAAGCTAATTTGAACCTTGATGAGTTAGATGAGCAAGAGAAAAGCGAGATTTTTATCCAAGATCAACGTGGTGCGATTACCAAAGCTGCTAAGGAAAATTTGGAGCAAGGTAGAAAAGAAGGACTGCAACAGGGACTAGAACAGGGACTAGAACAGGGACTAGAACAGGGACTGGCTCAAGGGCTACGGTTAAAAGCCTATGAGATTGCTAGAAAAATGCTCGGTGTTTTAGAAGATCAAGCGATCGCTGATATGACTGGACTAACTCTAGATGAATTACAATCATTGCGATCGTAATCGGTTGCTATTTTGGATTTGTATACAGACATAATAAAAAAACAAATGAGAATCAAATGGTAAATATTGGCTATCACACCGCAAAAATCCAAGGTAAATTCCTGCGATCGCTTTATAAATCGAATCTTTCCAGTTTAGTTAGTTTGCCAATTAAACAAGAACGTCAAGTTCCTATCAAAGTCTATGCCCTCTCCTGTGAGCGTGATTTACCCGAACAGGTCGCCAGCCTGCGCTCCTTTATTCGCTATGTCGGCATTCCTGAAGTATTTACAATCATGTCCGATGGTAGCTATACAAACAAAAGTGTTGAACTATTAAAGCGAATTCATCCCTGTGTGGATGTGCAGCTTTTGACTAAATTTCAAAGAGAAGATTTACCATCATCTGTTTATGAATATGCTTCTCAGCAAGCAATGGGCAAAAAACTCGCCGCCTTAATGTCTATTCCCATTGATGGCGCAACCCTTTATACAGATTCGGATATTTTGTTTTTTGCAGGCGCTTCCCATTTAGCGGATTTAGCGACCGCCCAAGATTCGCATACTTACTATTTACCCGACTGCAAAAACTCCCTAGATAAGCGCCTGATTTATGAAGAGATAGAAATGCAAGATCCCATTAATGCGGGATTTATTTTATTTAAAAAATCCTTAGATTGGTCTGAAACTGTGCAGCGCTTGGCAAAGTTGCAGGAACCGCCCAACTATTTTTCTGAGCAAACCATTGTCAATTTGATGATCAAGCAGAATCAGGGAATCGCCTTGCCCAAGGAGAAGTATATTATGAACGTTGACGATCAATTTATGTATCCCGATCAATTTGCTGGTAAATCTCATCATCAACAAGTTGCTATGAGGCATTATGTTAGCGATGTCAGACATAAATTTTGGCTTGCAAAATTTGCTTAGATAACTATCCTAAAACTTTTACCTATGCCACAAATATCTAGTTTTGATATCTTTGACACGGTTCTCACCCGACTGGTGATAGAGCCTACCGACATTTTTAAAATCTGTGGCGATCGCGCTGTCAACTTTGGCTGGCTAGAAATTTCGGCTGAATTTTTTCGCCAACAACGAATTAAAGCTGAACAGCGATCGCGTTTGTTTTATGAAGGTGGTGAAGTTAGCTTTGATGAAATTTATCGCGAACTTGGTAATAGTTTAGAAATTCCTATTGAAGTGATTGATAAACTTAAGCAATTGGAACTAAAGGTCGAAAGCGAATATTTACTCGCAGTTCCTAAAGCCTATGATTTGATTACACAAGCAAGGCGATCGCATTCCCAGATATTATTTCTATCGGATATGTATTTGCCGCAAGAGTTTCTAGAATTGCAATTAAAAAAACATGGATTTTGGCAAGAAGGCGATCGCTTATATGTGTCAGGACAATGGCGGAAGTCTAAGGGGAATGGCGATTTATTTTTAAAAGTAATGTCAGAACTAAGCCTGAAGCCGAAAGAGCTAGTTCATATTGGCAACAATCGCCATGCTGATGTGGCTAAACCTCGCGACTTGGGGATAAATACTGTTTATCTTGATGATGCTAATCCCAATCGTTATGAAGGGATATTTGCCAAATATGCTCAAAATACAAATGGAATTACTTCGCTTTGGGCAGGAATTTCGCGTTATACCCGCCTCGCTGAAAATGCGAAAGCTCCAAAAGAATCGATTCTACGAGATATTGCGGTTTCAGTTGCTGCACCGATTTTGACCGCCTATGTGATCTGGATTTTGCAACAGGCTCAAGTTCGACAACTTGCCCGAATCTATTTTTTGGCGAGAGATGGGGAAATTCTGTTGAAAATTGCTCAAGAACTTGCACCGCAAATTTATCCAGAAGTGGAATTGCGCTATCTCTATGTCAGTCGTCAGGCGCTACGGATGCCAGGATTAACCAAGATTAACAAAGCATTTTGGGAATGGATGTTTGATGATACGGATATTTTTACGATTGAGAGTTTACTGGCGCGGATGTGTCTTGATCAAGCGGCACAGACAATTTTTGAAAAAGTGGGATATCCCCACGATCGCTGGACAGAAAATTTATCGCCAAAGCAAAGACTTGATCTCAGGTCAAAGTTAGAAACAAATCAAGAACTACATAGCTTAGTTTTAGCTGTAGCAATTCAAAAACGGGAAGTTTTAAAAGCCTATCTGCAACAAGAAAAAATGTTGGACGGAAAAGCATTTGGTTTAGTTGATGTCGGTTGGCGCGGTAGTTTGCAAGTTTCTCTCGAAAATGCCTTTGAGCTATTTGGAACTAGATATCCCGTTGGATTCTATTTTGCATTGGATAAGCCTACGGGCGGACAAAAGTTTAAAGGAGAAGCGATCGCCTATTTCTTTAACTTAAACAATTCCACTGGATTTCGCAATGAAATTGATTATCGCTATGTTTCCGCGATGGAAGTTTTTTGTGCGGGTTGTGAAGGTACGACCTTGGATTATGCTTTGCAGCCTGATAATTCGGTCGTTCCAGTTCTCAAGCATTCTCAAAATCAACCTGCTCTAGATTGGGGATTAAAATCTTTTCAGCTAAATATTATTGCCTTTGTGCGAAATCTGGTCGAGCGATCGCCTAATGACCTTGCGCTCAAGCTCTCTCTCAAATCCCCGAAATTACTGCGTGAAGCGATCGATGATCTTTTTCTAGCTTTCAATAAATATCCCACCCAATCTGAAGCCGATGCATTTCGAGACTGTCCATTTTTTGACGATCCCAATGAGTTTTATCACTTTTATTGGGCGATGCCGTTTCGATTAACTGATGTTTTGAAATATGCGATCGCTAAGCGTGATGGATTTAATGTGCATCGTAATGCGTGGACTGAAGCAAGTTTACAGGTGAGTTCGCCTTTGGTGAAGATGCTCGTACCCGTCGCGATCGCACAGCGTAAAATATTAAAGAGATGTAAAAAATTGGTAAACTCAATCAGGAAAACGTTATGAAGCGCTTATATTTTGGGGATAATTTGCAGGTTTTGCGGGAGAGCATTAATTCAGAAAGCGTTGATTTGGTTTATCTCGATCCGCCGTTTAACTCGAATGCTGACTATAACGTGATTTTTGGTGGTCGCAAGTCGGGGGATGCACCTCCACAGGCACAGATTACGGCTTTTGAGGATACTTGGCATTGGAGCGATGAGTCGGCGCGAACTTTGCAAGCTTTGTATGATGTGAATGGGGATTTAGCGGAGTTATTAGATTTGCTGGTGCGGCGTTTGGGGCATAACGATCTGTCGGCTTATTTGGTAATGATGGCAATTCGTCTAGTTGAGCTTCATCGTGTTCTCAAACCTACGGGAAGTCTTTATCTACATTGCGATCCAACTGCTAGTCATTATCTCAAAATCATTCTTGACTCTATTTTTGGAATTCAAAAATATAAGAACGAAATCATCTGGAAAAGAACAAGCGCTCATAGTTCAGCTAAGAGATTTGCTCCAGTTCATGACATCTTACTTTTCTACACAAAATCAGATAATTATCAATGGAATCCTGTTTATCTTGAATATGATGAAAGTTATTTAGATAAGTTCTATCGAAATCAAGATAATAAAGGAAGATTTACACTTTCTGATCTTACAGCAGCAGGAGTAAGGTATGGGGATTCTGGTGAATCTTGGAAAGGAATTAATCCTACTGATAAAGGTAGACATTGGGCGGTTCCTAGAGAGGCTGTAGACAAATTTATTGATAAAGAAAAAGCAAAAACTCTAACTACCCAACAAAAATTAGATCTTTTGGATGAAAACGGACTAATTTACTGGTCAAGCAAAGGTAGTATTCCTAGATATAAGCGTTATTTAGAAGATATGTCGGGCGTTCCAATACAAGATGTTGTTGTTGATATTTCCCCAATATCCGCACAAGCTGCTGAACGCTTAGGATATCCGACACAAAAACCTCTAGCACTTTTAGAAAGAATTATCCAAGCAAGTTCTAACAAAGATGATATTGTTCTCGATCCTTTTTGTGGATGTGGCACAGCCCTTCATGCTGCCCAAAAACTAAACCGTAACTGGATTGGCATTGACATCACCCATTTAGCCATTTCCCTCATCGAAATCCGCCTCATATCCGCATTCCCTCAAATAGAATTTGAAGTATTCGGCACACCCAAAGACTTTGCCAGCGCCCAAGACCTTGCCAGACGCGACAAATATCAATTTCAATGGTGGGCTTGCTCCCTCGTCAAAGTACCACCCTATCAAGGCAAAAAGAAAGGTGCAGATGGAGGTATTGATGGCTTGCGCTATATCTCAGACCTTGACGAAAACAAACGCGACATCAAACGGAAAATTATTGTCTCCGTCAAAGGCGGCGAAAATGTCAGCGTGTCAATGGTGCGCGACCTCATCGGTACAATGTCCACCAACAAAGCCGATCTCGGATTCTTTGTCACCCTCGCCGAACCCACCAAAGCGATGATCACTGAAGCAACCAAAGCAGGATTTTATCGCGCCGCCAATGGCAAAGATTATCCCCGTGTCCAAATTTTCACCATTGAAGACCTACTCTCAGGAGTCAAGAAACCCGAATATCTCGATCTCAGCCTTGGCGACATCACCTTCAAACGCGCCGAAAAAGAAAGTGTAGTTGTCTTACGACCAGAGTTAGAGTTATTTTGATTATTTACACACACTATTATGTCTAGAAGAGATACCTTACATTTATCACTGCGCCGCACCCTTGAAAAAGATGGGTGGACAATTACTGATGATCCGCTACTTTTGGTCTTAGGAGAAACATTGCTAAAAGCTGATTTAGGAGCCGAAAAAGTCTTTACTGCTGAAAAAGAAGGACATAAAATTGCTGTCGAAGTCAAAGATTTTGACTCACCTTCGGTAATTAATGAGTTACAAAAAACATTGGGACAGCTACAGCTTTATCAATGGTCATTGGAAACTCAAGAACCAGATCGTCAATTGTTTCTAGCTGTTAGTCAAGAAATGTATACAAAACACTTTCAAAAAGAAATTTTCCAGATTGCAATCAGACGGAATAAAATTAATTTAATAGTATACAAACCAGATCAGGAGGTTATTACTCAATGGATAACGCAATAAGCTATGCAGAGATTCTAAAACGAACTGTGAATGATGCCACCATACATCAGCCAAGATTGCAGGCGATCAAACTATATCCAGTCTGTGATATTGAGTCTGGTCAATTTGTTGTTCTTGCTACAGGCTTTGATAAACAAAAATGGGTGGATTTTGTCCTGTTTCATGCTCGACTTGTTGAGAAAGATAATAGCGATCGCCAAATCATCATCGAAGAAGACAACTTTGAAGAAGGATTAGTTGATACACTCATCGCCGCAGGAATCAAAAAAGAAGATATCGTCACCAGTTGGCAATCTAATAGTTATTCTATAGGGTTGCAAAAATGAGCAACAAAAAACTTGATAACCTTCAATTTAATCGTCACGTCTTTAGCGTTACCAGTTTAACAGACGAAAATATGGAGGATAAAACTTATTGGTTTCATAAAAGTCCAAAAGAACGCCTAATTGCCTTGGAATATTTACGGCAGGTTATGTATAGCTATGATCCAGATACCACAAGACTTCAGAGAGTTTTTGAGATTGCTCAATTACCATCACGTTGAATATTTGCTAATTGGTGGATATGCTGTCGGTTACTATGGCTTTGTTAGAGCAACTGGAGATATGGATATTTGGGTAAAAATTGATCCAAGTAATGCCATTCAAATCGTTAAAGCTTTACAAGAGTTTGGTTTCGCTGTACCAGAGCTTTCTTACGAACTGTTTATGCAGGAAGAGAAAATTATTCGGATGGGAGTTCCGCCGCTAAGACTCGAAATTCTGACAACCATTTCAGGTGTTGAATTTGCAAAATGTTTTGACAATCGCTTGACAGATCAAATCGATGGAATTGATGTAAATCTTATAAATTTGGAAGATTTAAAGATCAATAAGAAAGCTAGTGGAAGGCTGAAGGATCTATTAGATCTTGAGAATCTTCCCTAAAACATTTAAAATCGTGAATAAATAACTCAATGCCATATCTAATCAGCTTTCGCCAAAATCGGGGCTTGATTGGACGCTTGTTTGATGGAGTTACAGGCAGCGATCGCCTAAAGCCTTAAGAGCTAAATTCCCTAGCATATTTTTCTTCAAAAGAGGTCATTGCATCCAACTGCGAATCCATTAACAAACATTGTTCTAAATGGATAATATCTAGATCGGGCAGCCAGACACTCGCTTTAACTTCCACATACCCGCTATTCTCTAACCGATAAATACTAATCTTGCCATTTTGCCAGAACCAAACTTCTGGTACTCCAATCAATTGATATTTTCTTAACTTTTTGGTGCTGCCACTGGTTACGACAATCTCAACACACAGATCGGAAATATCTTTTTCTGTATCAAAGTTATAAGAAAGATCGGCTTGAAACTCTGTAGTATCTTGTAATTCTTGGGTATATGCTCCTGTAGCCACAAACCGTATGCGTTTTAGCATAAAGTATCGTCCTAGGAGCAATCCAAGCAAAGCACAGATCTTTTCATGTAGCCGCCCAATACCCATAATTTCTAGTTCTCCCTCACAATAAACCATCCGCACACCACCAATTTCATCAAAGGCGGATTGCAAGGTTTTAAACTGCTCCCATGTGACAGCACGTTTAACGAGACATTGATTTTCTACCTTAGCTAAAGTTTGGATCATCGCTTTACCTTTGCTGCTGAATATTTTTAGTATAACCCCCTAAATCGATACCTCTAATTGAGATTGCCAAAATTCAAAGCGCGATCGCTCTTACCCGTAGCGATCATTCAGCGTAAAATATCAAAGCGATGCAAAATGCAAACAAATTTATTACCAAACTTTTTTTTCTCCCCTATCCCAAATTTTAAACAATTTTGACCATGACCTTATCAACTCCAGACAAAATGCTCGAACCATCTCTTGCTGCGGTAAAGCATCGCTTAGAACAAGGCGGCGCTCTACTTCCAGATTCTCCTGACAACGTGCTTGAGGTTGTTGGCATTCTCAAAAGTTATGGGGTTGTTCTCGGTGCATATTATCGAAATCTCACCTATGTTTCTGAATATCAATTTTTGGAAATTTTTCCGTTTTTCAAGTTTTTTAATGGGGATATTTCCATTGGCAAACTGGGGCGACATTGGTGGCACGATCGCATTAACCTTGAATTTGCCGAATATTGCATGAAAGCTATGTTTTGGCATGGCGGTGGTGGACTCGATACCTATTTGGATTCACCGACATTTCAGACCCTTGCTAAAAGAGCGATCGTCGCGAAGGTCAAGGGCAATCTCTTAATGGCGCTAATGAATCGTTTATTTCCAGATTTTTGGGTGGAGCAGGTGCGGTTAATGACCTACTACAGCGCTCTTGGCTATTTCTGGTCATTCATGTCACCGTTGTTTTTGGACTTAAGCGATCGCTATGATCGTGGTGAGATCAAAAGTATTCCCGATGTCGTTAAACATGTTCAAGATGGATTAGTCGCCGCCGCGAGTGTCCCCTATGTATATGAAGTAATTATTAATGGTGACACTCATGAGATTGTGCCTGCGTCCGCAAACTTAAGCTTTTTGATGGATGTCGCCGTCCCCTATGTTGAAGCTGTATTTTTCCGTTCTTTCCCCTTTCGTGGCACGGTTTCTTATAACGCCCAAGAACATCAAATTTCCACAGAAATATCCCAATTTAATTACGGTGTCCTCTATGCTGACCCTTTACCAGTAGGTGGTTCAGGGATTCCGCCGACATTATTAATGCAGGATATGCGCCATCATCTGCCTGATTATTTACACCACTTTTATCAAAATAGCGATCGCGGCGAAGAAGATTTACTGGTCAAAATTTGTCTTTCTTTCCAAAAATCCATGTTTTGCGTAACTACGGCGGCGCTGCGCGGTTTAGCTCCCCACCCTTTCGAGACTCAAGAGCCTCAAGAACAGCAAGTTAACGAAAAATTTCTTGCCCCTTGGTTAGAGAGACTATCGCGATCGCGCTTGTCTACACTGCAATAAATGTAAGAAATTACGAATTACGAATTATTAATTACTAGAAAATCTGTGTTACTAGGTTTTGATCCGGGGAAACAAAAATGTGGTGTGGCGGTTATGGGATTGGATCGCAAGATCCATTTTCAGGCGGTGATTCCCAGTGAAGAGGCGATCGCTAAGGTTGGTAATCTATTAGATATCTATCCCATATCACTAATGGTGATGGGCGATCAGACTGCTTCTAAGCAGTGGAAATCGCAATTACAATCCAATTTTTCTGATTTGCGGATTATTACTGTTGATGAGCGATACAGTAGCGAAGAGGCGCGTCAAAGATTTTGGCAAATTTATCCTGCTCAAGGCTTGATGAAACTAGTGCCACTGGGAATGCGATCGCCAAATCGTCCGATTGATGACATTGTGGCAATCATCTTGATTGAGCGTTATCTTAGCCGTCTGATTAGCTGATATAGCATTCCTAAATCATTTATGAGAAAAATAGGGATTCGACTTCGCTCACCCAACGATATACTCGGGCTGAGCGAAGTTGAAGCCTCTCGCAACTCATTTAAGATTGCTGTAGTGAAGTGGGGCGCAAAGCGCTCGACCTAAAAAGTTTTGTCAAGCTTCGTAAAGTAACGTTAAGTAAGCTTGAAGCAGGGGTATACAGAAATGATATCTTTGCAGTTGATATCAAAAGCATATACGCAATTTGGGAGAACATCTCAATGTCAGAAGCAACAATAGCAAAGCCCACGGGCAAAACCCCTATCTGGGGCGGTAGCACAGGTGGTTTGCTCAACTCCGCTTTCACCGAAGAAAAGTACTTGATCGCTTGGAATAGCCCCAAACAACAAGTATTTGAAATGCCTACAGGCGGTGCTGCAACTATGGTCAGTGGCGATAACTTGCTTTACTTAGCTAAGAAAGAGCAAGCCCTTGCTTTGGGTACACAGTTGCGTAAATTTAAGATCACCAATTACAAAATTTGGCGCGAATTTCCTAATGGCGACCAAGTTTATCTACATCCTAGCGATGGTGTATTCCCTGAGAAGGTGAATGCTGGTCGTGTTGCCGCTAATAGCGTCAGCCGCAAGATTGGTGATAACCCTAATCCTATAAGCGTCAAGTTTACAGGTAAGGCTACTTACGATGTCTAATTAATAGCTTTGGCTATTACTATCGCTCTCATTTATTTTTATTTTTTACAAAAGCTGTCGCGATCGCACGATTTCGGCAGCTTTTGTTTTATGGATACTCGCTGGCGCGAGTCTCAAAGTAGTCCAAAAGCTGTCGCGATCGCATGATTTCGGCAGCTTTTGTTTTGTGAGTACTCGCTAGCGCGAGTTTCACAGTAGTCCAAAAGCTGTCGCGATCGCATGATTTCGGCAGCTTTTGTTTTGTGGATACTCGCTGGCGCGAGTCTCCACAAAACAAAAGCTGCCGCGATCGCGTCCCTTCTCCCTCAAGAATCAGTAAACCGACAAGATGAGTGGCTTGTTAAACAAGGGGCTCAAGCCCCTTGTTCCCTATTTGCTTTCGTAATAACTCTGATAGCTTTATCGAATCTATCTTTGGTGGTATAGCTTGTTAAGAAATATAAAGTATTATTAATTCAAGCAAAGATTTTTAAAGTCTAGAAATCAAAACACACAGGAGATAATTGCAATGTCTGACACTACAGAGCCTAAATTTGGTTTTAACAACTTCGCTGAAACTTGGAACGGCCGTCTTGCAATGCTTGGCTTCGTTATCGGTTTAGCGACAGAGTTGCTCACTGGTCAAGGTATCCTTTCTCAAATCGGCTTGCTATAGTTTTTAGTTAAAAGAAGGGGTCGGTGCTAAGCACCGACCCCTTCTTTTATGCTAAATATTCTAAAATTTTCTGAAAAAGCTTGATAATCGCATCTTCACCATTATCACGAATAAAAATATCAAAGTTCGGATGTGAGTTTGCTTCGATTAACCAGTAACTCCCCTGATCATCCAAAGCAATATCTAAACCCACATAGACGATCGCCATTTTCTGAAAAATTGGTTTAATGAATTCATCGATCACTTGAATAACTTGAGAATCGCTTACTTGTTTAGCGATCGCCCCTTCCCAATGTAGAGGACTAAGATTGCCAGTAAATTTTGCTTGCGAAAAGTCTTTGTCATACAAAATCACTTGTTCACCATTGAGACATACGCAGCGATATTCTTTGACAATATTGATGGATTCTTGGGCAAGAGCAATATAGTCATAGCTTTTAGAATTGATATTGAATATATACTCTAGAGCCTTTTGCATTTGCTGCGGATCGTGACATCTAAAAACATTACTCCCTCCCGATCCCCGATTTCTTTTGAGAATAATGGGCAACTCAAATTTTTTCTCTATTTCTATAATAATTTCATCTATGGAAGAAAATTGTAAGTACTCTTTATATTTCTCATCGCAATAGGGAGAAATGAAAGATTGAGTTCGCGGCATTTTTACGACATCTTGGAAGACTTGATAAAAGTACTGCTTATCTTTAAAAATTTCAGCGACAGATTGAGGTGTTAATGGCGTTGAATAGTTAGTAAAGTAATAGTCGCGATCGCTAATTATGACTTTGACTAAGTTTTGATTAGGATGCAAAATCTCATAGGTAATAGATGAGTCTTGACAAGCCTGTATTAACATTCTGATGTTAGTCAGCATGATCTTAACTCCATTATTGTCTCTAAAAATAGAAGGGATGAATTGCACCCCTTCTACTGTCTTTATGAAAGTGCAGTTTTTAACTGACGTTCCGCCGCTTCTAGGGCTTCGGGTAACTTGCTTGCATCTTTACCACCTGCTTGAGCGAGGTTTGGACGACCACCGCCACCGCCACCACAGATTTTGGCGATCGCACCGATAAATTTGCCAGCTTGTAGCCCCTTAGCAATCACTTCTTTGCTGAAAGAAGCGACAAGTGTGACTTTACCATCTTCGCTAAAGGAGCCAAGCACCACTGCGCTATGCCCTAACTTCGCTGATAGTTTTTCGGCAGCCGCTTTGAGGGCTTCTGCTTCGATGTCGGGAAGTTGAGCTATGAGAATTTTAAATGCGCCAACGGGTTCCGCTTCCGAGAGGAGGCTATCAGCTTTGACTAGAGCTAGTT
>JBILGV010000197.1:0-2825 GCA_044350865.1 Pseudanabaena sp. | reverse complement strand
CAAAAACAATCGTGACTACTCAGGTTTGAGAGCAGGTAAAATGGGATCATCTAGAAAGAGCAGCTTGAGAGCGTTGAGAACACTGAGACCTTGCTTTTTAAGAGTAGAAATATAACCACGAATGCGGCAGAAAATCTGAGCACCAAGAAAAGAACGGAAGCCGCCAGAGATCTTCTGTTTAACTTTGGTCATGCGAATATCACGTTCAGCTTGATTATTGTCAAAAGGAACACGAAAATCAAGCATAAAAGCAAGGACTTGCTCTTGCTGGAGAAGCAAACGGTCAAGTAAGTTTTTTGCAGGAGATTGTTTAGGACGACCACGAGATTTTGGAGAGTCAGGATTAGGAGGAATAGAAGGATTTGCGGCTAATCCTGTTTCTAGTAATTTCTGATAACGCGCCTGAAACAGTTGCAGATTTTCAGGAGATAAAGCTTGTTGCCCCAAAGCCTTTACCTCTTTGATATGGTCTTTGATTTCAACGAGTAAACTACTCATTTCCGTTGCCCAAGGTTGTTGATATTGTTCCGCAATATACTTGAGTTCACGCAAATGATGGGCGTTACACAAAGCGTGGCTACAATCATACTTAGCGTAACTGCTCCAACCATCATGAACACTAACACCGTGAAATTCTGGCAGGATATTCATCTCATCCATCGCGACTTTACCACGCTTGGCATGAACATAGTAGTAGGTTAAATCTTCGTTACTAGCCACGTGCAGCCAATGCAGTTTGCCGTTTATGTGGATTCCTGTTTCATCAAAGTTACCTACCGCCGCATTTTGGATTGCTGTGATTCTCTTACTTTCAACCGTTTCTAGTTTCTCAAAACATTTTTGACGACTGTTATATATTGTCCCTTCGGAAATCTTACAGCCCAATACATCGCTCAGTAGTTCACAGGCTCTTTCTGATGGTAACAATTGATAATCGCTCAAGTACACCATTAACCCTTTCAGTCCTGAACCATATTGCACTCCACTATTGACATCGGCGGGAAACACTCCTCTATTTTCCTGATGGCAATGTGGACAGTATTTGATTTCAGCTTGGTGTTCCGTTACTCTCAAACTTATTGGCGGCAGGTCATGTACTTGTCTGACTTCCCATTCTAAAGCGGCTATTTCCCCTAATTGGCTACCACATCCTACACATTCACTTACTTTATGAGTTTCTACATAATCTATGGCTGTTGACCATTCCAAGTTGCTGCCTTCATGTCCGATTTGACCGCCACTTTTCTTTTCACTTTTTGTCCTCAGACTTTTCGGCAATCTTTTTAATCCATCACTTGATGGCGGTTTGCTACTGTTCTGACTGTTTTTCTTTTGTTGCATTTCCAACGCTTCTAGTCGGATTTCTTGCTTGTTAATTTCTTCTATTAACTTTTCTACCAAATTAATCACAGCATCTTCTCCCTGAGCGTATATCTCACGGATTCCCTCTCGACTGATTTTTAGAGCCTCCACTAATTTACTCATTACTCTTGACTCGTAATGCTTTTTTCTCACTTTTAGACTACCTTATCTTTATCATTCTTACTCTAAAATGTATTAAATCTACACCTAAGCAGTCACCTATTTGCTTACTATAGCGCCAGAGACGACTATCACGCCTCCGTTTGTAACTTCTTTGAAGAATGTTCAAGCGAACTAATTACCACCACAGCTTGCGTAACAGAAGTAATGTATCTATTGAGCAAAAACTATCGCACTCAAAATGAATTTCTCAATGATTTAGCTCAACAACTCTATCGATGTATTCCACTCGTACCTGAAGACTTTAGCCGCATTAGAGAACTCAATGAACAATATGCAGACCTGCCAGCAGACTTTGCAGATCTATCACTAATTTCAATTTCCGAAAGACTCAATATCTCTGCTATCATTACATTAGACAGCGATTTTGACATTTACCGCCGCTATCGCAAACAACCCTTTGAACGCATATTTTTATCATAAATTCTCAATTCGTAATTAAAAAGATGGAATCTCCCAACGAAAAAGTAAAAGAATATATCCGACTGTATACCGAAGCAAACTATCCGATCCGAGACATCGCCAAACAATGCCAAACATCAGTCTCCACCGTATATAACGCAATGGTAGCCGCAGGATTTAAAGAATTTAGACCGCGCCACTCACGCGCTAGTCATACAAGAATGTCGATGGAGCAACAGGCGATCGCCTTATACCAATCAGGACTAACGAGGTCAGCGATCGTCCAAAAATTAAATGTCGCCGCCAGAACCCTCAACAAAATCCTTGAAAAGCATAATATTCCCATTCGTCGGGGCATCGATCCAGTTACCTCAGCCAATCGCGCCGCACAATACAACAAAGCCTATAACGATTACAACTTAACCCTAAGAGAAACCGCCGAGCTATTTGGCATCTCCCACCCGATCGTATTGCAGGAACTAAAGCGTAATGGCTACCCGATCCGCCAAAGCGTAGACTCCAAAAACCGTCTAAAATTAAGACTAAAACATAAATTAGGCGGTATCGCAGGATTAGCAGTACCCAAACTGACCCCAAGGCAAAGAGAGCGCCGCCAGATTTTGCTGCGAATCAGACAAAGGCAAGAAGATAAACTAAAGCAAAAACGGCTAGAAGGCTATACCCGCGCCCAAGAATATTGGCAACTAGTCTGCGAGGGAGGACTAGACTTTGACCAAGTAGGCGCGATGTTTGGAGTCACAGGCAAAACCGTCGAACGAATCATTAAGCGCAATGGTATTGACATCAAAGAACTATCGCGGAAAGAAAAAGCCGAAGCCTTCAAGGAAGATGCTGTAATCGCCAAACAATATTGGGATCTT
>JBILGV010000071.1:0-26008 GCA_044350865.1 Pseudanabaena sp. | reverse complement strand
ATGTTAGTAGCCACTCCATTGGGATTAGCAACAGCCGTATATCTTGCAGAATATGCCTCACCAAGATTGGGTAAATTTTTGCGCCCTGTAATTGAATTGCTAGCTGGCGTACCAACTGTCGTGTATGGGTATTTTGCGCTCACGGTTGTTACTCCATTCTTAAACAAAATTATTCCTGGATTACAAGGCTTTAATGCTCTTAGTGCGGGCTTGATTATGGGGGTGATGATTGTCCCCACGATCGCTTCCATTAGTACAGATGCGATGGTTGCAGTGCCAACATCTCTACGCGAAGCCGCCTATGGACTTGGCTCCACCAAAAAAGAAGTCGCCACAAACGTGGTGCTTCCCGCAGCATTATCAGGTATCTGCGCGGCAATTATTTTGGGCATATCCCGCGCCGTTGGCGAGACGATGATTGTAGCGATCGCGGCGGGTCAGCGTCCAGTTTTAACACTTGATCCCAGACAAACTGTAGGCACAATGACGGCTTACATCGCTCAAGTCGCCAAGGGTGACTCACGAGTCGGAAGTGTGGAATATCAAGCTCTCTTTGCTGTGGGAATGATGCTATTTCTGATCACACTCTTTCTTAACATTATCAGTAAGCTAATTAGCAATCGCTTCAAAGAAACTTATGAGTAACGGGATCGACATATTAGAAACGATCGATGGACAGCCTAGCGATTCCAAGTTTGATCCCAAACTAGAATCTAGGCAGTTATGGGGCAAGATATTTGCAGGTTTTTGCATTTTTGCTACATCTCTGGGGCTTGTTGTCCTTGCATTTTTGATTTATCAAGTCGTGAGTGATGGTTCTAGCCGCCTTAACCCAGACTTATTTAAGCTATATCCATCACGCCGACCTTTAGATTCTGGATATAGAGCCGCTATCCTGGGCTCGATCGCTATGCTCTCTTATGTATTGGTCTTGGTAGTACCCCTTGGCGTTTGCTCGGCTATTTATTTGGAAGAGTATGCCAAAAAGAATTGGTTTACAGATTTAATCGAACTAAATATCTACAACCTTGCGGGTATCCCATCGATTATTTATGGTCTTTTAGGGTTAGGGCTGTTTGTCCGTGGTCTTTACGGTGGTCGCGCTGTGATTGTCACTGGTATTTTGACAATTACTTTGCTGATTTTGCCTCCAGTCATCGTAATCTCTAGAGAAGCGATCCGAGCCGTTCCTCAATCAATTCGTCAAGCATCCTATGGAGTCGGCGCTACTAAGTGGCAAACGATTCGTTATCATGTTTTGCCTTCGGCTTTACCAGGGATTTTGACGGCAGTGATCATTTCGACCTCCAGAGGTATCGGTGAGACTGCCCCAATTGTTGTTCTTGGTGCTGGGACGGTTTTGTTTGATCCTAAGGCTTCACCTATCAACTTTGGAGCTTTGTTCAGTGGTAGAATGGGAGATGTATTTACCGATACATTATGGTCAAACGACAACTTCTTTTCAGTTCTGCCCTATCAAATCTATGAGTGGGTTGGCGATCCTAAACCAGAGTTTCAAGTACTAGCTTCGGCAGGTATCGTGGTGCTTTTAATGTTGGTTTTAGGTATGAATTTAATCGCTATCTTCCTCCGCAGCAGAGCCAAGTAATTCAGAGTATTTGATGAAGATTCATAACTACAAATTTGGGGTTTTACAATGGATATAAGCAATAGCAACGCTTCAGGAAATCAGGCTATTTTAAAGGTTGAAGATGTTAACGTTTTTTATAGTTCCAACTCGCCAGCAGTGGCAGGCGTTAACTTAGAAATCTTCAAAAATCAAATTACCGCATTTATCGGTCCTTCGGGCTGCGGTAAAAGTACAATTTTGCGTTGTTTCAATCGCCTTAACGATCTGATTGAAGGCGCAAAGGTTAGAGGCTCGATCACCTTTAATGGTCATAATCTCTATGATCCCAAGATTGATCCAGTCGCAGTACGTCGCCACATCGGTATGGTGTTTCAGCGTCCTAATCCTTTTCCAAAATCAATCTACGAAAACATTGCTTTTGGTCCCCGCATCAACGGATTTAAAGGATCTAAACTTGATATGGATGAGCTAGTCGAAAAGTCTTTGAGATCGGCGGCTATTTGGGATGAGGTCAAAGATAAACAGCAAGAAAGTGGTTTAGCCCTTTCGGGTGGTCAACAACAACGTCTATGTATCGCTCGTGCGATCGCTGTTGAGCCACAGGTGATCTTGATGGATGAGCCTTGTTCGGCACTTGACCCTATTTCTACCCTTCGCATCGAAGAACTAATGCAGGAACTCAAGCAGAAGTTCACGCTAGTAATCGTGACTCACAATATGCAACAGGCTTCGCGATCGGCTGATATGACTGCATTCTTCAACACAGAACTCAGTGAAACTGGTAAGCGCACAGGTAAACTAGTGGAAATTGATCGCACATCGGTAATTTTCAGTAGTCCTAAGCAAACTGCAACCGAAGAATACATTAGCGGTAGATTTGGTTAATTTTTTCTTTACATACAAAAAAGCCTTGCTTTGCGAGGCTTTTTTTGTGAATATTTCACTCTTCATCTTCCATTGGTGATTCAGGCATAAGAAATTCTTGCCAATCGTAATCTATGGTTGAAGACAAAATCTCTTCTGACTCATCCTCCAAAATATCATAGTCAGCATGGGATAAATCTTCCATATCTCCTTTAAAAAAAGCTCGCAAAAACACAATATGCCAAGCTTCATCGATCATTACTGCTCGATAGATTAATCGATATCCACCACTTTTTCCACAATTTAAAGCGCGTACAGCCAGTCGCATCTTCCGCAGACCATTACGCTTAGGGATCTCTACACCATAAGCAGGATTCAACGCTAAAACTGACTTTACAGTTTCACAGGAAGACCGAAGATCGTGCTTAGCCTTTTTGATGCTTTTTCTTGCTGAGTGAGAATAAAAGAACCTGACATTCATTGAGCTACAATCCCTCTGGATCTTCAGAAGCACCGTAAAACATCAAATCGGGGGAAAGTTTATCTAGCATTTTTGCGAAATGCCAAGCTGGTTCATCATGGCTTGCATTAGATAGATAGCTAGCTGTTTTAGAGCCATAATTTTGGCAGATTTTATCAATTAAACCGATCTCATACTCAGAAAAGACTTCACTTTCAGGCGAAACCATCGGCACTATTTTATTAATCCGATAGGAAGAGTACATCTCTTGTTCAATCGAAATTTTGCCCTCAGTTTGTACTTGCTTAAGAATTTTTTCGCCACGACTAGGGACTGGTCCTCTTTCATACTTAATATATTCAGAACCAGTTATGGTTTGTCCAGTTTCTCTTAAAGCAGTCACATCAATGAAGTAGATTAGTTTCCATAACTTAGTTTTAGCAAGATTAGGAACATATGGACTATTACTAATGTGTAACACCAAGTTTTTGAATTTGCGAGAATTAATAGTTGTCATAGATTAATTCTGCTGTCCACAGAAAACATTTGATTTAATGAATTTAATCAGAGTATATCAAATTTATTCTTGAATTTACAAACAAGATCATAGAAGCGTGTGGACAAAAAGTTGATATCTCCCTCTATTTGTAGATGACGATCCCCTTAAGTCCACTTAGTGTGAATCATCGGTATCTCAAATAAATATCAACCAATTGTAGATTTCAAGTGTTATTCATGATTCATCAATTAGCAGTTCGCTTAGGTGTGTCGTGTATGTTATTAGCGACTCTACCTCTCGCTACAGACGAAATAGTTAAGTATACGCAAGCACCTCATATTTTTTCAGGAATTGGCGCGATCGCCTCATGTATCGGAGCCTGTGTGCCAGTATTAACCCTATTCCGCAATTCTGATTAGCTCCAGCGCCCAATCACGATTCTCACCGTACCGTCTTCTAGGGTTTCTTGTTGCTCGATCGCAAAGCCTTGCTGCAATGCACTGTGTAAAACCATTTTCGTGGCATATAGCTGATTTAATTCACCTAGAAATTCTTCGACATTCATGGCTATGCCCCACATATCAGTTATTAATTCATAGCGATCGCCGACCTTCCGAAAGCCAATATCAAATGCGTTGGGCATAGGGATCACATACTCAGCATTGATCGTATTGCCAAGATAGCCACGCACCAAAGTATTTTGCTTGACGGGATAACCAAGTTCTTGCAGGGACTGTTCAAGCAAGTCACCGTTTTTAATTTCAACAGCGAGCGTGGTGAAGTGGGACATATTGATTAGGGGCGGTCACTCTAGTTTAATTGCAAACTTGCGAAGTTCTTGTAATAACTGCTCATCATTAGAGGCGGTGCGTGCGCCCGACTCCGCCGCCCATTGCTTAAGTGACTCAATTTGTTGAGAGGCGATCGCAGCTAGTGGCACTGTCTCCTCGATCGCACTAATGATATCTTCGGTGGTGAAATCTTCCCGTTTGCCATTACTACCACGCCCAAAGGCACGATGAATGCCATCGATGATCACCTGTTCGATTTCCGCACCGCTAAAGTTTTTGGTATGTCTTGCTAATAGTGTCAGATCAAATTCACGCAAACGACTGGGACGCAGCTTGGATAAATGCACTTTAAAGATTTCTTGACGTTCCGATTCTGTCGGTAAATTCAAAAAGAAAATTTCATCAAAGCGCCCTTTTCGCAACAATTCAGCAGGCAGAATTCTGACATTATTAGCTGTAGCCACAATAAACACAGGCGCAGTTTTTTCTTGCATCCATGTAATCAGTGAGCCGAATACGCGCCGACTCGCGCCAGAGTCCCCATCGATCGCCATATTCGCATTACCAAAAGCTTTATCAATCTCATCAATCCACAATACACAGGGCGCAGTGGCTTCGGCGAGTTGGATCATCTGCCGCATTCGGCTTTCACTTTCACCGACAAAACTACCAAATAACCGCCCGATATCCAGACGCAATAGCGGTAAGCGCCATTCATTAGCGATCGTTTTTGCAGATAGAGATTTGCCCGTGCCTTGGATACCGACTAATAAAACTCCCTTGGGCGTGGGAATCCCATAACGTTTAGCTTCCTCGGTAAAGGCATCGCGGCGGATACGCACCCATTGCTTGAGATTGTCTAAACCACCAACATTTTTGAGCGATTCATTCACCGTAAAGAATTCTAAAATTCCTGTCTGCCTGAGTGCTTGTTGCTTTTCTGCTAGTACAGCATCAATATCAGCATCATTAACTTGCTCTTTTTCAGCGATCGCTTTCGCTAATACTCTTTGAATACGAGTACGGCTTAAACCTTGGCAAGCCTTGACCAACTGCTCTAAAGCTAAGCTCGATAGATTCAGTTTATGAGGTGAAATTTTTTGCTTGATTAAATATTCGATTTCAGCGATCGCTGGTAATGGGAAATCAATCGCGGTAATTTCTTCGGTTAATTCAGGAGGAATCTCTAAAACATGACTGGTTAAAGCGATCGTGCGGCGATCCAATTTGAGATCTCGCGCTAAATTTTTGAGTTCGCGGATGATAGGGATATGGCGATCGTGGTGGGGATATTTTAGAATTGGATGCAAATCCCGCAATATGTACAGGACATTATCACCATCTTTGGTTGCCTTGTCTCGATGAGCAATTCTCGATAAGGCTGCCATTACCGATCCTTTATCGCCACCATTGTCACTCCATCCCCTTGCAATGTCCCAAAACAAGATCCTGCGACTAGGACTAGATTGCAGCGCCACTTCCGTCAAAATTTCTTCAACGGGTTCTTCTTCGGCGGTGACGATGTATATAAGCGGATATTTAGCTCGCATTAATAGATCAAACTGATCTATCAGAGCTTTGTAAACTCTGCTTTTATTGGAAGCAAGCGGCTCTATTGGCAAATGTGGCGACATATTCGCAGTATAACAATAAGAGATCGTCCTCAATCCCCCTTCCCTGCAATAAATTGCGGGCTGAAAGCTAAAACCGCTTGAAACGGGTTAAAAGTCAACAATTTAAAAATAAAAATAAATGAAAAGCCAGATTAAACTTCAGCAAAATATCAAGTCATTTATTCGGTCAAATTTAGAGGGCGGGTATGTTGCCGAATGCTTAGAAATACCCGTAGTTACACAGGGAAACACTCTCGATGAAGTTGTCGAAAATCTTATCGAGGCAGTTGGCTTACACCTAGAAGATGAAAATCCCGAAGGCTTCGGTTTAGTTGCCAACCCATCAATTTTTGTCACCTTTGAACTACAGCCCGAATATGTCAAAGCTTAAACATCTTTATATATTTCTGCTTAACTGACCAATGTCATATTTACGGTATGCTGACATTTACCTGACGAGATGCATCCCATAGAGTAAATTAGTTGCTTTCTCAATTATGTTTGGTAAAAGTTAAGTTTAAAATATAAACATGATGAAGAAAAAAATAGTAACAGTATCAAAATCTAAACCAGCAAAAAAATATTTAGCAGTGGGAATTCTAATCATATTTTTGCCTTTATTGGGTTTATTGGTTAAATCATTTCCTTACTTTATTAAGACAAAGATTATTAAAAGTGAATTAACTATCGGTACAATTTGGAAAATAGAAGCCTCTCAAAAACTAGCTGATTACATCGAAGAAAATTCTGTACCTGCCAACTATCTTGACTACTTCAAAGGTGAAAAAATCAAAGTTCGTATTAATGGAGATGTAACCCTCAGCTACGATGAAGCAGAGAATCGCATAGTCAATAAACAATGGGATATAGCATTTACTACTTCACCAATTCTATCAATTTTTGCAAAAGAACAGGGATATAGTTACATTGCTGGAATGTTTCCTAGCTCCAGTAATTATCAAGCTGGTCTATTTGTTCGTCAAGATAGTCCTATTCAGTCAATAAATGATATTAATGCCAAAACAAAAGTGGCGCTGGGAGCATTTACATCGGCTTCTAGCTTTTATATGCCTATTTACGATCTTTATGGCAGAGTAATAACAGCTAATATCGGTAATAGAGGAGGAGCCATTATTGATTTAGTTAAGAATGGAAAAGCTGATATTGGCTCAGCAGCAATCGGTGATTCTGTGAGGAAGAATGATCCTGATTTAAGAATTATTCAGGTAAGTAGGGACATACCTGGTGCGGGAGTATATTCATCACCAAATTTATCTGAATCAGATCGCGATAGTATCAAGAAATTAATGTTAAATGCACCAGAATCTATTCAAAAAGAATCAAATTATGGAGATAAACTTGAGGCTGATTACACTGATTTTAAAAATATAGTAAAAAGAGTTGAAGAAATATTAATTTGCACAGATTTCAGTAAAAATCCAGTTATTTTAGCCTGTGATAATAACTTTCAAACATTACAGGGTAAAGTTAGTAGCGTTGCTATAGAAGGGAATAGTTATCTCCTCAAACTCTCTACTAGCTCACAAATTTATAACATTTATGTTGCAACTAACATTATTCAAAAAACTTTTGGCAGCAATAATTTAACCGATATACAGGGAAAATTTGTTGCAATTAAAACAGAACAGATTGGTAAAAATAACAAAATAATAATCAATCAATCTAAGCAGTTGAAAATATTGAAAACCCAATGATTATGCTTTTAAATTAGTATAAAATATTGTTTGTAAATCTCTCAATAATTATAAGTCAAATGAAAAAAGTTTTTTATATTCTATTAGCCACTTTTGCAACATTATTCATTAGTTTTAGTGCAGGTGCATTTAATAAATCAGTTATGACACAGCAAGAGCTAAACACTCAATCTGTACTAGGTATTAATTGGGTACAACAATCAGGAGAATATAGAGCATTAGCTTACCAAGCATTTAATATTGCTAGAATAGCCTTTGATAATGCCATCAGCAATAATATTGATAATCCTACTGTTATTGTTGATTTGGATGAAACTGTACTAGATAATAGTCCCTATCAAGCTAGTTTAATTAATACGAATAATAGTTTTAATAGTCAGACATGGAACCAATGGGTTAAAGATCAGAAAGCTCTAGCAATCCCTGGAGCCGTAGATTTCGTTAATTATGTTAATAACAATGGCGGTAAAGTATTTTTTGTTTCTAATAGGGGAAAGAGCAGTACAAATAAGGTTAATGATTATGATCTCGAAATTGCTACTATGAATAATATGATTAAGTTAGGATTTAGCGGAGTAAATGAAGAAACTTTGTTACTGAAAGGAGAGTTTATCCATAAAATCGATAACAAAATCGACACCTCTAAGAAATGGCGAATGGATGCTGTAACAAATGGCAGAGTTGATGGTATTAAACATAACTCAGTTGTATTTATAGGAGATAACTTAAATGATTTTGAGCAGGTAAATACAGATAGCAATGAGATCAGGAAAAGTTTTGTCGATAAAACTAAACAGCAGCAAGGAATATTCACATTTACAGCTAAAGGATTTAAGCCAGCCTACATAAGTTTACCAAATCCTATGTACGGAGATTGGGAAAACGGACTCTATGATGCAAGTGAATTTAGTAAGAAAAATTTTTGGGATTTGACTCCTGCTCAAAAATCGATACAGCGCTTTAGATCTTTAATTAGACGGAATAAATAAATAATAAGCACTTTATCCGAATCAATGCAAATATAGGCAATCAATTACAGCCTACGGATGGTTTGTAGGATACGTCTAAGTATAAGAACCCTGACATATTTTCTCGGTAAACACTCAAAGCGCTAAACTCAAATTAAAAACTAAACGCATTAAGTTTCTTAAAAACTCAAGATGGATTAGCCATTCTGAGTTTTGGTAGAAATTATAGCCTGTTGAAACTGGTCTATCCTTCAAGTTTAGCTAGTCTCGCGGTGAGCAACTCCTCTAAAGTAACGAGAGCTTTCGAGAAACCTTTAATACCTTCATCGAGCTTTTCCGAAGCCATGCGATCGCTTAAATGCATTGCATCAAAAGTATTTTTGTCCATCGTAATCTTCTCGATATCAGATTGAGAAGCGATCGCGGGATCGAGTTTGCGGACTAGTTCACCTTCGGTGTGATGCAACTCATCAAGTAAAGCAGGAGAAATAGTTAATAAATCACAACCCGCTAGTTCTACGATTTCACCCATATTGCGGAAGCTTGCACCCATGATTTCGGTTTTATAACCAAACTTTTTATAGTAGTTATAAATTTTAGCAACGGACAATACACCCGGATCTTCAGCAGCAGGATAGCTATCCCGACCTGTATCTTTTTTGTACCAGTCCAGAATACGCCCGACAAAAGGCGAAATTAACTTTACTCCCGCCTCCGCACAGGCGATCGCTTGGTGTAATCCAAACAACAAAGTCAAATTACAATGAATTCCTTCTTTTTCTAGTGATTCTGCTGCCTTGATCCCTTCCCAAGTTGCGGCAATTTTAATCAGGATGCGATCGCGAGAAATCCCATGAGCTTCATATTGCGAAATTAAGTAATGCGACTTTTCCACAGTGGCGGCGGTGTCATAGGACAAGCGTGCATCTACTTCAGTCGAGACTCGTCCAGGGATAATCTGTAAAATCCGCATCCCAAAGGCGATCGCCAAGCGATCGAAAGCTAAGGAAACAACCTGCGCTGTAGCTGCATCCTTCCCTAGCTCAGTTCTTGCTTCTAGAAGCGTTTCGTCAACAATTTCTTGATATTGCGGCATTTGTGCCGCCGCCGTAATCAATGATGGGTTTGTGGTGGCATCTTGGGGCTTAACGGATTCAATTGCATGGATATCGCCTGTGTCTGCGACAACAACCGTCATTTGGCGTAACTGATCGAGAAAACTTTTAGGCAAATTATCGAGCATTTTATTCTCCATAGCACCAGTTATTTCTAGCTAAGACTATCTTAGCTTTTTCAACTTTGAGACTACAGCGCTTTGCGCCCAAAACCGTGATGCTAAGGTAAGGGCAATTCATGAATTACCCTTACCTTAAGAACTTAAAATACATTTTCTGAGGCGACGATCATCGAGCCAACGCCACTATTAGTGAAGATTTCTAATAGTAGGGAATGTGGCACTCGACCATCCACAATATGCGCTGCTTTTACCCCTTGCGCTAGCGATCGCACACAACACTGTACTTTCGGAATCATGCCGCCACTGACCACATTTTCGGTCATCAATTCTCTCGCCTTTTGAATCGTGAGACTGCGATAGAGGGTACTAGGATCTTTGTAATTATGCAAAATACCCGCAATATCTGTGAGCAGGATTAACTTTTCGGCTCCAAGGGCGGCGGCGAGTTCCCCTGCAACCGTATCCGCATTGATGTTGTACGACTGTCCTGTTTCATCGGTGGCAACACTCGACACAACGGGAATATGCCCTGCTTCTAGCAAGGTTGTCAGCAGTCCGATATTAATGCCACTGACTTCACCAACAAAGCCGATCGCATCATTACCTTGAGGACGTGCGCGGATCAGATTGCCATCTTTGCCACACAAACCAACCCCAGAGCCGCCTGCGAGGTTGATCATTTCCACAATTTGCTTATTGACACGCCCGACTAGCACCATTTCTACAACTTCCATTGTGGCGGCATCGGTGACACGCAAGCCATCGATAAACTGCGGCTCGATGTTGAGCTTGGTTAGCCATGTATTAATTTCAGGTCCTCCCCCATGCACGAGGACAGGTCGCAGCCCCATAAACGACATTGTCACCACATCGCGGATCACGTCCTGTCGCAAATTTTCTTCTTTCATCGCCGCACCGCCATATTTGACAACGATGGTACGCCCTGAAAATTTTTGCATATAGGGCAGAGCTTCACTCAAAACCTGAACGCGATCGCTGTCTAGTAGCATGTAACGCCTCAACTAATCTAGAAATAATGTGGTAAGTATTACAAAATACTTGTATCAACCTTACAACTTGAGATACACCTATCGGTAAGCTATTTAATTTAGATATTTATATTTGGTGACTTTCCTGATCAATTAAGGAAAGAAGAATGAACACAGCCCATTAACTCCCTCGTGAACCCTATGCAAGCTATTGAATTTAAAACCACCATCCACAACGGCATCCTTACAATCCCCCCACAGTTCAGCCCCGCATGGGAAGGCAAAATCATCCGCGTCATTGTCTTAGAAGATAACAAAATTGCCGAAAACGTAGCCACACCACCTCAAAAAAATCCTGAATCTTTATTTTCACGACTCAGACAAATTAAAATTTCTGCCCCCGCCGATTTTTCAGAAAATGCAGATCTCAGTAGCATTAGCCTTTGATCGCCACTTTATTCAAGCGGGATTTACCCTAGCTACTTATTTACCCGATCTGGTGTAAAAAATCTCAGGAATAAATGAGACACTATATCAATCGAAGTCTATAAATTAGAAATAGCTTCCAGTTGCGTTTCTTGTTTATCACTTTCTTTAAGCACTTTGCATCGACTAGAGTCCAGCATGATCAAACGAATTGCCCTGTTACTTATTTCTGCGGTAGTTGCCACGGTTGCGCCGATCGCCAATCCTGTGCTTGCTGCCCAATCCTCTAAACCTGCTCCCGCCGAACTATCAAATATTGTCTATGCATTGGACAAAGCCGCTAGTCAGCAAGACATCGAAGCAGTGATGAAGCACTATGATCCTACTTTTAGTCACGCTGATGGGCTAGACCGAGTTCGATACAAACAGCTATTGAGTGAACTGTGGCAACGTTATAAAAATATTAGCTATCGCACCGAAATTTCCAAATGGGAGAAAAAGGGCGATCTAATTACGGCAGAAACGGTGACGATGGTGCAAGGGCAGAAGGGTGCGGAGAATGATAACTTCAAGTTAGACTCCCGATTGATTTCGACTCAGACCTATAAAACTGTTAATGGTCGGTTGCAAGTTGTTGCTCAGAAAGTATTGTCAGAGCAGTCTTCGCTTAGTAGTGGCGAAGTCCCACCACCCGTTAAACTGAAATTACCTGAAATGATTGGTGTGGGTCGGCAATATGTGCTAGATGCGATCGTGACTGAGCCGCTTGGCACTAGTCTTTTGTTAGGCGCAGCGATCGAGGAATCCGTTGAAGCCAAGAATTTTCTCAACCAAAATACGATTAATTTACGTCCACTGCGGGCTGGCGGTGTATTTAAGATTGGTCAAGCACCATTTAATTCGGGCGATCGCTGGATTTCGGTGGTACTGGTGCGCGAGTCGGGGATTACGATTACTAGTCAACGTTTGCGAGTGAGCAGGGATTTTACGGGTAATCAATATACGCCTCTACCAGAGCCAGATACAACCCCAAGCCGTGTTCGTCCACGCCCTAATAGTGAGCAAACGCTTTAAATAAAAAAAACACCCTTCGGGTGTTTTTTTTATTACTGGGGTGAGCAAACTTTCTAAATACAAAACAATCTTCGGGTGTTTTTTTATTGGTTCGCAAATCGAGAACGTTGAGGTTTAGCTTGAAATACTGTTTTCCATGCTTCCACTGTGCCGCCGCCGATGGGTAAATCAGTGGTGGAGTCATTATCCCAAACTGCTCTAACTGTCATTGTTCCCGCAGGCGCATTGACTAAGGCTTTGGCAAGTTGAGGATCTACTTCACCGCTTGTATAGGTATAAATTTCGTCATTTATGGCAAACATGAGTGCTTTTGGAGATTTCGATCGCCATCTTCTCTCATAAATTGGCTCTTGCTCAGGATAACTCTCATCGATATAGCGATCGTAATTGCGATATTGTCCCCGACGGTTATTGTGATATCGCACCCGCCGACTTTTCCAGACTTGGCGATAGCCGACTACTTCTGACCAATATTCGGTATAGGTGGCTTTGATGTCCTGTCTTGACCAACTAGTTACAAACGCAAAATTATCTGTGAAATGCTTGTCATAAACAAGTTTGCCATCAAAGGGATTTTCGATCGCACTTGACCAAGGCACATCCGCATCTTGATTAATTGACACAGGGTTTACTGCCATAGCGCTAGGCGTGATCAAAATAGGCGTTGCCCAAAGCAGCCCCAGACTGGTTGCCAAGGTTAAGCATTTTTGTCTTATTACTTTTCTCATGTCAAACCTTTGTTCGATAGCTACTTAATTCTTTTGACAATCAACTTATAAGCGCCTTTACCTGTGCGATCGAAGGCATTGACGATCGCTCGATATGTACCCGTAACAGGTAGCTCAACAATCATCGATGCATTTTTACGACTCGGTAAACCATTGTTTTCTTTGACTAATTTACTGTTGGGGGCAAATAACACCAAATAGGGATGAAAATCGCCGCTTATCAAATCAATTTGGACGATCTGTCCAGCTTGTCCATTAAAACTAAAGGCTTCAAATAGACTGCCATCTCGCGCAAAGATGCGACTTGAGGTATTCAAGACTCCATTTTTCTCTAAAAGGATGCGGCGATTATTATTTGATTCAGGCGGGGATGCAGCCGTGAAGTTATTGCGTAGAGTTCCCGATAGAGTAAAAGCTCCTGTGTCGCCGACCTCGTAGGAATTGGCGTAGAGGGTGTATTTGCCTGTACTTGGCAAAGTGATCGCAATGCGGGCATTTTTACCGCCGCCGCCATCGTCATCTTCAGCAACTTTACGCCCATTACCATCAAATAGCACCATGTAGGGATCAAGTCCGTTGCCGCGCATTTCAATCACTAATGATTGCCCTGCTTGTCCTTGAAATTGATAGGATTTGTAATAACTGCCATCGGGCAGAGTGTTATCAGCCGCGCTCAGGGTTGTAGAGATCGCCTGACCATTGAGATTGAGGGGATTGGAGCCAACTATGGCTGGGGTAGGATTATTGGCGATCGCACCTTGACGGACTGAGCTAATAAATTGTTTGACCGTATCCGCTTCGATCGCTAAGCCGATCCCACTATTCGTAGAATTTGTTGTAAAAATTGCGGTATTCACACCGACAAGTTCGCCACGGCTGTTGAGCAATGGCCCCCCAGAATTTCCAGGATTGAGGGCAGCATCGGTTTGTAAGAGTTTGCGATCGCGATCGATCCGACTGACGATACCTGTGGTTAATGTGCCTGCAAAACGTCCGAAGGGATTACCGATCGCAAAGGCTCGCTGCCCCACCTGAATCGTACTGGAGGATGCGATCTGGATGGTTGGCAAATTTTCATTTACACCTTCTAGTCTGATGATCGCTAGATCGGGATTAGTGCTGTTGGCAATCACTACGCCGCGAAATTGACGCTTATCACTGAGGGTGACATTGACAATGGTTGCACCGCGCACCACATGAGCGTTGGTCAAAACCAATCCCTTGGGATCAATGATGGAGCCACTGCCATTGCCGCGCTGCGATTGGATGGAAACGACCGCAGGGCTAGCCAACTTGTAAACACGAATGTTGGTATCTTCGTCAGCCTGTGAGTGGACGGGCGCGGGTGAGATTACGGGTAAAAGAGCGGCGATCGCACTCAGTCCACCGCCAATAACTAATCCCGTTGCAATAAAGCTAATAAACCCCTTTTTCATATATTTTTTTACTCCTTGGCGATCGTGTGTTTCCAAGACTCATTGCTTAGACTCATTTCTCAGACTCATTGCTTAGACTTTTTTCCAAGACTCATTTCTCAGCCTCTTTGCTCCCACTCTTTGCTCCGACCCTTTTTTCAATGAGCCGACTTCAAATGTAATTTTAATTTTTAGCGCCTATGATTTCTTTTTGGATCTATCTTTACATCTAAATTATAGGCAAAAAGATACCGCTTCATCACGCTGAGGCGGTATCTTTTTGTGATTTTCTCCTGCTTGTAGCAAGATTGTGAAGCCAAGATTAGGTGTGGTAGATTGTCTAGCTAACCTTAATGAGGGTATCCAGAAGAGTTTGATTAGCATCGCATTGCATCTGTAACAACTGAATTCTAGTTGTTAACTCGTTGAGAGAGTAACCATTTACTTCGTATGTGCATTGATCGAAGGCATAGTTATTCATCATGGCTTCATTGCTGTATACATGATTTTGAGCCATTGCGATCGCGTCAAGATTCTCATTTGCGTGGTCAGATAGCTGATCATTTGGTAAATCCATTGGCAATCTCATAAATATTCTCTATGTGTTTTTCTCAACTAATTACTAGTTTGTTATAGCTTCGGTTGAGTTCATAAGTGATTTGATTGAGTATCCAAAGATTCTGAAAAGCTAGTCCCATTCTCGTTTTTCTAGCTCCTTCTGTGGGAGTAGTAACGTTGCTTCTATCTCCTCTCTGATGCTGGTAGTGACTTCACAATTGCTATTGAGACAATCGAGCAGTAACTGATTAGCATCATAATAGCGCTGCAAAATTTGTTGTTGAGGTGGACTGAATTCCCATTTATTGCTGATATTGCGATGGGAGGCGATCGCTTTCTGTAACTGCACAGCCCAAGCAGCATAGTTATCTTTACACCAGTTATCAAAGCTTGCCTTGGTGTGATCTTTGTTTGGTAATTGATCGCTGAGTTGCTGTAAAGACTTATGAAATCCTAAATCTAAGACAGTTCCTAAAATATTACTGAGAGACTCAGCACAGGCATGGACATAAGCAAAATCTTTACTATTTTGGAGTACGGATTCCTCTAATAAATTATCCAAAGCTGCGTCCAAAAATATCCCCTGATCGAGTGTACAAGCAAGAGCTAGATGGGGAGCTAATTCAGGTGCAGTGGTTAGAGCCAGATAAAAAGCTCGACCGATCGCAGGTTTGTTTTCAAGAGAATTATCTTCTGCTTTTTCGCTTGCCCAAGTTAAAAACTCTTGCAGATAGGGATCTTCGGCAACTAACCCATCAATTTGTTGCTTCATTAATTGCATCAAACCATCGGCACTGAGGAGCATACTTGAAGTTAATAAAAAGATTTCGCGCCAATGGGGATCGCTAATATGCTCGACAAGTCCGTGGAGAGACTGCCCTAACGCTTGGAGGTTATGACTGGCGACAATCTTCCGCGCTGTGAAATATTCTTGTAGCGCCAGATAGGAGAATGAGAAGATCCCTCGCGCTCGCTCAGCTAAAATACCATGTTGAGACTCGATCGCCCTGAGTACTGATTCACCTGCTTGTTGGATTTCTTCAGGATCGCTACTTGCGTCAGGCAGACTTTGGATATAGTCACTGATGTGGTGGGCGATCGCACCTTCCTCAAAGAAATATTGTCCTTGTTCAAAGGTTGCCGAAGCAATCTGACTCAATAATTTCAACTTTTGAGGCAGTAAAAATCCGCGATAGGGTTGCTCTCGTTCAATGCCTCTCGATTCATCCCATTTGCCTAGCAGTAAATCCATCCCTTGTTTATAGAATTCCGCTTGTTTAATCGGAAACTTGCCTTGGCGATGAAAAATTGAACAGGCGAGATGCAAAAATAGCGGTGTAGTAATCATGCGCCGAAACCGCCAATTTTCCGCTAATTCCAGCTTTTCCATAAACTGTACGGAACTTGCCATTCCATCGGCGGCATTAGTATTGCTAAATTCCACAAACCATTTTCCCGCAAACGTGGTGATTTGGGCTTGGGTAAATGGAGCAATTTCCACATCAGTAAAGCCTTTGAGGGCAAGCCTTTGCGATGCTGTACGACAGGAGGCAACAAATTGATTCTTATGATATTTCTCAGAAAATAAGCGAATCTCATTTAAAATAATATGTTCTTCTTCATTGGCAACTTCATCCATCCCATCGATTAACAGCAAGATTCTGCCACTTTGGAGGAGTTTCTTAATGATCGCTAGTTGGGCAATGTCTGAGGCGATAAATTCTTGATGGATAAAGTCTAATAAATCCGCGTGACGGCTATCACGACAGCTTTCGGCAAAGTCTCGCAACACAATAAAGATCGGCACTTGACTAACCCCGACACTGGTAATAAGTCGTTCGCGATTGCACTGCATGGCAAGATGTTTAAGGAATGTGGACTTTCCTGATCCTGGTTTGCCTAGTACCCGCAGTTTGCTATATTTCTCGACCGCTTGCATCCCAAGGACTTGGCTCTCTAGGATTTTGCCTAAGCCAAAGCGATCTATATCTTCAGGAGGGAGAGCATTAATCGCAGCGATTTCTAGCCATTGCTGACTAGGAATTTGTTCCAAAATATTGACATCAATATAGATTTGATCAATGGAAACGGGACGACTCACATCCAATAATTGCAAGATGCCACATTGATGATTGATTTTCTCCTGTCGTTGCGATCGCACCATCTTCACCAAAGCTTCTATTCCCATTGATGTGGTTTCTGATTCTTCTAGATCAGGATTTATATAGTCGAGGGGAGGATTGATCGCAATATCCCGCCAATCGACATCTAATCTTGTGCAGATCTCAAAAAATGTGTAACGCTCGATCGGTTGTCCTGCAAAAAAACGCCAGATTGGTTGTCTCGTCTTGATTCCAACTTCAGTAGCCAAATATTCTTGCGTCCAACCTTTACTGGCAAACTGTTGCTTAGCCATTTTGATCCCTGAGGGTGAAGCTTGTAGCGATCTCTTTGCCATCGGTAAAAACCTTTATTTATTCACTAATGTTGTTTTTGCCTAAATAAAAGGCTTTTGATTAACTTTCTAGGGTAAATATTTGTCTTTAAAACTAACTCAAACTAGCAGTGAGATGACAAAAGGGTCTCAAGCATAATAATTTATTCATGTTTCATAAAAAAATAGATTGTCGAGAAATTACTGCTAAACGACTGGAAAATGACTCGGTAGCTAGGGATTAACCATAAGTTTTGTAAACAAATCAATCAATTTAGTGATCTCATTTCTTAAATCAATCATCACTTTGAGAAATTAGTGATCTGGGAATTAAAACAGTGTCAAACCGTAAATTTAATCTCAGTAAAAAATATTTAAAATATTTAGGAGAGAACTAATGGACATACCAAGTAATTTAGGAACTATTTACGCTGACGAAATCAATGCTGCGAATGGTCGCACGGTTGATGGCGAAGGATTGCTCAACAATTACGCGATCGAGCCTGAGATGTATGAAGAAGATGGTAATTCTTTATCCGAACTCACCAATCGAGTGACTGTAGTTGATATTTTCCCTTCGGAAGCGGAAGCTAAAAGTGCTGTGCTAGAAATGGAACAGAAGGGGTTGAAGACTGCTCATATTTCGATCATTGCCAAGGATTACCAAGACTCTGAGAGCATGGACTGGAAGCAGATTAACGCTGAGGGTGGCTTGGCGGCAGTTCTCAAAAGACTAGGAATCAGTGATCATGCAACATCAACATTTATGGATGCTATTGCCGATGGTAAGTTTCTGGTGATTGAGATCGGTAGCGATCGCGATGCGAGTCAGGTGCAGCATATTCTCGAAAAAGTTGGACATAAGCCTCAAGCTAGTTAAAACAATCGTATTAATTTGCGGTATAGTGCTGAATATTCCACAAATTTATCCGTTTTGGGAGTGTTGCAAAGAATGTCTGCGAGTAATAGGAAGTGGGCAACAAATTTTAAAAGCCAATTCTGGAATTGGCGCACGATCGCCCAATTAGTTTTTTTAGCGATCGTGATTACTTGCAGCATTCTCGCTTGGAATACCTTGGCAAGGAATATGCGAAATTCGGGATTGGCAATTAGTTTTGACTTTCTCAATGATCCTGCTTCCTTTGATATTGCCGACTCGCCATTTCCTTACAAAGCTTCCGATAGCTATACAGTTGCCTTGCAAGTGGGCTTGATTAATTCACTCAAGGCGATCGCGATTAGCATTATCTCAGCGACCGTTTTTGGTGTCACAGTGGGGATTTCCCGACTCTCAAATAATTGGCTGCTCAAACAAATCGCCCGTGTTTATGTGGAAATCCTCCGCAATACACCGTTGTTATTACAGCTATTCTTTTGGTACTCGGCAATATTTTTAACACTTCCATCCGCTAGCGATCGCATTTCCCTTGGATTCGCCACCCTTGCCAAAGATGGAATTACCATTGCCGCACTAAAGATGACATTAAGTTCCGAGTTTTGCGCTCTGGTTCTAGGTTTAACGATGTTTTCCAGTGCCTTCATTGCCGAGATTGTACGCGGCGGCATTTTGTCAGTTCCTAAAGGTCAAACCGAAGCAGCAAAAGCGTTAGGAATGAATGATTTTCAAACGATGCGAAAAATTGTCCTGCCCCAAGCATTGCGGGTAATTATTCCATCGCTGACAAGTCAATATGTAAACATTGCTAAAAATTCGAGTCTAGCGATCGCGATCGGCTATACAGACATTTATCGAATTGCTTCGACCACGATTAACCAAACGGGAAGACCTGTAAACGTGGTTTTGATTATCATGGGGACATATCTAGCGATTAGTCTCACGATTTCGGCAAGCATGAATCTGCTCAATCGTCAGTTCCAAATTGTAGAACGATGACTAATCAAAATATTTTGGTTTGGTTTCGCAATGACCTGCGAATTCATGATAACGAAAGCTTATATCGAGCTTCTCAAGCTGCCAAACAAACAGGCGCACAGATATTTCCCATATATTGTTTTGATCCAAGACATTTTGCTAAAACTAGTTTTGGCTTTGAGAAAACAGGTGCATTTCGCGCCAAGTTTTTGATCGAGAGCGTGGCAAATTTGCGGGAAAATCTGCGATCGCTTAACTCCGATTTGATTGTGCGTTTTGGCAAGCCTGAAATTATCATTCCTGAACTAATTCAAGAATATGAAATCATTTCTGTCTATTATCATGCCGAAATCACATCCGAAGAAACAACCGTTGAAAAAAATTTACATTCCCTTCTAAAAAATCAAACAATTAGTTTTAACAAGTTTTCAGGAAGCACCTTATTACATTTCGATGATTTACCCTTTGAGATTTCCCAATTGCCTGAACTCTTCACCCACTTTCGCAAGCAAGTTGAACCTAATTTAAATATTCGCAAAACTTTCCCAACGCCCGATCGCCTTAATCCATTACCCCAAAGCCTTGATATCGGCGAAATCCCTAGCTTAGAAAAACTCGGACTTAAGGAAATAGAACCATGCGATCGCGCTGTACTTAATTTTCAAGGCGGCGAAACCGCAGCACTTAAACGCCTAGATCATTACTTCTGGCAAAGCGATCGCCTCCAAGTTTATAAGCAAACCCGTAATGGAATGCTCAAGCCCGATGACTCTTCCAAATTTTCGCCTTGGCTAGCCTTAGGCTGTCTCAGTCCCCGCTATGTATATGCTCAAGTTAAACGATACGAAAGCGATCGCCTAGCCAATGACTCGACCTACTGGCTAATTTTTGAACTCCTATGGCGCGATTATTTTCGCTTTGTCGCCGCTAAACATGGAGATCGGTTGTTCTATCGCACAGGCTTATGCAACATTGACATTCCTTGGCAACAGGACTGGTCAAAATTTACACTTTGGCAAACTGGGCATACGGGCTATCCCTTAGTGGATGCGAATATGAGTGAACTCGCCGCAACAGGCTTTATGTCCAATCGCGGTCGTCAAAATGTGGCGAGCTTTCTCACCAAAAATCTTGGTATTGATTGGCGCATGGGAGCCGAATGGTTTGAATCTCGATTACTGGATTACGATCCTTGCAGCAATTGGGGGAATTGGAACTATTTAGCGGGGATTGGCAATGATGGTCGCGATTCGCGCATGTTTAATGTCGTCAAGCAAGCACGCGACTACGATCCTCAAGGTGAATATCTCAAACATTGGCTACCCGAACTGGCTAATGTTCCTGTTGCTAATATCCATCAACCTTACGATTTTCAACCTTGACCTCTAATGCACTCACTGCCCACGCTCTGCTCTCTTACGTTCTAGCTCAGTCATTCTCTGTTCTAAGTCCAGTTTATCTGCTTCATAGGACAAGCTATAGCCAATCAGGCGATCGATCATTCTTTCCTGTTTCGTTGACCTTTCTATCAATAACTCTATATCTTGTCTGTCACGAATCTGATCTTCTTGGATGCTTCGCTGTACTGCTGACATTTGTTTGGCTTGCTCGATCAATAACAAAATATCTTGACGATCGCGCACTTGACTTTCCTGCAAGTTGCGCTGCACCTCCAACATCCCTGCTATTATCGCTTGCATCTCTTCAAAAGTCATCATTGTTTACTCCCAAATACTTCAGCGATCGCCATACTAATCAATAATCATCTTCTGGTTCAGGTTGATTATTGATTAGCAAATCCAAAATACGGCGGTTTTCGGTTTGCAATCCTTTGAGGATACGCTGATGTCTGTCAAGTTGTTTTTGCTGTTTAGCAATCATTTCTAAGACTGCATTACGCACCTCTCGATCCATTGCCATTTGTTGCAGCATTGCCTCAACTGCACGAGTATTTGAATTTGCGACAGCTTTAGTCTCTTGCCAATTAACTGTGTTTTGAGCGGTTATTTGTTCTATTCGCTCTAAGCTTGCCTCTATCCGATCTAATCTTTCGGTCATTACTTACTCCCTATTCCCTCAGCGATCGCCAATAGTTTTTTGGAAACAGCATGATTTATAAACAGCTATTTAATTGCACGTCATTAGCATCAAGCTGATTTTCTCTACCATAGTTTCAACTAACCAATTGACAGGTTTATAAAAAAGAGATGGGGGTGAAGGGACTTGAACCCATACGACCTTACGGTCAACGGATTTTAAGTCCGTAGCGTCTACCATTCCGCCACACCCCCGATAAGGTTTTGCTATTGTAACGCAAAACAGGCAATTTTACGATCAGATTTTTTATAATTTATCAAAAAAGCCACAAACCGAGTCAATACAATTACTGACAAGGGTTTATGGCTCTTCTTAGCTACACATGGCTCTATGTTTGAGGCAACAGTCTGCACGATCTCAAAAACTTAGATGTCCTCATCGTCCCATTTATCTTGGGTATAACCAAGCTCGGTAGCGGCGGCTTGTTCTTCAGGAGTGAGATCTTCCCAAAGTTTTTCGGCAGATTCAGGGATATCATCGTCACCTTCCCAGCTAGATTGAGTCCAACCAAGGATGCCCCAAAGTCTCTTGTCTTCACTAGGAAGATCATCCCATTCAGGAAAATCTAATTCATCATCCCAATTTTCTTCGTTCCAGCCTAACTGTGTCCAGAGCGCTTGTTCGTCACTGGTTAGATCTGACCAAATTAGCTCATTCCAGAATTCGTTAGGATCGCCAATTACTTCACGGATATTAGACATTGTAAACCTGCTCAAAAATTTGACTTGATTTAAATTTGATCATAGTTTTTGTTGGCTACGCAAAGCAATAGCTAAAATTTAACCTTTGAGTCATTTAACCTTTGAGTCTCATTGCAAATAATGGGAGGCAAATAATGGGAGGCAAATAATGGGGTGCAAATACTCAATGCAAAATCTCGATCGCTGTTCCTTTTTGTAATAACGGATAAATTTCATCCACATCTTTGTTTTTGAGTGACACACAGCCCAAAGTCCAATTGATTTTGCGATCAATTAACCAGTCCTGACCTTTTTCCACACCATGAATGCCAATCTCGCCACCGATGCTGTCTTTTGCGCCTATTTCACCCCTCGCTTTTGCCTGTGCAAATTTACGCCAAGAATCAGCCGTAGGATAGTCCAACCAAATAAATTTTGACCATTCGGAATGATAGTAAAGATCTTTTACCCGAAATTTCCCTTCGGGCGTACGTTTGTCGCCTTGACGTAATTTGTCATCTTTGGGATTTGCTCCTAAAGCGATCGCATAAGCTTTAATCGGCTTTTTTTGATAATAAACTGTTAATCGATATTTGGACTTTTCGACAACAATAGAAATCGCTTTTTTATCAAGTTTTTTAAGATCAATTAAAGACGCGATCGCCTTGTCTTTATTGAGTAATTCATCAGCTTTTTGGGTGGCACAATTAACGACACAGGGCAAGTTTTTCTTGATTTCAGGCGCAGCGATCGCATAGCCGCCGATCAAACTTATCATCAATCCTAAACAACCTAAAATTTGTAGCGATCGTTGATTTTTTTGTAATGACATATTAAATCAGGTTTGTGAGGGAAAGGGATTAAGCCCCTTGTTTGTTTTTGGGAAATATTTTTGTAGATACTTTTGTCGCTAACTTTTGCATGGATTGGTTGCACCAGTTTAAAAATTCGGGGGTGATAATCCCCTTCGGATAAAAAATCGTACCAATCACAATTAACACTCCAAAAATAATTAACCGTCCATCTTTAAGAAATTGCCCTAACCACATTGGCACACCATTCACACTGGCGATCGCCCGTAAAGCCTCTGGCAAAGCTGTTAAAACAATACCACCGACCACAGGTCCCCAAAATGTCCGCGAACCACCAATGAGGACAAAAGCTAAGAAGATAATACTGGCATCAAAAGTTCCCTGACGCGAATTCCATGTATTCAGAAAATGGGCGCTGACGGCTCCAACTACACCCGCTAAAATTGCCGCTAAAGTAAAAGCTAACACCTTGTAATAAGTAGGATTGATCCCCATCGAGTCGGCGGCAAGTTCATCCTCTCGAATCGCAATTAAGGCGCGTCCCACCCGAATTTTTTCGAGACGATACATAAAAGCCATACTCAAGCCCAACAGTGGCAACGCAATCCAGAGATATTCCAAAGGTGACTGAAATGGCTGGGGAATCCCAAAAATACCGACTGCGCCGCCCGTAATATCAAGATTGAGGGAAACTACGCGCAAAATTTCTACAAAAGCGATTGTAGCGATCGCCAAATAAATGCCCCGCAACCGCAAAACGGGTATTCCCATAATCACTGCCAGTAATCCTGATACCAAACCCGCCGCCAACATTTCCAGTAATAACCACCAGATTGGCAAAGTCCCCGTATTTGTCGTTAGAATTTTGGTAGAAGCGATCGCCGCAATATACCCACCGATCGCATAAAATCCTGGGGTAGCCAGCGACAACTGTCCCGCCATCAGAGGCAAATACACCGAAATCCCAAGGATTGCCCCAAATATTGCCGAAACGATCAAAAAGCCATAGGTATTGAAAAATTCAGCCATTATAACCAGCCATTACACTCAGCATATTTTCGTCATTAATTTGAGAATCGATCGCTTTTTTATAGAATTTTTGATAGAAAAAGACCAAGCTCTCTACTTAAAAAATAACCTCTCATTGCACTAATTCGCTATCATGAGTCAATAAGCAAAAATACCTTAAGAAAGTATTAAGATTTTGCGTAAATCTGTCGAAATTCAATCGGTCAGCATCTAGCGATCGCCGCTAATTATTCATTTAACCTTAGCGTAAATCTAAACACCACGATTTCTACGCAACCCCTAACTATCAAATTCTAGAGAGTACAAACAGTGGACATTCAAATTGGGCGCGGTAAAACTGCACGCAGAGCCTATGGCATCGACGAAATTGCATTAGTACCAGGGGGCAGAACCCTCGATCCCAACGTTGCCGATACCTTTTGGGAAATTGGAGGGATTCGTCGCGAAATTCCGATCATCGCCAGTGCTATGGATGGCGTAGTCGATGTAGATGCAGCCGTGAGGCTATCCGAGCTAGGAGCATTAGGTGTCATTAACCTTGATGGTATCCAAACCCGCTATGACGATCCCACACCGATCTTAGAACAAATTGCTTCAGTGGGTGTTACCGAGTTTGTTGCCCTCATGCAAAAACTATATTCTGAGCCAGTCAAGCCAGAACTTATTCAAAAACGTATTCGGGAAATCAAAGAAAAAGGTGGTATTGCTTGCGCTAGCAGCATTCCTGTCAATGCTTTTAAATATGGTTTGATTGCCGCCGAAGCAGGTTGTGATTTATTTTTCTTGCAATCCACTGTTGTCTCGACAACCCATATTGCTCCAGAAGGATTAGTGGCTCTTGATCTCGCTAAATTCTGTCGCGATATGCCGATCCCCGTACTCATGGGCAACTGTGTCACCTACGATGTCACCCTAGAGCTTTTACGCGCAGGAGCCGCAGGCGTGTTGGTTGGCATTGGACCTGGAGCCGCTTGCACATCTAGAGGGGTCTTAGGTGTCGGTATTCCTCAGGCTACGGCTGTAGCTGATTGTGCGGCTGCTCGTGAAGACTTTTTTAAAGAAACGGGCAAATATGTTCCAATCATCGCTGATGGTGGGTTAATTACAGGCGGTGACATCTGTAAATCGATCGCCTGTGGTGCTGACGCAGTAATGATCGGATCCCCCTTTGCCAGAGCCAAAGAAGCTCCTGGACGCGGCTTTCATTGGGGGATGGCAACTCCTAGCCCTGTATTGCCACGCGGAACCAGAATTAAGGTGGGTACAACAGGTTCGTTAGAGCAGATCTTGCGCGGTCCTGCAGGGCTTGACGATGGCACACATAACCTATTGGGCGCACTCAAAACCAGTATGGGAACCTTGGGTGCTGCCAATCTTCGCGAAATGCAACAGGTGGAAGTGGTAATCGCTCCTTCACTGCTAACCGAAGGTAAGGTTTATCAAAAAGCACAACAACTTGGTATGGGCAAGTAACCCCAGCTTTTAGAAGAGGCTTTTAGAAGAAGCTTTTACAAGAAGTTTTTTTAAAAGTTTCTCGTATTTGCAGGGCAGCAAATTGCGCTGTACTGCAAATACCTACAGAAGAGACACAAGAATTGCTAAAATCTTTGTCGTAGCATCAGTTACTTATTAAAATAAAAATATTCCCTATTATTTGGTAGGGATTCAGGGTTTATTTGAGCAACAGGGGGATAATATTATCATTGTGGATAGTAGGGGGGTTGTAGTGAGGTTTGTATAATTTAGATGATAAAAATAAATTTTTTGATGGACATATTTTATTAGAAACACTTGCTTGGAAAGATCTGCTTAGAAATATAACTGGGAATGGCTTAAACCCATATGGCAAAAATTCTACTTGTTGAAGATAACGAAATGAATCGCGATATGCTACGGCGGCGACTAACTCGTAGGGGATTTGAAGTTATAGTTGCAGTTGATGGGGCTTCGGGAGTGACAACTGCTGAAATGGAATTGCCTGACTTAATTGTGATGGATATGAGTTTGCCAATTTTAGATGGGTGGGAGGCGACAAAGCGATTGAAACAAATACCGGTTAGTGTCATGAATTATTCGCGGAAGATCTACGGTCGTGTTTAGCATGATCACGCTCAACAACAAGCCAAAAAACAGTTAAACAACTAGTTTCATTGGG
>JBILGV010000005.1:0-79157 GCA_044350865.1 Pseudanabaena sp. | reverse complement strand
AGAAAAGTAGCGGCGACACTAGGCTTAGACCTAGATGGAGTCAGTAGAGGCGCTTTGACTATGCCTCTGAAGTTCAATCTTTGGACTATTCAGGAATCTCAGTCGCTTCAGCGCTGAGAGTGTCAACAGCGTATTCATCTACAAAACGAAGGCGCTCAAACAAAGTTGTTTTTTTCTGTTGATGTAAGTAATTGCGTAATATTTTAATGGCTGCTTCTTGGGCATTGTCATAGTGACTGACCGCGATAACCTCATTAATTAGCTTTTCATCTATTGTGATAACAGTCATTGCTTTATCCTCAATTGGGCTAGATAAATACGCATATAGTAGCGGCGCTGAACGCCGCTACCGCAAAAATTAAGCTTCTTCTTGTTCTTCGCCTTGTAGCTTTAGCAAAAAGAAACCAAATGCAATACCGACAGGAATCAGTACCATACACAAAGCCATTGCGTTAACCATTTCTCCCATAATATTTTTCCAAACTTCTTTAAATAACTAAATAATATTGCTTTAGGAATTTTACAGTAAAAGATAGGTCACAGGCTCTGTCGATATCGCATCTTTTTATTTAATGACCTCGACATCAATCACATCGGCATAATTTTCAGCATCAGGATTAATTTCGTCGGTATTGGGGTGGGGTGCATGAATATTTTGATAGGAGCCATTGATCTCAGATTCATCTAAACAAACTGGGCGAATCTCATAATGCACCCTTAAATTTGATGGAGCGCTACGTTCAGCTTCACGCACAAATCGATTTGCCTCCCACTCAGCCCGAAATGTATTTAGCAATTTTAGAGTTTTGACTCGCTGACGTTCGAGATATGTCCAAACCTCCCATGCATTGTATTCTGGCTCTTTGGGGATTTCAGGTATCTCTTCAGCAATCGGCTCAGGCGTTACGTCAACATCCCTGTCAACATCACTGCGATCGCCTTGAGCTTGGTTATTTTCAGTAGGATCTTGATCGCCCGACTTAGCAACATCTTGCTCACGCCCCATTTCATCATCAAAATCCTGAGAATCATGTCCAGTTGACTTGCTAGAAATATCCTGCGATCGCGCCAGACTTTTGATTTCCTTCGCTCGAATAAGTTTAGTCTCTGCACCATCGGCGATCGCCGTGACCTCGATCGCAGTTTGCGACTGATCCACCCAACCTTTAAAAATTACTTCAACATCATTGATTAAGAGGCGATCGCCCACTTCTAATGCAAAGCCGACTAATGACTTAAATAAAGGTTTAGGATTAGATTTTGTATAAACACCCTTTGTATCGCTACTTGTGTCACTACTTGGAGCGCTACCTGCATATTTGCGATCTTCGCTAGTCTCATTGCTAGTTTGATTACTGGTCTCATTAGGAGTTGATACATGAGCCTGACTGGATTTCCCATTATCAATCAGGCTGCGGACTCCCCCAAGGCTGTCCTCAGTTCTACAATTTCTGACTGTAGCGGAGCCAAACAATTTTTCACATATTCCAAAAGCTCTGGATGCAGAACGAAAGCATCTCCTGCGGGCGAATTTTTTGCTTGCTCTGGTGATGATGCTTCTGGCTCAAACTCGCGACTGACCGCAGCCAAAATCCAATCAGCGATCGCCTGTTGTTGAGCATCAGCTTTAGTTTTGATTTGGCTCAATAAAGGCAACGGAAACCGAAGATTTACTTGTTTTGTCCGATGAGGAGTCGCCATTATTTGCCGTTACTGAAAAAATTTGCGATCTTGATTATAACAACGGTCATAACAAAATTTACAGCGCCTTGCGCTCTTCTCTGTACTAACTAAAAAAGAGTTACAGCACTTTACGCCGCAACTCTTTTTTGGGTAGCTATAGCTCTAAACAATTACTGTTAAGCAATTACCGTTTCTGTAGTGCGGTATAGCTTCGCGCCAACATTACGTAACTTCTCTTCAATGCGATCGTAACCGCGATCGAGGTGATGTAAACCCATAACTGTGGTTTCGCCATCAGCCGCTAAACCTGCAATTACTAGTGCTGCTGAGGCGCGTAAATCTGTCGCCATTACGGGAGCGCCCGACAATTGCGGCACACCAGTAACTACCGCCACATTATTTTTGAGGCGAATATTTGCACCCATGCGATTCAGTTCGGCAACGTGCTGCAAACGATTTTCAAAAACAGTCTCAGTGACGACTCCGTTACCTTCGCAAATAGTTAGCAACGCCATAAACTGGGCTTGCATGTCGGTGGGAAACCCAGGGTAAGGAAGAGTTTCGATGTCTACAGCGCGATAGTGATCGCCACCAATCACCGTAATCGTATCGGGAGAATCGATCCGCACCGTCACACCCATATCTTGCAATTTGGAAATCGCGGCGGTGAGGTGAGATGGAATCACAGGCGACATCGATAAGGTTGATCTCGTAATCGCGGCGGCGACCATGAAAGTTGCGGCTTCAACGCGATCGGGAATAGCTGTAAAATCGGCAAAATGGAGTTTATCTACACCATCAATGATGATCGTGTTTGTGCCAGCACCACGAATTTTTGCGCCCATCGCGATGCAAAGATCGGCAAGATCAATCACTTCAGGCTCTTGAGCCGCATTTTCGATTACAGTTTGACCTTCCGCAAGGGTTGCCGCCATCATCAAGGTTTCAGTCGCGCCAACACTAGGGCAGTCGAGATAAATCTTCGCACCTTGCAATTTTCCATTTCGGCTCTTTGCCTGAGCCGTAACAATTCCATGCTCAATCAACACATCTGCACCCAAAGCTTGCAAACCACGCACATGTAGCTCTACTGGACGCGCCCCGATCGCACAGCCACCAGGTAGAGGCATTTTTGCAGAACCGAGCCTTGCTAATAATGAGCCGAGGGCAAAGAAACTAGCACGCATTTTGCTAACCAATTCGTAGGGGGCCGAATTTTTGGTTAGGTTACTAGTGTCAAGATCAAGGACATCGCCATTGCGAGAAATTTTGACACCGAGGGCTTCGAGAATGTCGCTCATACGCTGTACATCAGCGAGGTTAGGGACATTACGAATTCGACAACCATCGGAAGATAAGAGTGTACCCGCCATCAGTGCAAGGATCGAATTTTTTGCGCCGCTAATGGGAACATGACCAGATAATCTTGCTTTTCCAGTGATGCGGAGAACTGGTGCATTAGGTTCGAGTTGCGCCATCTGAGAAGATTCGAGTGTGGTTAATTCGCTCGTCGATTGCATAGGCTGTAGTTGGGTTGCATTGGTTGAACTGATAATAGTAGCGATCGCCTTGTCCTCCTCACATCAAAAATAACGACACCGACAGTAAAGCACTCAGAAGTTTAAGGGAGTATATCCGATAAACTGTTAACTTTTGTAGCGCTTTTGTACTATAGGTGTATTTACTCATTATTAGCGATTGAGGAATATATGGCAAACCGACAAGAGAAATAGCGCCGCTAAGTAGGTAGGCATAATTAATTGTTAGATAGTGGAACAGGCTTCTAGCCTGTTGACGGGCAAGATGCCCGTTCCACACATATTTTATATTTATATTTATCTTGTTTGTCTGGCTTGACGATTTGAGCGAAATGAAAATTTTTGGGTGGATAGATTGCTCTTCACAATTTCTTGTCGAATCAGATTAGCTCTTTCGCGTGATTTGGTCATCGCATTTACGCCGCCATAGGTTTCACGCAGCGTCAAATAATTTTGGATAATCACAGCCTCGTTGTCAGTCGAACTGTTGGCGATTCTTGCAGGTGTTAAACTCGATCTCGCGATCGCATCAGCAACACAACCTATGACATGGCTAGGACGATTGACATGTTGATCGAGCAGCAGCGCCACGGCATATTCAGAACTTAAAAGCTGTGACAGCGCAAAACCTTGCAATGATTGAGATGGACTAAAATAAAAGCGATCTAGTCGTGAAATCGCCTGAAGGACTTGTACTGACTGTACGAGCGCATCCATGCCTGCGATCGCAAATCGCAATGCCCAAATTGGTTGACGCATCAGATTTTTTTGGGCTTCGGTAACAAGGCGTGTGCCATTCAGCGAGAGCCAACCCGTAATCCCATCAAGGGAACTAACATCCAAGCCAAATTGTCCAAAGTAGTATTGAAACTCGGATGGATAGCGCCTTTTCACCGTGGACAAGAGCGCGGGTAACTCACCTTGCTGCCCTGCGGAGCCTAATGTCCATTGAAAGATGCCAAAGCTCAAATATTGATTATCCCAAGTATTAATCGCATCTAAGCTACCTTCATTTGCCGCAGTCACTTGGATCACTTTGATTTCCGAAGGGCTGAGTTGCACCTGTTGCAGCAAACCTGCGCCATAGATAATAAAGTCACGCAATTTAAAAATACCTAGCCGATATGCCCCAAGGTTTTTGGTTTTAGCAAAAACTTCTTGCTGCCCTGTGTTTGACAACTTGGCAATCAGATCATTGCCCACATTGGTAAAGGAAACCGAAATTTTATTCGGGGGATATAAGCCTTGCAAGGTATTTCTGACCATCGCAATTTCGGATGTAGTTTGCGGAGGGCGGGGAATGGATGGTCTAGTCGGTATCAATAGACGCTGACCAATTTGTAAACTAGCTGGGTTGGTAATGTTATTAACACGGGCAATTTCGCGCCAATCGCCGTTTGGTCCCAGAAAGGTTGTGGCAATCCTTGACAGGGTATCTCCAGATTTAACGATGTATTCTTGCATAGTGGTTCCGTTGGACAAGAAAAAATAAGTCAGCTTAGATCAAGATAACCCTAGATAGAGTTTTAATCAAAACTGACTTTTACAATGAGAATGAGTCAAACTCTAATGCTTGAAATAGCATATTTCGATCGATCGCCGAGAAAATTTTATTATTGGCTTTAGATGAATTCAAACATTGACATACGAGATTTGCCACATCAGCACGATGAATGATACCTGCCACCCTAGGGTTTTCGGTTAATACTGCGTGACCTGTTGCCAAATCTGATTTTAATCCCCCAGAACGAACAATTGTATAAGTTAAGCCACTATCGACTAAATGCTGTTCCGCTTTTTCTTTTTCTTTGAGAATTGCCCCAAAAGTTTGTAAAACCTGCGGTGAAAGAGCCACTACGCTATTGCCACTACCAATTGAGGAAACAAGAATAAATTTCTGGACTCCCGCCTTTACTGCGAGATCGATCAAATTTTTATTTCCTATGCAATCAGCGCGATCGCCTTGATCGTTTGGTAAACCGCCCATAGTGGTAATTACTATGTCGATCGCTGCAATTTGGGATATGGCTTGTTCTAGGGATGCATAATTTATCGCATCACCCATAACTACTTCAGCTCCCAAAGCTTCTAGCTCCACGACATGGGTGGGATTGCGTAGTAATACCGTAAGATTTACCAAAGGTGGCTCATTTTGTAGCAAAAGCTTGGCAATCTCTCGCCCCACACCTCGACTAGACCCTGCTAAAAAGATATTTTGCATTTGAACTTATTATTTGAATATCATCAGAATACAGCGAATCGATTATGTTACGAATCACCGAAATCAAGCTCCCCCTCGATCATCCTGAAGAGGCGCTCAAAACTGCCATTCTCAAAAAGTTACAAATCAAATCCGAAGAACTAATTAGTTATTCCATCTTTAAACGTAGTTATGATGCGCGTAAAAAAACAGATATCTACTTAGTTTATATCGTTGATATTGAGACGATTCACGATCAACAACTAAGCGATCGCTTTAAAAAAGATCCCCATGTTTTACCGACTCCAGATATGAGTTATCGCTATGTGGCGAATGTGTCTAGTGATAATCTCAAAACTCGTCCAATCGTAATTGGTATGGGACCAGCAGGAATGTTTGCGGGATTAATGTTGGCGCAAATGGGTTTTCGTCCCTTGATTTTAGAACGGGGTAAAGTAGTACGCGATCGCACTGCCGATACTTTTAATTTCTGGAAAAAAAGAGCCGAATTTAATCCCGAATCCAATGCTCAATTTGGGGAAGGGGGCGCAGGGACTTTCTCTGATGGTAAGCTCTACAGCCAAGTCAAAGATCCGCAGCATTACGGACGCAAAGTCCTCACCGAATTTGTGAATGCGGGCGCATCTCCTGAAATTCTCTATATCAATAAACCCCACATCGGCACTCTTAAATTAGTCGGCATAGTTCAAAACTTTCGCGCTCAAATCGAAGCCCTCGGTGGTGAGATTCGATTTCAAAGTCGAGTCACCGATCTAGCTATTGAGAATGGGAAGGTACAGGGAATAACTCTGGCTAATGGCGAATATATTGCGAGTAGTCATGTTGTTTTAGCCGTGGGACATAGCGCCCGTGATACTTTTCAAATGCTCTACGATCGCGGCGTATATATCGAAGCAAAACCTTTTTCGGTTGGATTTCGGATTGAACACCCTCAAGAACTGATTGATCGCGCTCGATATGGCACTTATGCAGGTAATAAAATCTTAGGAGCAGCCGATTATAAATTGGTGCATCACTGTCAAAATGGACGTTCTGTTTATAGCTTCTGTATGTGTCCAGGGGGATTAGTCGTTGCCGCAACTTCAGAGGCAGGGCATGTTGTCACCAATGGCATGAGCCAATATTCTCGCAATGAACGCAATGCTAATAGTGGAATTGTCGTGGGCATTAGCCCTGAAGACTATCCCGAACATCCTCTGGCGGGGATTGATTTTCAGCGCCGCTTAGAATCACGCGCCTTTGAATTGGGTGGCGGAACCTATGCCGCACCTGCTCAGCTTGTCGGTGATTTTCTGGCTAACCGACCTTCTCAATCTCTGGGAACTGTGAATCCTTCCTATGCTCCAGATGTACATTTAGCCGATCTGAGTGAGAGTTTGCCCGACTATGCGATCGCGGCTATTCGTGAAGCTTTACCTGTATTTAACAAACAAATTCATGGTTTTGCGATGGATGATGCGATGTTAACTGGAGTGGAAACGCGGACTTCTTCACCAATCAGAATTAAACGGAATGAGATCTATCAAAGTCTGAATACTGAGGGTTTGTATCCTACTGGCGAAGGTGCTGGTTATGCAGGGGGAATTCTCTCGGCGGGAATTGATGGTATTAAGGTAGCGGAAGCTGTCGCTTTGAGTATTGTCAAAATGTAGGGGTAATTCATGAATTACCCCTACATTTTTATGCAAAAACATGGAACTAAAAATTAAACTAAGTCGTCTGATGTTTTACATCAGTTTCAGTTATAGGAATAAACGATGATGAATACTTTCACTAAAAATTTCTTTAAAGTCTCTTGTGCGATTCTCGTTACAAGTCTGACTAGTGCGCCTTTTTTATTACCATTTTTCTTGCCATCAAGGGCGATCGCTTCTCCTCTAAATTCTCAACGCGTAAATTCTCAAGGCTTCAATCAAAAAATTGCTCAACTTCCACAGGATTGGCAAACAGGAGTCAGGCTTTTACGGTTGCTAGACAACAATGGAAACTTCTCCAGTATTGGGCTTTTACTTGATGTAGCCAATAAACCCACTACTAAATATGCTAACGCTGTTTACCAACTCTATGTCAAACGTTCAGGGGAATGGCGCGAAGTTTATACCAACTCTGGTGCAAGACTTCTCAATAAAAATGCGGGTAGATATTTGCTCCCCATAGAAGTGATTTCTCTCGATCGCTTGAGTGAGAGGATTTCTCTAGATGATATTTACAATGGCGATCTCAAAGCGATTACCAGCATCCGCTACGACTTGCCCAATGGGGTCAAAGATGCGAGTTTCCTAGTGGAAGAGATTAAATCTTTTGTATCTATTCCGTCTGTGAGAACATCTGATGCGATCGCAGGACGTAATCTCCCAACAGCTACGACTACAGCAGCAATCTCTAGTTCAGCGCCGAAGACAACTCCATCGACAACAACGGCTGTTTATTCTGGCAGTACCGCAACAGTCAATACTTCAGCACCAAATATAACTACACCGACAACAACTGCTGTCTATTCTAATAACTCAGAGTTTTCTGATCGGGATTTGGGTATTTCCAATACTAGTGTCTCAAATAATTCTCAATCTTCTGTTCAAAATTCTGGGTCGCAAGTTAATACTTCGCAAGTTAATACTTCGCAAGTTAATACTTCGCAAGTTAATACTTCGCAAGTTAATACTTCGCAAGTTAATACTTCGCAAGTTAATACTTCGCAAGTTAATACTTCGCAAACATCGATGCAACCCATTCTTGTTTCCAAAAATAATGATAACAATGATGAAGATGAAGCCTATGATGGCGACAATAAGCCGATCTCGACCAATAGAAGCCGTCAAGAGCGTGAAGGTGTAGAGCTATCTAATAAAAATCCTCATCGGGGTCATTTTAGTCTAGCAGTTCTGCAATCTCAGCCTTTGCAATCTCAATCAAGACTTTCAGCCGTTGTTGCTCGCCTCTCCATCAAATCAAAACGTCCCAAAGGATTTATTGAAGAGCGCTTTGTGGGTGACTATCAGTTTGCGATTAACCAACGCGCTACCTTTATTCGTGGGCTAAATGCTGGCGATCGCCTGATTGTACGTTTGTTTGACCTGCAAAATCGTCCTTTAGGTTATAGCGAAGTGCAGTTACTGAAGGATTTTGCGAATATCAGCCTGATTTTACCGAGTGATCCATCGGCTTATGGTCTATTGCGAACTGTCTCAGGTATTGATTCTCAGCGCATTGGACAAATTGATCGCAATGGCAAATTCTACGACTACTTTACTCAGCTTCAGAATAGTGGAAGTACTAGTGCGATCGCTCAGACCACTGTGAGATTTCTGACTTCATCACAGGGGATTCCACTTAACCTATTCAACATCGCAGGTTTACCCCAAGCATCTAGCCAATTTAGTTACACGAAGGCTTTTGTGAGAGGAGATTACGCATTAAGCGATCGCGTGATCAATGTATTTACTCGAAATATGCCTGCTGTGATGCAAGTTTTACCAGCACAGCTAACGGCTCTGATTCCAATTAATGACGCGCAGTCTACATTTGATGTAGTTCGCAAGATTCTCGATTACAAAGATGTTCGCCCCAATGGAGTCGCTACTTTTTTCTAACAAGTATTTAGGACTCATGCGAATCAGTATGATACAAGGGCAATTTATGAATTACTCTTGTATCCATTTCAATCATCTTTATTATTGTTTTAACCTATTTTATTTCTTAGTTCATCTAGCTCATCCGACAATTGAGCGGCTTCATTAGGCACAAATTCTAATCTCATTACTATCCTTCCTTCTTGCCATCCTGCCTTGTCTGCTGTCATCACTCTGCAATACACTCCAGAGTCGTAAAATGAGGTCAATTTTGCTACGCCCAGCGCATTCCAAACCGATTGGAATAAGTCATTAGCGCAAAAAATTCGTTTGCCTTGTAGACATTCAGGGATTCGATCTTTAATCTCGATAACATCATTGTGTTGATCGAAGTCTTTCAATGCTTTCATCTTTCCATACTCTCTATATTTTCTGTATTAAATCTTAACCTAAATTAAATCCCCTAATAAGTCAGAAACTTCGCCTTGCATATTAGTTCGATTATCGTCATAGAGCATGAGGGTATCGAGCTTTTTGTGGCGCGATAGTTTTTGGACTTTACGAACATTGCCATTGGTTGCTTCAAGGGCGGCGGTAATCGCGGAATGGCGAATACGGTGTGGAGACATGTGTTTAGAAATTTCTACGTCTCGCGCCAATTGATCAATAATTTGATAAATTGCCGTACCTGTTAATCTATGTCCTCGATGTCCCCGATCGAGCGCCGTAAATAATGGTTGCTTAGGATCTTTAGTCTCATTTTGAGACAACCAGTCTTGGATCGCATTAGCTGTTCCCATACTAAGACTAATGAGACTCTTTTGAGAGCCGCGTCCCTTGCCTAAAATTTGCAGCGATCGCCCTTCAAAATCAAAATCGCCAATATTAGCGCTGACGACTTCATTGCGACGGAGCGCATTGTCCCAAAGTAGTCGTAAAATTGCGAAATCACGTTTTCCTTTATCGCTACTGCGGTCTATCTGTAGCAACATCTTGCGAATACCATCTGGCTTTATGCCTGTTGTATCGCGATAAGACTGCACTGTTTCGGTTTGGACATCATCAAGATTCCAGCTACATTTTCCTAACTTTGCCGCGAAGTTTACCAATGATTTCAATGCTGACAGCCGGCGATTAATAGTAGCTTCTTTTAAACCTTTGGCAATCAAATCAGATTTATATCGCAAGGCAAGGGCGATCGCCTCAAATCGACCTAATTGTAAGAATTCCGCAATCACAGCTTCTGTGGGCTTTTGTCCATAGGCAGCAAGGAAAAAATAATGTAAATCTTTTTCATAAGCGCGGCGCGTGTTGAGACTCCGTTTGTCCGTTAGCAACGCCGTTAATATATTCGGGCTAAATTCTGTTTCAGTATAGGGGACATTTCTCGTATGAGACTCAATAGTATTATCTTGAGTCCTGTATTGAGTCTCATATTCTAATTTGGATAAAGCACCTTTTCTCGCGTGAGTCTCATTAGTCTCGGTATGGGTCTTGTTGAGTGTCTCATCATCTCTATTTAAGGCAAATTTTTCTTGACCACAACGTAATTTTTCGGGGGCGATCGCTTCGGTGATACCAGCATTTAGCGCCGCTCGTTTGACAATGTTATAAATAGCCGTCCCTGTTAGCCGATGTCCATAGCTAGAGCGTTCTAGGGATATAAACAGTGGTATTTCTAGAGTCTCGAAAGTTTCAGATGGTTGATTTGGAATTTCTGTGGGAATATAAATAGAAGACAGCCAGTCTTGTAATGCATTGGCTGTGTCTAAACTGAGACTAATATTTTTGGGCTGGTTTGATTGCTGGTTTTTGGGAGCTTGCCGCTTATAGTGATTTTGAATTTGCAGCGATCGCTTTTCAAAATCAAAATCACTAATATTAATGTCGGAAACTTGTTGCCGCTTTAGAGAGTTTTCGGACAATAATCGCAAAATTGCGTAATTGCGTTGACCTGCTAAAGTATGGCGATCGCAAGCCGTCAGAATTTTTTCTAATTTATCTATTTGATCATCGATCATTTTTGATTATTGATCATGACAGATTACGATCATTTACTAAAAGGTAATTATTCTAAATCTACTAGACTCAATCTAGAAGTTTGCTCTTTCATACCTAAAGACACTTCTACCTTCTTTAAAAGCTCCACAGTTATCTCCGCAAAAGCTTTGGAGCCTGAAGAATTAGGATTTGATAAAGACGCAGGGATAAACTCATCTACCGCCTTAGCAATGTTTACATCATTGGGAATCTTGGTTTTAAAAATCTTGGCTGTGCTGAAATCCGCCGCCACTCGATCCATCACTTTTTGATAATATCGGCTCAGCGTAAAACCTGATGACATGCTGAAGACAATTCCCAAAAGCTGAATATTAATCGAATTGTCGTCTCGATAGACCTCACGCAGTTTCTCAATTCGCCTTTCTAATAGCTGAATACCGACAACAGAAAGAGGTTCAGGTCTAGCAGGCATCAGATAATAGTCACTGGCGACAATACTGCTACGAGTAATTAAGTTATAACCAGGCGCACAGTCAAGAATGATGAAATCATAGTTTTTCATGGCAGGATCAAGAATACCCTTGATTAAAGTTCTCTCAAATTTGCTCCAAGTTTGCTGGAAAGTCTGTTTTTCTTCGTATAGTAGCGATCGGTTATAGAGCATTTCTGAAACTAGAAATTCATCATATAGATCAATATCTCCCACCAACAGATCGAGTCCTTGTACTTGGCAAACATGGGGAATTACGAGATCTTTAACTTGGTAGACTTTTTCTTCTGGATCGTTGACCTGTACGCCATAACGATTGATGGATTGGCTAACTAAATATCTCAGTGTCCGATTTTCTTTGCGGCATTTCGCAAACTCGGCGGGTGAAATCATGCTGAGTGTGGCGCTGATCTGCGTATCTAAATCGACAACTAAGACTTTTTTACGGTGAATTTTTGCCAAACAAGTGGCAATATTTACAGTTAAGGTAGTTTTGCCGACACCACCTTTCATGTTTACTGTTGCAATCACTTTTGCCATTGTCTATTTGCCTCAAAACACATACATAGATAAATCGCTGTTTAAGTGAATCAACAATACACGTTTATTACATGCATTTATCAGTAGATTGACAATTTATATAGCTTTTTGAAACTCTGTACCTTCTTTAACCAAAAAAATTTCTCCAAAGAACGGCTTTGTAAGCCTTTGAAGAAATTTCTTGCATTTTGAAACATTAGTTTAAGCTGGGATTAACCACATGTCCTCTAGTTGGATCAGGGATAAATAAGCCAAGACGTAGCGATCGCAACATCGCTTCCCAGACTTCGCGCATCTGTTCTTCACCCTCTGTCCAATAGTCAAAGGTAAACAATACCTGCACATTGCCACCAATCCCAACTAAAATGCGCGATGTTGCCTCTCTTTTCTCAGTGGCATCAATATAGCGGATGTCAGTCCAGACCAGTCGCATACCGTCACGATTGGCACTGGTAATCTTGCCTTTATGCAAAATCTCGCGATCGTCGTCATCAAGGATTTGCTGAAGTGCTTTTTTGAGGGGGAAGGTTGTCCAATCATTGGGGGGCAGACGATTAAAAGACATCTCTAACGCGCCCGTATCATCGGTTGGCTCTAAATCATGAAAACTTACTGATTTTTCTTTGAACTTGACAATCCAATCTTTTGGGAAGTCAAACCTCACCGCACCGCGATCGGCTACAAAAATTTTATAGCCCTCTTCCGACTTCCATCCATGATCACTGCGTAGGGTTAGGTCTTGTTTTCTCATATTTATGTTTCAGATTAAGGACTCGTATCATTATAAAACTCAAACAGGATCGGCGGCGCAAAGCGTTACCAATCCTGTTTATATTTATTCTTCGGTTTATGTTTGAGAAATTAGAGGTAAAAAGACACCGATCACGATTCCTCCAATTACGAGAAATTCAATAATAAATAGGACTGTACTCGAAGGCTTAATCTTAAATTGGCTAAACCAAGAGTTTGGCATATCTTTCGCTCGAACTTGCCATTTATACATCGACAATAATAGTGGTAGCCCGCCGATTTTTGCGCTCATTAATAGATGGAATGCTATGCTAACAATCAGTAATAACCACGATAATAGATGACCGTAATACCATGCATGGTCTAACTCTTGATTGGGTAGCCATTGTTCTTTCATCATCCTTCCTGTAACCACCGCAAGGGTTGCCGACACAAGTGTTAATGTGTTAGTCAAACGTTGCAAAGAAATCCACCATATCGGTTTATCGATATTTTTGAGTTGATTGAGAGATTCTTTTTGGACTAGATGACGATAGCCAATATGAAAGCAGTACAGCGCAAATATCGGTAACAAGATCCAGAATGTTAAAGCGATCGTCCCGTGCAGTCCTTGAGGATCTCTAAATGTCGGTAAATTGAGGCTTCCCCATCGTTTATCGAAGCGATCGTAGATTATGTAACCTGTAATTAAGGCTGAGAAAACCAATAAGGCGATCGCATTATGCAATAGCCTCAATAAGACAGGCTGATATGGAGAAATTGGTGATTTCATTGACCTCTCTTGAATATTATGTGGTTTGATTTATCACAAGTTTTAGTGTTATTCCCTGCACTAGGATATCGCTAAGATTACTTTTTATAACTTGTTATAAGCAGAATAACCCTAATTTAAGATCACATACTGTAATTTAAAGTCACATTAAGTTTTTTTAAATAAGATTTTATCCCGAATATAAGCTTGGAAATAAAAATTAAGTAATATGTGTATCCAAAACCCAAAATTGGTCAGACAGGGAAAGTATTTCAAAACAATTATAGGTTTAATTACGGTTTTCGCTTACGAAATTGCCAAGCTATCGATAATGGTTATTTACGCAAGCCATTTAATTTCGTAAGCGAAGAGCTTCTAAATAAAGAATATTTTCGATTGTGGCATTCCATATTTTTCCAATCACCTCATTGGTTACAGTGACTTGAGAGTGACTTTTTCTCTTTCAATCTTGGTGATTGTGTCACTAAATCTTTTGTTGCGATTGCGATATTTAACTAAGAGCGTCACAAAATCACTAATGTTTAAGCTTGCGAATTCAGATTTTTCTAAGTATTCATTTTTCAAATTAGCTTGCGTAAATTTTCTTGGCTATAAATCTATCTAGCCTTTGCCACTAATGCATCTGAGGAGTTGCGAAATGATATAGCAACGCTTTCCTTAAGCTTAAACATTTCGTAAGCACCTTTATAAAGAACACATAACGGGCGGTAACTGGTTGTAAAAGTCTTTGCTATGATTAGTCGCTATTGTGTTCACATACAAGAATCCTAAGTTTTTTAGCTAAGGGTGCTGTCAGAGATATTTGAGTTTTTATTTTGCTCTCTGTAGTCATGGCTGCTTAAATTTACCTGACTAGCCGTGTTAATGTAGTTGAAAGCTAACTTGCAACATAATATGAACCTAGAAGCTAAAGACAGACTTTCTTCTCTGGTCAACCAAGCCAGAGGCAATTTATCCAAATCAGCTTTCGCTGAAATGCTAGCTGTAAGCCATACATCAGTAGCTTCATGGGAAAAAGGTACTTATATGGCGAAAAGCGTGTAGGCATCGAAGGTGTGAGCATTTCACTAGGCTATACGGAGCGATGGTTTTACAACCGCACAAATCGAGCCTCTAAATGGCTGAAAGAATTACAGGGAACGGGTTTTAACGGCGCACAAAAAAACCTTGACGTAATTAGGCGTGTTGACGGGCAAATCATGAGAGGTGCTTCTATAGCCAAAACTATCAGCATTAGAGACTTTGTAAAAGTCATAGCCTTTGAAGCGATTGTTGGCAAGAATATCAAAGCCTTAATCCTATTAGCTGCATTTGCTGAGACTGGCATAGAAACTATCTTTGATTTAGCTTTTCAGGGTAAGTCCTTGGAATTTCTTCTTGAGAAGATTGTCCACTTCACCAAATGGACACAATCAGAACTTGAAGAAGTCCTGACCTACAACAGAGAAGAAGTAAGGGCGCTATATGCTTGGAGTTATCCAGTCCCTCTCGATGGTAAAACGTTAGATCACCTTGACTCGCTAGAACCCATAAAAAAAGTAGACAGCGAATATTTTTAATTAATGTAATGACACAATTCATGAATTGCCTCTACATTTTCTGAATGGGCGCAATTTTTGGGTCGATAATTTTTTTACCTTGACCTGCAAAAGCTACTGCTAAATACATTTTATCGCCAGTGCCTAGCAAATTCGAGACTTCACCTTCACCAAATTTCTCATGCATGACGCGATCGCCTACTTGCCAATCGATACGGGGCTTAGGCTTAACGGCATTGACCTTGGCGGGAGGTACGGAGCGGAGGGAACCTTTAACACTGGTGGCTTCGGCGCGTTGACTCGCTTTACTGATAAATTTGTCGATGCCATGTCCAGTTAAATATTCTTTAGGAAGTTCCGCTAGGAATTGGGAAGGAATTGCATATTCATATTTTCCATAGGTACGGCGAGATTGTGCATGGCTGAGAAATAACTTCTCTTGGGCGCGAGTGATGCCAACATACAGCAAACGGCGTTCTTCTTCTAATGCCATTGGATCATTGAGAGAACGTATACTAGGAAACAAGCCTTGCTCCAATCCTACAAGAAACACAACTGGAAATTCTAGTCCTTTAGCAGCATGGAGAGTCATTAGGGTAACTTTGTCTTCATTACCACTGCTCTCATCATGACTAGAAACAAGAGCAGCTTTTTCTAAAAACGAACTGAGAGAAGCATCTTCTTGATCTTCGGCAAATTGAATCGCCGAGTTATAAAGTTCTTTTAAGTTGTCAATACGCTCATTAGCTTCATCATTTCCTTGTCCTTTTAGTTCATCAATATAACCAGAATCAGCCATAATTCCCTGAATGATATCTGCTGTAGAGGTAGTGGCTACTTTTGCTTGCCATTTTTTCACCAGTTCTACAAAAGAGATAACGCCTTTTGCCGAACGCCCAGCTAGAGTTTTGACCGTAGTTTCATCACTGATAATTTCCCAAATTGGGACACCAATTTGTAGTGCTGCATCTTGAAGTTTATCAAGAGTAGCTTTGCCAATACTGCGTTTGGGAACGTTAATGATTCGCATCAAACTGACGGTATCGGATGGATTGGAGAGCAAACGTAGGTAGGAAAGAATATCTTTTATTTCTTTACGATCATAAAATCGTAAGCCTCCAATTAATCTATAAGGAATATTCCAGCGCAAAAGCATATCTTCAAAGGGACGAGATTGGACGTTCGTGCGGTAAAGAATAGCAAAATGTCCGAGATTGACGCTGGGTGTCTTGGATTTAATACGGCGAATTTGTTCAATCACAAATTGAGCTTCATCATCGCCAGTCTCAGCACGATATAGTTCGATTAAGTCTCCATCGGGTCTCGTTGCCTTAAGGACTTTATCAATACGTTGGGAATTATTATCAATCAATTGATTAGCAATTTCCAGAATATTCGCCACTGAACGATAGTTTTCTTCCAGTTTAATCATTGTCTGTGTATGGGCATCGGGTAAGCGATCACCAAATGCTTCTTGAAACTCCATCAAGATTGTGAAGTCGGCGGAACGAAAACTATAAATCGATTGATCTGCATCACCGACGACAAAAATGGAACGATCTTCCCAAGTTGGCTTTTGATCATTTGTGGACAACAAGCGGATCAAATCATACTGAGTACGGTTAGTATCTTGATATTCATCAACAAGAATATGTTGAAAGCGATTGTGCCAGCGTCTAAGAACTTCAGGATTTTGTTGAAATAGGCGTACAGGCAAGAATATCAGATCATCAAAGTCTAAGGCATTATTTGTAGCAAGTCGGTTTTGATAGATGGTATAGACTTGGGCGATTTGACGTTTTTTAAAAGATGAATCATCGCTTTGGGCTTCGTATTCTTCAGGAGTCCAACCTTTATTTTTGGCATTACCGATCGCAAAGCGTACAGATTTTGGCTCAAATTTCTTTTCATCGAGATTTAGCTGATTGACGACAATATCTTTTACTAACGATTGCGCGTCGGAGTCATCAAAAATTGAAAAATTCTTCGCCCAACTTCTGCCATTACCATCTTTGTACTTATCAATATCCAGACGCAAAATCCGACAACACATACTATGGAAAGTCCCCATCCATAGCCCATCTTGAGCAAAGCTATTGATATAGCGCTTATAAACTTTTTTGCGAAGTTTGTCCTGTTCCCAGTCTTGCATTTCAGTCAATGGCTTGCCTAATTCTCTCAAGGCGACCTCTTGGACTAACAAAGTTTGAATGCGTTCGTTCATTTCTTTGCCAGCCTTGTTTGTAAAAGTCACCGCTAAGATTTGCTCAGGGGCAACATCGTGATTAAGCATCAAATTAGCGATGCGATAGGTCAATGTCCTAGTTTTCCCCGATCCTGCCCCTGCAACCACGAGCATTGGGCCGTGGAGATGGCTTGCTGCTTTTTGCTGAGCAGGATTAAGATGATTTAAAAAGTTGGAACTCATGGGTGCAGGAGGGGAAAACTTAGGTAGACTCTTATACAGTATGCCAAAAATGTTTACTCATACGCTTAACAGTGGATATTTACTGCACACGCCCCAATTGTTTGAAGCCTTTAAACTCATTTGCTGACCTCGATAGCGGCAATACAGTTAAAACTATTTCGCAAAAATTCTGTACGAGTTGCGGGATGCCCTTGTTACTGGGTGGGCGCTATATCGTCGAAAAGCCGATCGCTAGAGGTGGTTTTGGTGCGACTTTTTTAGCTCGCGATCGCTATACACCTGCGATGAAACGTTGTGTAGTTAAGCTTTTACAGCCCATTGGCTTCACGCCTCAACAGATGGCGATCGCTAAGCAAATGTTTGAACGCGAAGCTACGGTTTTAGAAGATTTGGGGACACATCCGCAAATTCCTGATTTACTCGCCTATTTTGAGGTGCAGTCGGGACAGGATGAATTTTTTTATTTGGTACAAGAATTTGTCGATGGCTTTACGCTGGAAAAGGTAATCGAAATGCATGGTGGCGCGATCGCGGAAGCAGATGCTCTTGAAATCATGCAAAGTCTGCTGCCCGTCTTGACCTTTATCCATAACAAAGGCTCGATCCATCGCGATATCAAACCCGCAAATATCATGATCCGCCAGTCCGATCAAGTCTATTTCTTACTAGATTTTGGTGCGGTCAAACAAGTGGCAGGAGTCGCCCAAGGTCAAAAATCCACTGGTATTTTCACCCCAGGCTATGGCGCACCCGAACAAATGCGCGGCGACACTGTTTTCCCATCCACCGATCTCTATGCCTTTGCGGTCACTTGTTTATTTTTACTAACGGGCAAAGAGCCTGAAGAATTATTTGATGTGAATTACAACCGATGGACATGGGATCGCTTTGTGAAGCTCAGCCCAAATCTTAATAATGTTTTACATAAAATGTTAGAAACTGCGCCAAGCGATCGCTTTAGCTCGGCAGCGGATGTCCTGCAAGCCCTCCAACAAAAGTCCTCATTTCACTTAAATACGATCGTCCAACCACCCGCCCCTGTCGCTTCCTCTACTCCAACACCTACTCCATCACCAGTCGCAGTTAGCGCCCCACCTTCAGCTAAACCCGTAGTTCAGCGATCGCAAAAAGTACCTTGGCTACTATCCGCCCCCATCACTAAACAGTTTATCGCCGCTTTTTTAATCGGTGTCGAAGCGATGCTTTTGTGGCAAGTCAGCACCACTGTTGGACTCGCTTTAATGGGAACTCCCGCTAATTTAATTACGCTTACTGCGGTAATGCTGGGGGTAGTGATTTTGAGAATTAGTACAATTCTGGACAATAAAGATTTATTTGTGTTCGTAAATTTAATCAGTTTTGCCACAGTTTTTGGTATCCAGTTTTCAAAAATCATTCCTTTATTTGAGAAATTACCACAATGGATTGAAATTCTTTCGTTTTGCGGAGTAGCGGGATTTGGGGCGATCGCGTTTATGGCAGCCTTCCGTTTAATCTTCAAATTCCTCTATTCATTACTTTAAGATTAAGGCGATAGTAACTGTTGTCGAACCACTTACTGGTAATTCAACAAAAGAAGAGATTTTAGAATATTTTCGGCAGGCGTGGCATGAGGCTATGACTGGACAGGCGATTCCTTTGTCTCAATTATGGGAAGAGTTAAATGACTAAGAAGCAGAGACTGGAAATTACTTGGATGGGGAGGATGTACGTCCGCAGTTGGAGCCGAGTATTTTGTTGGAAGAGCCTGAGAGGTCTTAAGTGATGATATTTTTGATAATCGCTTGATTGTTGGGGATAATTTGTTGGCTCTCAATGCTTTGGAGTCTGAGTTTACAGGAAAAGTCAAAAGTCATGACTGCAAGATCAATCCATCCTGAATGCGAATGATCCGATTAGTTCTCTCTGCAACATCTGGCTCATGGGTTACTAAAACTATGGTAATTCCTTGAGCATTCAAATCCGCTAATAAATTCATCACATCATGGGATGTCTGCGTATCCAAAGCCCCAGTTGGCTCATCGGCAAGAATCAAGGCGGGACGATTGGCTAAGGCGCGGGCGATCGCTACACGCTGTTGTTGACCACCTGATAATTGATTAGGACGATTGGAGAGGCGATCGCCTAATCCCACTTTCGTTAGAGCTTCGATCGCAAGGCGGCGGCGTTTTTCTTTGGGAATATTCGAGTAAATCATCGGCAACATCACATTTTCCATCGCCGTTGAGCGTGATAGCAGATTAAATTGCTGAAATACAAATCCAATCCGCCGATTACGAATAAAGGCTAACTCATCATCGTTGTAGGTAGTCAATTCACGATCTTCGAGATAGTATTTACCAAAAGATGGGCGATCGAGGCAACCAATAATATTCATCAAAGTCGATTTTCCTGAACCCGACATTCCCATAACTGCGGCATATTCTCCCGACTGAATATCGAGATCAATACCTTTAAGCACAGGAACATTGACTTCTCCGAGACGATAGGCTTTGCGGATATTTTCTAGATGAATCATGATTTTTTCGGTTTATTCATTTGGATCAACACCCAATGCTTGCAACATTTCTGCTAACTTTTGCGATCGCCTTTCTGCCTCTTCAGCTCTATGATTAGCATCTTCAAACGTTTGAAAAGCCTTGCCATCAGGACGGTACAAAGTTAAACCACTTTCTCCCATTTGAAAATGAATCCCTAGCCTAAGGCTTGTCCAATCTTGATCAATGGGCATGATCCGTAAGCCATCATCTTGCCGCAGAAACACTCGTAAAATCTGAAGTTGTGGGTCATAGATATAGTATTCCTCAACGCCATAGCGATCGAAGAATAGTAATTTCATATCCATTTCATCAATGGTGTTACTTGGTGAAATTATCTCAAACACAACTTGCGGGGGTATGTTGTCCTCTTTCCATTGTTTATAGGATAGGCGATCACCTTTGGGTCTACCGACAGCCACGATCACATCGGGAGCCACGACAATTTTCGGGTTACCTTCGATGGGATACCAAAATAGATCGCCAGCGATAAATACATCTTCGTGCGCAAAAATCAATTCTAAATTTTGCTTAATCGTCACAATCCAGCGAAATTGCGTTGTGTTATTTGCCATCGGTTGACCATCACAGTCGGGATAAAAAATTTCTGGCTCGGTTTCTGGATTGGGAATCGAGGCGAGAGGTTGGGCAAGCAACTGAGAAACCATAGCGATCGCGGCTCTCTAAATACAGGATAAACACAGGATATTCTTAGATTAACACAAACTAACGTAGGGGCAATTCATGAATTGTCCCTACGTTCCCCTACGTTTAGTTATTTTGTCTAAGTCCTTTTAGTACTTGACATTAATGCTAGACTTCTGCTCGTACAAACGATTCAGCGATCGCGGATCGATATTTAAGAGATAACAGATTTTTAATACCTGATTGAGCATTGCATGGCGATATATTCCCCTCTGTCGAAACCGTCTTGCTGAAGTAATTATTTTCCCTTCAGCTAAAACTGGTTTAGAAAATTTACGCAGGCGATCGCTTAAGACTGTATCTTCAAAAATATCGAGATCAGGAATATTTCCTATTTGCGCTAAAAGTTGGCGATTAATAAATGGGCAATGATCGAGATAGACAATTCCTTTTTGCTGGACACGCACATTGTCAGAATACCAAGAAGTGAATTGTAGTAACCAGTGGTCAAAATCAAAGCTGTGCTGAAAAGCCCCCCATGCGGAATCGATTCCTGCTCCTAAAGACTTCTTAATTAAATCTAAAGCAATGACTTCTGGCAAAAGTGTTGCAGGATGATGTAATAAAGTGATTTCTCCATGACTGGCTATAATGCCATCATTTAGTCGCTGAGCGCGGTTGTGAGCCAGCGATCGCACAACCAGCACCTCAGAAAATCTACTTGCATATTCATCTAAAACTAGTTCAGTGCCATCATCACTAGGACCCACCACCGCAATAATTTCTTTTTCACCATCTTGGGCGATTAAGTTCGCAAAAATGCGATCAAGATAACCATGACGAATTTCGTTGAGACAAGGAAGAATTATTGATATTCGCATAGGTAGAATAAGACTAAGGATTACAAGATTTGTACAACTGGTTAGAAACTTTGGGTTAATTTAATGAGTGATGAAAATTTAAATCAAGAAAACTTAAATCAAATTGGGGACGAAACAAAAGCAAATAATGCTTCGGTATTGATTGTTGACGATACTATCTATAATATTCAACTTTTATCACTGATGCTCAATAAACAAGGCTATCGAGTTGAAAAAGCAACTAGTGGAACCGAGGCTTTAGAAAGTGTTAATCGATTATTACCCGATATAATTTTGCTTGATATTCGGATGCCTGATATTGATGGGTATGAGGTTTGTAAAAGATTGAAAGCAGATCCCTTAACCAAAGATATTCCCATCATCTTCATTAGTTCTATAGAAGAGCCGACTGATAAAGTTGAAGCTTTTTCGGTGGGTGGTGTTGACTATATCAGCAAACCCTTTCAATTAATTGAAGTTCTAGCCAGAATCCAGACCCATCTAAGACTATGTTTACTGCAAAAGAAATTGCAAGAGCAGAATGAACAATTGCAATCATCTGCCCTAGTGCTATCGCGATCACTTGAACAGGAACGTGAACTTAGTCAGATGAAATCAGACTTTATTTCGGTCGTCTCCCATGAGTTTCGGACACCATTAACCACGATTCAAAGTGCAGCAGAACTTTTGGAATATTACGAATGGACAAAGGAAGAACAAGTCGAACAGTTGCACCAAATTCAATCTGAAGTTAAGCATATGACAGAGCTGATGGAAGATGTGTTATTTCTGAGTCGGGCTAATGCCAATAAAGCCAAACTGAATATAACTAAGTTCGATCTTGTCGATTTTTGTACTCGGCTTATTGTGCAGATGAAAAAAGCTTTTGCCGAAAATTACATTCTCTATTCATTTTTAGAAGTTTTACACAGCAATATCGCGATCAAAAATTTTCATCACGCGAATGGATTACCCGTCGTGAGCGTCAATATGGATCAAAAATTATTGCGCCAAATTATTACCAACTTGATGACCAATGCAATTAAATATTCTCATCAAAATAGTGCAATTGAATTCAGAGTAAGCGTTGACTTTAATATTAGCTCTGTAAATGTTTTTCCAAATGTTAGGTTTGTGATTAGCGATCGCGGTATTGGTATTCCTGAAGAAGATTTAGAACATCTATTTAGCGCTTTTCATCGCGGAAAAAATGTGGGAATATTACCTGGTACAGGGTTAGGATTATCAATTGTTAAAAATTGTATCGATATTCACAACGGTACTATCGCTGTCAATAGTAAGCTAAATGTTGGTACAGAATTTACGGTTACTTTGCCAATTTAATCTAAAAACTAAGTGTTATTTGGCGTTCAAAATTGTTATAATGACGCTAAGATCTGTAACTTAGTTTCTAGAACTTTAGTAGATAAAGACTCGCCATTATGAAAAAAATTCTCCTCATTGAAGATAACCCTAATGTCTTGCTGAATACTAGCAAAATGCTGCAAGCGGAAGGTTATATCGTCATTACGGCAACTAATGGGCGAGAAGGATTGGAACTTGCCCAAAAAGTAATTCCTAGTTTGATTATTTGCGATATTATGATGCCTGAAATTGATGGCTACGGGGTGATTATGGCTCTACGCAATAATCCTGCTACAGTGACAATTCCATTTATATTTCTGAGTGCCAAATCTGATAAAACTGATTTTCGGCAAGGAATGGAACTCGGTTCCGATGATTATTTGACTAAACCATTTACTCGTGACGAATTATTAGGTGCAATCAACGCCCAGTTTAAGAAGCAAACTGTCATCAATGGCTATTACAAACAAGAGCTAGAAAATTTACGCGGCAACATTTCTAAGTCGCTACCGCATCAGTTGTTATTCCCTGCGATCGAGGTGATGGGACTTGCGGATATTTTGATCAAAAATTTTCATGCAATGGAATCTAATGAAGTAACGGAAATTGGTAAACGCATTCGCAATTCAGGACGCAGTATGCATGAAATGGTGAAAAAGTTTTTGCTATATACAGAGTTAGAATTCGCAGAAAACAATACGGAATGGATGACCCAAATTCGGAATAGCAAAACTACTTTTGTGGATTTGGAAGTCTCGGATTGTGCCAAAAGAATTGCTGAAGCCTGTAATCGTGTTTCTGACTTGAATATTTATGTTAAAGATGCGGGGATCAATATTTCTGATTCTTATTTAACAACGATCGCTAAGGAAATTATTGCTAATGCGTTTAAATTTTCCCATGAAGGCTCACCCGTAGATGTGGCAGGGAATATTGAGGACAATGAGTTTTGTTTGAGCGTAAGCGATCGCGGTCAGGGGATTGAACCTGAGCAGCTTGCTAATTTTGGTGCATATATGAAATTTGAGAAAAAGCTATATATTCAGCAGGGGACGGGATTGGGACTGGCGATCGCGAGGCGACTGACCGAATTGCATGGTGGTCGCTTAGCAATTGAAAGTATTCCTTACGAAAAAACTGTGGTAAAAGTGTTTTTGCCTTTAGTTAAGCAGACCTACAGCGATCAGTAAAATAATTTCGCCGCGCAAAAACGTCACTGCTTCTCCTTTAATCATCACTCTTGTATGGCGATCGCTGACTTGCAGATCACCCGTCCTTGCGGATAATTGTTTAGCGCGAAGCTCACTCTTCCCAAGACGCTTTGACCAATAGGGGGTGAGACTACAATGCGCCGATCCTGTCACAGGATCTTCGAGAATTCCTGCTTTTGGGGCAAAAAATCGGGATACAAAATCATAGGGCTGTGAATCATCGGCGATCGCCGTGACAATAAACCCAAAGCCATCTAATTCAGTAATACTTTCATAATTTGGTTGAAAATTTTTTACATCAGATTCAGATTCTAATAGCACGGTGATGTAATCTCCACTTTGTCCCAAAGTTTCATAGGGAATTGCTTTGAGCATCTCCGCTAATACCTGTTGCGATCTCTCTGAACATTCGTGATAGAAAGCAGCAGGAAAATCCATCGCGATCAAATTATTCTCAAAACTAATGACTAAATCTCCACTTAATGTTGAAAAAACAAGTGGTTGGTCAAGGGATATTGATCTTAATTCGCGCAAATAATGGGCGATCGCTAAAGTTGCATGACCGCAAAGCGGAACTTCCTGCTTGGGTGTAAACCAACGTAAATGGAAATGATTTGGTGATAATCGCTTTACAAATGCAGTTTCTGATAGATTCATCTCGGCAGCAATTTCTTGCATTTGCGAATCTTCAGGAAATTCATCAACTAAGGTTGTAGCAGCAGGATTTCCACGAAATACTTGATTGGTAAATGCGTCAATAATAGCGATCGCAAGTTTCATATTTTTTAATGGACTGAAAAATGCATTTTATCCTAATAGAGGCAATTCATGAATTGCCTCTACATTTAAGGGCATTTAAGGGATAGATACGGCGGGATCGACTTTGTAACTATTGACAACGCGATCGAAAGACTCCTTCAGTTCAGGTATTTGAGAAGCAACTCCGCCAGTGGTAATTAACGAAACCTTGTCACCACTGCGACTGATAAAGCTGTTACCCTGTACCTTCGCGGTGATACTTTTGATTGATTCATCATAACTCCAGACAATCTGCACACTACCATCTTTTTGCTGCACAGGTTTTTCCGAAATAAATCCCTGCCTAGAGCCAAAAGTTGATTTTAGAAATGTTTCCAGTAATTTGGTCAATTGCTCAGTTGTAGTTTCTGTGGGAGCTTTAAAAACATCAACAGACAGTAAAGCATTTTTGGTGGGGTCAAACCATAACACAATTACTTCGTTAGGTTTCTTGTTCTCTTTTGGAGTCCACCCCTTAGGAACGTCAATTTGAAACAGCCCTGATGAGTGCTTATAAGTTTCTAAACCATCAATCTTGACTTTGAGTATACGAGCATCAGACTTTGCTGAAGATTCGGGCTTGGTAGTCACAACACTTTTTGCTTCAGTTTTTGCCTCTATGTTTTTGGGGGAGACACTAGGACTAGCAGCAACAGGTGTTTTGTTCTCAGTCTTTACTTCATTTACTTCAGGGATGCAGCTACCGAGTAGGGATGACAAAATGGCGATCGCCCCAAAAGTAGTAGCTATAGAATTAATTTTCAGCATTTTTTTGATATTAGAGACTTCTAGTTATTCAAGGAATGGCAAGGGTAGGATTCACGATCTGACTGTTGGCAATTCTAGCGAAAGCATCTTGCATTTCTGTAAATTTAGGCTCGATCGCCCCAACAGTCAAAATAGCAAACTTATTATTAATTCTTTGTAACCTACTGTTGGCTTGAAACTTAATCCGCTTTTCACCAATTGTCACCGTTGATGTCCACTCGATCACAATATTTCCTGTTGCTTCAACCACTGGCGATCGCATTGAAAAATCTGACTGGTGGCTATACATGCCTTTGATGATAGTTTCAAAAACATCACCCAGACGATTTTCGGGTATTTCACTCGGTGGTACAAAAATATTTACAGAAACCGTGGCGCGTTCGGCTGTTTCGACCCAAGTGACTAAGATTTCGCTGGGTTGACTATTATCAGCCAGTTTCCAACCTTTCGGGACATCTATTTCCAATAATCCCCCACGTTTATAGGTTTCCAGTTCGCCAATTTTTAGTTCGGGTAAGTTTTTGAAGGCGACTGTAGGGCTAGGTGTGGGGCTAGGTATAATGCTGGGCTTGTTGGCGCTAGGTTCTGTGGCTTTTGGTGAGGCGGATTGGGATGCAGTGGATTGGGATGCAGTGGGCGCGACGGTAGAGGTATTGGTGATCGCTGGAGTTGGGGTGACTTTGGTGCTATCGATGGCGGGTATAGATAATTTTTGATCATTGCTCCCTGTATTACTATTTGTATTGCTACATGCAGCAAACAACCCCGTTGCGATCGCGGTTACTAATAAAATTAATACTCTGCTAGATACTTGGTTCAATCGTTTTCCCAATTCCTTGCGCGGACAAAACATACATATTGCGTGATTGTAATATCCATTGTGTCGCGAATCTAACCAAACTGCAATGCTTGACCACGCACATCAGCATTAACTTTGCCATCGGCAAACGCCACTTGACCGCCCACAATCGTTGTCACTGCCCATCCTGTGAGTTCCCATCCTACAAAGGAACTCCATCCGCACTTGGTCAACAGATCTTCATTTCTGACAGGTTTATAGGTTTGTAAATCCACTAACACCAAGTCAGCATCCCACCCAATCCGAATTTCACCCTTATTAGCGATTTTGTAAGCTTTGGCGACATTGCTACTCATCCATTGGCTGACCTGATGGACTGTGCAGCGACCTTTTATGGCTTCTGTCAGCATTAGAGGCATTGAGGTTTCTACTCCTGGCATTCCCGATGGTACATTCGCTGGCTCTAGTAAAATTGTGTTTGCTGAGGATTTTTCAGGTTCAGGGATTAATTGCTCTTGGCTATTAGCAAGTCCTTTTTCGGCTAGGGTATGGGGCGCGTGATCAGTGGCAATGAAATCAATTACGCCATCGAGTAAGGCTTGCCAGAGAATTTCTTGATCACGGGGCGATCGCAAAGGCGGGTTCATCTGAGCAAGGGAGCCAATTTTTTCGTAAGCGCCAATATTCATCAACAAATGCTGTGGCGTTACCTCAGCAGTTACCCATTCAGGCTTGTTTACCCTCAAAAATTCTGCTTCTTCACCCGTGGACATATGCAGGATATGCAAACGACGGTGATATTTGTTGGCTAACTTGACCGCCAGCTTGGTCGCATTTAGCGCCGCTTGATTGTCTTGAATCAATGAATGTTTAGCAGGATCTGTACTGTCGGCAAACTCGAGCCGTCTTTGAGCAATTCGCGCTTGATCTTCAGCATGGACAGCAATCAGGCGATCGCCTTGCGAAAAAATCCGATCCAAAACCTCCTCTTGATCAACCAATAAAGCACCATGCATTGATCCCATGAATATCTTGATCCCACAGGTCGGATTTGCGCTGAGTAAATCAGGTAAAACTTCACCTGTTGCCCCAATAAAAAAGCCATAATTTACTACACATTTACTTGCTGCTCGACTGAGTTTGTCATCTAGCGCCGCCTGTGTAATCGTCAATGGTCGAGTATTCGGCATTTCTAAAAAGCTGGTCACGCCACCCTTCGCGCAAGCATGGCTTGCCGATCGCAAATCCTCTTTATGCTCTAACCCTGGTTCCCGAAAATGTACTTGCGGATCGATCGCACCCGCCATTAAAGTCAAACCTGTTGCCTCGATAATTTCTAAAGGTTGAGCATCTGAACTTAAGTTATTGGGATCAAGATTCTCAGCGATCGCGGCAATTTTGCCATCTTGAATATAAACATCACCCAGTAAAGTCTGGCGATCGGGCAGAATAATCGTAGCTTGTCGAATTAGGATGCTCATAAAAAAGTTATAAAAAATTCTATGATCATATTTAATCATTTAACTTACAGCGCTTTGTGCTAAATAGGCTGTATAGCCATAGTCAAATAAGTTATGTCAAATTTAGAAAATACCCGAATTGCGATCGTTCATGAATGGTTTGTTAATTATGCTGGTTCTGAGCGTGTTGTTGAACAGATTTTAAATTTGTTTCCCCATGCAGATTTATTTGCGGTTGTGGATTTTCTCGATGATAGTAAACGGGGATTTATTCAAAATAAAAAAGTTACAACCACATTTATTCAAAATTTACCGTTCGCAAAAATTAAGTTTCGCCAATATTTGCCCCTCATGCCTTTAGCGATCGAGCAGATTGATTTATCCGCATACGATTTAATTATTTCTAGTTCCCATGCTGTCGCCAAAGGAGTGTTAACTTCGCCCAATCAATTACATATTTCCTACGTCCATTCTCCCATCCGTTATGCATGGGATTTGCAACATCAATATCTGCAAGAATCAAATCTCGAAAAAGGGTTTAAAAGCTGGATCGCCCGATGGATTTTACATCAAATCAGGCTCTGGGATTATCGCACGGCTAATGGAGTAGATTTATTTATCGCGAATTCCCAATTTATTGCGCGGAGAATTCAGAAAGTCTATCGACGGGATGCAGAGGTTATCTATCCGCCTGTCGATTTACAGAACTATTCACTTCAGGAACAAAAGCAAAATTTTTATCTTACCGCTTCGCGATTGGTTCCCTATAAACGGATTGATTTAATCGTAGAAGCTTTTGCTGGATTAGGCGATCGCCAATTAATCGTGATCGGTGATGGTGAACAAATGGCGAAAATTCGCGCAAAAGCTGGGCGAAATGTTAAGTTTCTCGGTCATCGCGAACCAGAGGAACTGCGTGAATATATGCAAAATGCTAAAGCGTTTGTTTTTGCGGCGGAGGAAGATTTTGGGATTACACCTGTAGAAGCTCAAGCTTGTGGTACACCCGTCATTGCCTATGGTCGCGGCGGCGTAAAGGAATCAGTAATCGGCTTAGACAGCGATCGCCCCACAGGTGTATTTTTTGGCTCTCAAACTGTGGAGAGTATTCGGGGGGCAATTATTGAGTTTGAAAATCTAGGCGATCGGATTTCACCAATAGTCTGTCGCGACAATGCCATGCGATTCTCAACTGAGAGATTTCAAAGGGAATTTTTATTTTTTGTGAAACAGGCGTGGGAAAATCATTCAGCTTTGGTTCTCGAACTCTAAACATAGTTCTGCTGCCTCTTGGATACGTTCCATGAGAACATCAATGTGTGTGTTCAAGATTAATGATTGGAAGTAAGAAAAATGAACATCGCTCTTTTTGGAACTAGTGCCGATCCGCCTAGTATTGGACATCAACAAATCTTGCAATGGCTCGATCACCATTACGATCGCGTATGGGTTTGGGTGTCGGATAACCCCTTTAAAACTCATCAGGCAAGCCTTAGCGATCGCCTGAAAATGATGGAGCTAACCATCGCTGCCATTCAGCCACCGACACAAGCGATCGCTATGTATCCCGAAATTAGTAATCCGCGTACAATCCATACCGTTGAGCAAGCCAAACTATTAATGCCCAGCGCCAGCTTTAGCCTCGTCATCGGTGGCGACCTCGTAGCCCAGTTACCGACTTGGTATCGCGCCCAAGATCTGCTCAGACAAGTCAATCTGCTAGTCGTTCCCCGTCAAGGCGTAGCGATCACACCAGCCGATATTGAGCGCCTTGTGAATATGGGTACTGATGTGGCGATTGCACCTGAATCGATCTCTATACCTGATGTCTCTTCGTCTGATTATCGCAATAATGGCAATAATTCAGTCATAATACCCACAGTTGCAGCCTATATCCAACAAGAGTCGCTTTACGCATGGCCGAAAAAAACTTAGCAGCCCCAAAGCCCTTAGCAAATTTTAAAGTCGGTGTCGATAATGTAATTTTTTCTGTAGATACGGAACAGAATCGTTTATTGGTACTACTTGTGATGCGCCAACATGAGCCATATCGCGATCGCTGGTGTCTGCCTGGAACTCTCGTGCGTCAAGGTGAATCTCTTGAGAAATCAGCCTATCGGATTCTATCTGAAAAAATTCGGGCTAAAAATCTCTATCTGGAACAACTCTTCACCTTTGGTGATATTGGACGCGATCCCCGTGAATCTCCTGATAGTTATGCTGTACGCTATTTATCTGTGAGTTATTTTGCCCTAGTTCCCTTTTCTCAAGCAGAACTAATCGCTGATGGTGTAAGCGGTATCGCATGGTATCCTGTCAACCAAGTTCCTGAACTCGCCTTTGATCACAATTGCATTCTCGAATACGGGCATCGCCGACTTTGCAATAAACTGGAATACAGCCCTGTCGCCTTTGATGTTCTACCCGAATCTTTTACTCTCAGTGATCTTTATCAACTTTATACGAGCGTTCTCGGTGAAAATTTTGCGGACTATTCCAATTTTCGCACGAGATTATTGAAGCTTGGTTTTCTAAGTGATACTGGTATCAAAACATCACGGGGAGCAGGTCGCCCCGCTAGTCTTTATCGTTTTGATGCGGAAGCTTTCGCGCCATTCAAGAACAAGCCAATGGTGTTTATTTGAGGGAATATTGGTTTAGTAGCTTAGTAGCGATCGTCCACCGATTGTCGGTACGGTTGGGCGTAACAGTGGTCAGATTCGCCTGAAAGTCTGTGACAATACACAGCAAGCCACGATTCAACCGCAGGTAGAGTCAACGACTTTGCTAAATACCACAGTCTATACCGATGAATCGGATGCCTACAATCTTTCACCTATTTACCCCATGAGCGTTAATTTTATGTCTGGTTCCAGAAATGATTGGTTTCCCACTCCCGTTTGGCATTTTACCGTTGACAATCATCAAGAATTAAATACAGTTCTCCTCCAAGAAATCGAAGAAGAACAGCAACGCGATCGCCAAGGTGAGAAATGGTCAAATATGCTTGGTTGGCATAGTGTCGATACTTTACATCAACGCGATCGCTTTAATGAATTTACGCAAGTCATCCATAACAACACCCTCGAAGTAGCTAATTTCTTACGCTGGGATTTACAGAAAGTCTCATTAAATATCACCACTTGCTGGGCGATCGTCAATGGTAAATTTGCTTCTAATTCCGTGCATAATCATCCCAATTCGATCTTGAGTGGAGTTTATTATCTCAAAACCCCTGAAAACTGTGGTGGTATTTATTTTTCCGACCCTCGTCCCGCTTCCCAAATGTTGATTCCACCCGTAGTCGAGTTCAATCTCTGGACTTTCCCAAAAGTTAGTTATAAGGCTAATACAGGCACAATGTTGTTATTCCCCAGTTGGCTACTACATGGCGTAGATATGAATATGAGTGAAGAGGTTCGCATTTGCATCAGTTTTAATATTGGCATGTCTCCGCGCAAATGACTTTTCAATCCTTTCCTACACCTAGCTTTAAGATTAAACCTGTTAGCTTTAGATGTCAAAAAATATTACAGATTATTTATCCTAAAAGCTCATGAGACAAGACTCTATGCTAAAAAGCGATCTGCAACTTTGGCTAAGATTAGCGAGACAAGAGGCAAGTACAGGAAAATTGCCCAGTTATATTCCGCTCTTAGCTCAGATTAATGCGGAGTCGATCGCGATCGCCATCCAAAGTATTAATGGTGATCTTGTATTAGCAGGTGACATAGCTGCAACTTTTCCACTGATGAGTATAATCAAGCCGTTTTTACTGCTTTATGTACTAGAAAATTTTGGAGAAACAGAAGTTTTTCGGATAGTTGATGCAAGCCCAAGCGGCGATCCATATAATGTGATTCCTGAAGATAAGCCTAAAAATCCGATGCTCAATTGTGGCGCGATCGCCCTTTCATCATTATTAACAACTTACGAAAATTTACAAGACTGGTTAAATCAGCGATCGGGGACAAACTTGACGCTGGATCTAGCAATGCTCAATTCTGTTCGCTCAGTGGCTAATCGCCGTAATTTGGCGATCGCCGATCAACTCAAATCTTTAGGCTTAATTAGTAACCCCAATCAAGCTCTTGCCATATACGAAGAAATTTGTTGTTTACGCGGCAACGTTCAAGATCTCGCAAAAATCGGGACTTTACTGGTGGATACTCGGCACTCATCCTATGTCCCAATCGTGTTAGAAATCATGACCAATTGTGGGATGTATGAAGCTTCGGCAGAATTTGCCAAAGATATTGGTTTACCCTCCAAGTCCAGTGTGAGTGGGGCGTTGTTGTCAATTATGCCGAATCAAGCGGCGATCGCTTGCTATAGTCCCGCCCTTGATGCGATCGGTAACTCCGTAGCAGGGCTATTTCTAATGCGGCAATTTAGAGAGCATTACGCCGTAAACCATAATGATATTTAGCTAAAAAATTGGTCTTTTGTAGATTTTTTCTGGATGATTTTAGCGATCGTGTATATACAGCTACCTTTATCCGATAAAATTAAAAACGCTAAAAAGTTTTTCGGTTGTAAACAGAGAATAAGTAAATGACTACCTTTGATGAAATTAAAGCAATTGTTGCCGAACAGTTAGGCGTTGAAGCAGAAAAAATTACGCCTGAAGCTAGCTTCGCAAACGACCTTGGTGCTGACTCTCTCGATACGGTCGAACTAGTAATGGCGCTAGAAGAAAAATTCGCCGTTGAGATCCCAGATGAAGAAGCAGAAAAAATCGTCACTGTTCAGGATGCGCTTAATTACATTAACAGCCAAGCAAAATAAGCATTCACACTGAATCAAAGCTTTGTTGCTCTGTGACAAGGCTTTGATTTTTTTAGTAAAATTATTTATACCTACAAGTTCTTTTTAATCCCCCATTCTCGAAATTTTTGACATACTGATTCCAAACGAAATGCAAAACCCTCAGCCCCTCTCTCGCGTCGTTGTCACTGGACTAGGTGCAATCACACCGATCGGTAACACGGTCGAAGAATACTGGCAAGGTCTAGTGGAAGGTAGAAACGGAATTACTGAAATTACTCGCTTTGATACGACTGACCATGAATGTCGTGTTGGGGGCGAAGTTAAAGGATTCGATCCTCTTGCCTATATATCAGCCAAAGAAGTGCGCCGTATGGATCGGTTCGCCCAGTTTGGTGTGAGTGCCAGCCTCCAAGCATTGCGCGATGCTAAGCTTGAAATTACTCCGATTAATGCGGCGCAGATTGGTGTGCTGCTTGGTACTGGTATCGGCGGCTTGCAGGTACTGGAAGATCAACATGAAATTATTCGTACTAAGGGACCCTCTCGCTGTAGCCCATTTATGATTCCGATGATGATCGGTAATATGGCGGCAGGTTTGACGGCAATTCATACGGGCGCACAGGGACCAAATTCTTGTACAGTGACAGCTTGCGCGGCGGGATCGAATGCGATCGGTGATGCATTCCGTTTGGTACAAAGTGGTTTTGCTCAGGCGATGATTTGCGGTGGTACTGAAGCTGCTATTACGCCTTTAGGTTTTGCAGGGTTTGCCTCAGCAAGAGCGATGTCTCGCCGTAATGATGACCCAGCCCATGCTTCTCGTCCCTTCGATCGCGATCGCGATGGCTTTGTGATGGGTGAAGGGGCTGGAATCTTGATCCTTGAAAATCTTGATCATGCCCTAGCCCGTGGAGCGAAAATCTATGCAGAAATCGTTGGCTACGGCTCTACCTGCGATGCCTATCACATGACCAGTCCTTCTCCCACTGGCGAAGGTGCGATTAGAGCCATGTCTTTAGCTCTGAAAAATGCTGATATTACACCTGAAATGGTGGACTACATTAATGCTCACGGTACAAGTACATCGGCAAATGATAGTACTGAGACTAAGGCAATCAAAAAGGTTTTAGGCGATCACGCTTACAAGGTTGCGGTTAGCTCCACCAAGTCGATGACAGGGCATCTGCTCGGCGGTTCGGGTGGTATTGAGGCGGTAGCGACAGTGCTTGCGATCCAAAATAACATCGCGCCTCCGACTATGAATTTAGAAAATCCTGATGATGAATGCGATCTGGATTATGTCGCCAATAAATCTCGTCCGATGGCGATTAATGTAGCGACTTCTAATTCTTTTGGCTTCGGCGGTCACAATGTTACTTTAGTATTTGAGAAATACGTTTAGAAAATACAATCTTAAAAGCAAAATAACCCAACGCAGGGGCAATTCATGAATTGCCCCTGCGTTTGCATAACGATTTCAAGCCCTTTTGCGTAAGTTCTAAGATTACCAACCGAGAATCTGAGCAATTTCAGCAGCGATCTTAGTGGGATGAAAAGGTTTAGCGATCGCACCTTGGACTCCTAACTGAGTAAGCCTTTGAGGTTCGGTTAGATCGACTCGAGCCGTCAACAGAACTACGGGGATATCCGCAAGTTCAGGATTGGCTTGTAGTTCTTTGAGAACAGCAAAACCATCCATATTTGGCATCAGCATATCTAGCACGATCGCATCAGGTTTGGCTATAGTACTCGCCGCTAATCCCTCCTCTCCCGATCTAGTAGTTGTAATTTGCCAATTGCTAAATATTTCTACACAAGACTGTACAACTTGGCAAATATATTCTTCATCATCGATTAATAAAATTGTTTTTGAAGATTCGTTTTTCATTTTGGTTATAATTACAATCTTTCTTCTTGCTGTATAAATAGTTAGGGATAACTAATTGTCAGATAGTGGAACAGGCTTCTAGCCTGTTGACGGGCAAGATACCCGTTCCACACACATTTTATATTTAATTACAACCACCTACTTATTTAAAACTTTGGATATAGTGTAAAGAATAAAAATGAGGATAATCTGAGGACAAGCGAGTATAGTTACCAATTCAAAAGTTGAGTAATTTGATCGGCAATTACGAGCGGTTCAAAGGGCTTGGCAATAGTGCCAACTACGCCTAGTTCAGCGAATTTTTTCAGATCGCTTGCTTGTACTTTAGCCGTTAAAAAAATTACGGGAATATTTTGAGTCTCTGGATTCTTTTGTAAGGCTTGATAGACAGTAAGCCCATCCATTTCAGGCATCATTACATCGAGGAGAATTGCATCGGGGTTGACTGTTTGCACAAGGCTAAGCCCTGCTTTACCAGAGTTAGCTACTTGAACATTCCATCCCTTAAAGCTGATTAAACAAATAGAAATAACTTCTGCTAGATTTGGTTCATCATCAATTAGTAAAATCGTTTTGTTGGTCATAATTTTGTTGGGTATAACTATTGTTTAAGTAATTCGATAGGGAATTGAAAAGGAAACAGTACTGCCTTCGGAGACGACACTCTCAATCCAGATCTTGCCGCCATGTTGTTGGACAATGCTGCGACAAATAGCTAAGCCCAGCCCTGTACCTCCCTTTTGGCGAGAGTCGGAAGCATCAACTTGATTGAAGCGCTCGAAAATACTTTCGAGATTACGTTCAGGAATGCCACGACCGCGATCGCGAACTCGAAAGATCACCTGATCGGATAATGTTTCGGTTTCGATATTGACTTCACTATGAGGTGGTGAAAACTTAATTGCGTTACTGAGTAAATTAACAAGGGTTTGGATTAGCCGATCGCGATCTACAAAAAGTTGTTGCGATCGCGGGTTATATCGAATCTGAATCTGACTTTCGGCTGCGAGCGCTTGCATTGTATCCATCGCCTGTTGACATAAATCGCCCATGTCTGTCCATTGACGATTGAGATTCACATTATTGGATTCTAAACGTTCTAAATCAAGAATGTCATTGACTAAACGCACTAACCTCTCGGTATCTGAGGCAGCAATATTGAGCATATTTTTAGCAATTTCTGGCTTATTGTCTAATACCCCTGAAGCAAGTAATCCTAACGCGCCGCGAATCGAAGCTAAGGGCGTTCTGAGTTCATGACTAGCAATGGAGATAAATTCACTTTTGATGCGTTCAACTTTTAACTTTTCGGTGATGTCTTCACCAATACTCATTGTGCCAATAAATTCTTCATCTTGATTACGAAGGATCGTATTATTCCAAGCGATTATTCTTTCTTCGCCAGTCTTAGTGACAATAGAGTTTTGATAATATTTGTTGAAGTGATCGAGGTTAAGTAATGAGTCTGAGAAGTCTCCTATTACTTTCTCTTGTTCAATCTTCGGTAAAAAATTAGAGAACCAGTGTTTGCCAATTACTTCCTCTAACTGATAACCTGCGGAATCTAGAAAAAATGGATTTGCATATTCCACGATGCCATCACGATTCAGACCTACAACTATTAGCCGTACATTATCTAGTAACGATTGCCAACGGCGATTTACTTCGGTGAGACGGCGATTTACTTCGGTGAGGGCAATTTCATTGAGTTTATTGGCGGTAATATCGGTATATACCATCAGTACTGTGGCAATTTCACCATCAAGATCATATTCAGGAATGTTTTCTACTTGGTAATAGGCATCATATCCCGTGGGTGATGTAAATTCAATTTCATACTGTTGTTTTTGTCCTGTCGCCAATAACTCTTTAAAAACAGTTTCTGCCAAATCTACATTCTTTTTGGGAAATCCTAATTCACGGAATGTTTTACCTAAAAAAGCTGCGACAGGAACGCCCGATCTTGATTCGGCGGCTGAATTGATATAGAGGTGACGCATTTGGAGATCGAGTCGTAGGATCACGTTGGGCGAATTTTCCACAAGGGCAATAAATTCCTGTTGACGTTTAAAAAGTTCGGCAGTGCGCTCGGCAACTCGATTTTCTAATTCAGCATTGTTAGTTTGGAGATCGCGATAGAGTTCCGCTTGCTGAAGGGCGATCGCAAATTGTACTGACAACTGCTGAAGTAAGCGAATATCGGACTCATCCCAGAGGCGCGGCTCAAAACATTGATAAGTACATAGTAAGCCCCAGAGAGGTCTATCTTCGTTATTGGGGCGGAGGATTGGCACGATCAGACTAGCCCTTGTGGGAAACTGTTCTAACATTTGCAAATGACATTCACTGAGATTTGCTTGATATACATCAGGCGCAACAAAAATCCTGCCATTGCGATACTCTCCCCCTATGTTTTCAGGAAAGTATTCATCGCTAAGCTGACGATGCAGACAACTTTCCCAAGGTGGCAAGATCGACTCTGCGACAACCAGACCACTCATATCAGGATTGAACTTATAAATCACAGAGCGATCGGCGTTTAAAAAAGTGCGAATTTCCTGCACGATCGCATTAGATATTTCGTCCAAACCCAGATATTGACGAACTTGTAGAGATATTTTACTTACAACAATTTCTTGCTGTTGCGATCGCTCTAGTTGACGGGCGATCATCAGGCGATCGCGCACCTGCCCAACACGGTTACATAGAGACATAGCCGTAATTTCGCCCTTAATCAGATAGTCAGAGGCTCCTAACCGCATTGCTTGCAGGATTCTCTGTTCATCACCTTCATGTCCAGTTAAAATGATCGCCGCTAGGTTTGAGTTGATAGCCCAATCCATACAGAGTCTCAATCGGATCTACCGACAATCCAGCCGCTTTTAGCTTTTGACGTAATGTCTTGATATGAGTAGTTACAGCCTCCTCGCTAGGAAACTCTCCCGCAGACCATACCCGATCAATCAAGGCACTACGGCTAAATATTTGTTGTGGATGTCTAAGAAATACTTCTAACAGCCCATATTCTTTTTGGGTTAGGCGTAACGGTTGCTGATCATAGGTAACGATATTGTTTTTGAGATCAAGTCGAAGTTTCTCCCATCCTAATTCTTGAGTTAGGGTGTCGCGATCTCGATCGCGCCGTAACAAAGCCCGAATCCTTGCGATTAATTCCTGAAAGTTATAGGGCTTAACGACATAATCATCGGCTCCAGCCTCTAAACCCACCACGCGATCGCCAGCACTATCCTTAGCCGTGAGCAAAAGTACGGGCGTGATATAGCCCGACTGACGCAGCTTAGTACATAACTTAAGTCCATCACTATCAGGCAACATAATATCCAGAATGATTAAATCATAGGGATAGGTTGTGATGTAGTCCCATGCAGATTGAGCGCTAAGAGCAGAATCAATTGTGTAGTGCGACTCTGCTAATAACTGCAAAAGTATTTCCGCAGCATAGCGATCGTCTTCAACCAGTAAAATCTTCAAAAATTTCTCCTGTCAAATAGCCAACTGAAATCCATATCAGAAACGCTATATTACAATTATTAAAGATTAGATAAGATTTGCTGCAAAATATTTATCCCCTTAAACTTTATCCCCTTAAACCGAACTAAGTAACCATCATGTTAATGACGATTGTCGCGATTCCTGAGCCATTTCAAACATTGCTAACTTTTGCTCACCCGATTCTGATGTTTTTGACGCTGATTTTGGCGCTCTACGCAGGCTATGCGGGCTGGCAATATCGTAAAATCCGCAGCAGCGAGGGAGAGGAGAAAAAAGCCTTGATCTCTAAGCGCTACAACATTCTGCACCATCAACTAGGATCATTATTTTTGATATTGATGGTAGCTGGGGCTGTGGGCGGCATGGCTGTGACCTATAACAACAATGGCAAATTATTTGTGGGAGCGCATTTAATTGCAGGATTAGGTTTGACCTTTTTAGCCGCTTTATCCGCAGCACTAGCACCTCTATTGCAACAGGGCAAAGAATGGGCTAGGAGTATCCATATTGCGGTCAATACCATATTAATCGGCATTTTTGGATGGCAAGCCGTGACAGGATGGGAAATTGTGCAGAGGATTTTAGCGCAACTGGCAAAACCTGCATAATATACACAAGAGGGCGCTTCGCGCCCTTTTTTATGTCCTAAAGAAAACGCGATATTTGGATTTGCGCCCAAAAATTTTGAACGCGATCGCATGGACTCGCTGTTTCAAATCTTGGCTGCGCTTTAAATTTATCTAATAAAAAATGTCCCATCGGTGTCAATCGAAAACTGTCGGTAATACCTTGACCATCCACCTCACGGCGCAATATGCCAACCTGAATTAGCCATAGCAAAGAATTTTCCGTGAGAATTAAATTGGTCGAGCTGATCAAATACTCATTTTTTAGACCATCCCCTCCCGCGATCGCCCTTAAGTTCACGCCTTGACTCGCCATATCAGCAAATAATTTCACCGTAAATGGCGCACAGCGCAAAGCTACTTCGGCACGTTGTAATATTTGAGGTTCATATTCCGCAAATACCTTTTGTTCAGGTAAAGGATTAGATAAATTATTGTTGGATTGTATGGTTTCGGTTGACATTGCGATTATTGAATAATTTATAGCTGTAGGGTGCGTTAGCAAAAGCGTAACGCACCATTAAACAATTTACAGATCCTGAAAAAAGATTAATCGTATCTTTTCGGATCTTTCTTTTCCTTTTTCTCAGATGGATCTTTCTTCGGCTTTTTAGACTCTTTATTTCCCTTTTGTTCTTTTGCCATGATCAACTCCATTAACCAATATAAGGACGGGAACAGGCGACAAGTCGCCTATTGCCACTATTCTAACTCATTCTAAATATAAGTTAAGGGTAGCGGCGCGAAGCGCCGCCTACCCTTAACCACGATCCTATTTTTTACTGTCGTAATATTTATTAATCACTTTAAAAGAAAATCCTTCACCCTTAATCACCACACCTTCAAAGGGTTGCCCATTAATCTCGGTTAGATCTTCATCATATTTCTTAATCAAATCCTCAGTCAAAGGTACAGCTTTCTCAATGATTGGGACATAGGGCAGATCAAGCTCATGACAAACGGATTCCACATAATGCGGTTCATTCGGCGAAGTGTAACGCATTTCCGTAATTAGATAAGCACTGAAAAAGAATAATCCCCGCTCCAGTTTACTGTGAGGATTGTTGTTGTTAGCCTGAATACCCTTGCCATAGCTCTCTCCCCTCAAGGCAAGATTAACGCCATATTTCTGACAATAGCCACTTAGTTTTTCCTCTAGGTTATATCTCTTCACATGAGCCGTATAGGGATTTTGCTTGTCGAGATAATATTCCATCGTCCGACCACAGACCCCGAAATATCCATCTTTATAGAGAGCCGTAAAACTCTGCCCGTCAACCTTCAAAGATACATCAACTAATTTTCCCAAAAGGTCGGTCAAATCAATATTTTGATATCTCTCTTCATCGGTTTTGGGAATAGAAAAAGGTAGATATCCTTTCGCGTCAAGCTGGATTGGTTGCGGAGCTTCATACTTGATAATTTCTAGTAAATCAGCAACTTCCATTCCTTCATTTACCTCCAACCCATCAGGAAGTAAATCTAAACTTTCGACAATTCCATAAGACCATTCACCACGCAATCTTGCCGCTTTCACCCGATTCTTGGAGAATTTTTTATAGAACTCTGTCCAAGGGTGATTAGGTAGCACGGTGTCAGGCTGAATAAAAATTACCAAATCATCAACTTTGTACTTGTCTTTGGGAACAACACAGGTGAAGCCCAACACTTGCGCTAGTTCAAGGCGATCGGCATTGGTATGGGGCTTGATAGTTTTAATTAATTCAATCGTAGCTAACTTCATGATTATTCCTCCAAATTAAGTTTAAAAATGCTATGAAGCGGCACTTTTAAACTACTCTTTGATTTTCATGCTAGCGCAAAGCGCCCATGCAATCCTATAGGGTGAAGTGCTATCTATGCCGATCGCCTTATATTTAGGTAGTTAGAGGTTACTTGCATATAGCTGCCAGCACCCATAAGTCCCAGCCAGAGAGCGATCGCTATGATGTCTACCCAAAACCCAAAACCTTACTTTCTAAAACCTCACGTTCCCAATGTATTTGCGATGGGAATGGCGTTGAAGCAAATGTATGAGATGGGGCGCAAGGATTTTGACTGCGAAAACTTTTCGGGGCTGAAACTGTCTTGTTCTAAGCTGACTGCGATCAATTTGACTAGTGCTGATTTGCGAGATTCTGACCTCGACCTAACCGATTTAAGTGGTGCGGATCTGCATGGAGCAAATTTAGAGCGATCGACCATGAGCTTTACTGATCTAACGAATGCTGATTTAAGTAATGCTAATCTAAGCGGCGTGAATCTGGGGGGCGCGAATTTGAGTGGGGCAATTCTCAGGGGAGCATCTATGCAAAATGTGAATTTACGCGGCGCAAATCTAAGTAATGCACATCTTGAATTTGCCGATCTGCAAGGTGCAGATTTAACTGGGGCAAACTGCTATGGTTGCAATCTCAGTTATGCCAATCTTCTCTATACCAATCTTGATGACGTGAATCTCACCGACGCAAATCTAAACGGGGCGAATTTATTGAATACTGATTCCGAAAAGCAAGAAAAACCTAAAGGCAATTCATGAATTGCCCTTACATTACATTTTTCTCTCACATTGAATAGCTTTCTATGGTTGTGCTGGCGCAACTGCTCTAGCTGCTTCCCGATCAACAGGTAAAATCAACGGCGTATTTTGACTACCACCCAAAACAATGATTTTGGAATTTGGTGACTGGGCTAGCTTTTCACTTGCCTCGATCGCTCTCAATTGCAATACCGCAGGAGTTAATCCTTCCGCAAAGATTTTTTGAGCATCGGCACGACCTTTTGCCTCGATGCGCTTACGATCAGCTTCCTGTGTTTCCTTTTCCAGTACAAATTTCATTTGCAAATTTTCCTGCTCCGCTTTCAATCGTTGTTGAATGGCTGCTTGCAAAGTTTCAGGAACTTTCACATTGCGGAGGAGCGCCTCATCAACGATAAAACCAAGGGGAGCTAGCTGCGATCGCAATTTATCAGCAAGTTTCAGACTAATCTCTTCACGTTTAGTAGCATATACAGCTTCGGCTGGATATCCAGAGACAATCTCTCGCGAAATTGACCGAAATCTCGATGTCAAAATTTCACGTTCTTCAAGCCCAATATTTTGATAAATACTTGCAGCTTTGGCTGGATCAACCCGATATTGCAAACTGATATCAATTCCCAGAGCCAAGCCTTCCTTTGAAGTAGCGGCAATCTCTTCTTTGACATCACGGATTCTGGTTGAGAACTGGATCACATCGGCAAAAGGATTAATCGGATGTACACCTGCTGGCAATGTGCGATCGCTAACCTTACCTTGAAAATCCTCCACCCCCACATTCCCCGCAGGAATAACTATAACTATCCGTGAAATCGCATTAAGTGCTGCTAATACACCGATTAAACCCGCGATCGCTTTAATGGACATTTGAGCAATGCGGTTGTCAACTAGTTTTTTGCTGCTAAAAAATACAGCGATTGACACAAGTGAGGCGATCGCGGAAATGATGAATGACATTTTATAACTCCTCTAAGATTGGCAAGTTCCAATCTTCAAATTTTACGCGCTCTTGGTTAAGTCCAAATTAACGAACCGCCATAGATATTAAAGAAAGAGACTCATGAGGTTCTTCTAATTGCCACTCTTTGATCAAAGATTTGGTTGTGTTGTTGGCTAAAATCAGCATTTCACCTGTAGCATCTGTAGGTGTGATGATGCCATGAGCAATTTTATTTCTCAGCTTTAAAAAATCCTTGAAAATGTCAAACTGATCCATCGAAATTTCTCCCCTTGAATACAGATGATCCAATAAATGATTTGCAGGAAATCGTTCGATGGGAATATTTTCTAATACTGCTTTTTTACGAAGTAGTAACTCTAGAATGCTCCAAAGAAATAAAATAGCTGGTTCAAAAAGTGATGATTGAATGAGAATATCTACTTTTGACAATCGAGATTCTAAATCTTGCCAATATGGAAAATCTTTTGCTTCTAATGGTAAAACATCCTCACCCTCATCATCCAAAGCAATTAATACAAACCGCCATCCATTATGAGATGCAATTTGTTCTGCAAGGTTTTGCAATCGATCAACAGAAATGCGTTTGAAACTAGTTTTGATCGTAAAAACTATACCTTGTTGATCTTTGGTGGCAACTAAATCTGGAACGTAGTTATCTAAGTCAAATGGTAGATCTAATTTTGATGGTTCAGTAACAACTCTATATCCGCGCTCTTGTAGTTGTTGAGCAGTGTCCTGAATTTTCTGTTTCTGTAAAGATTGATTTGTCATTATCATAGGTACACTCCTAAATTTTCAGATAAACTAACGCTTACATAAACACATTCTTCTCCAGATTTAGCGCCTTGGATTAACAGTTCTGGTAAATCCACAAGATCGATGCCATCTGTAATAAATCTTCTATGGCTATCGACATCGATAATCAGATAGTCATCGGCATATACAACCCCTACCAAACTATCTTGTATTGGTTTAACTATATTATCTATATCGGCAGGTGCTTCACCACATAGATAGACTAAAGTTAAGCGAAGTCCCAATTTTGCATAAGGAGTGCCATGTTTCCAACCGTCTCTTGCACGACCATAAATATAATCTTTCCAAGCCTGTAAATTTTGCTTGTTTGCCTGAACTGATAATGGTCGTTTAGGGATAAGCATCTCAAATAGCTGGTCTTTCATTTTCTAGTCGCTGTTCTCTGCCTCCTTATTTGTTGTAGGCGCAATATAAAAACTGCTAATCAGTGCGATCGCTAACCACCAAAGTAACTGCACTTGAGGACGATACCAGACTGTATCGACTAAACCGTGAACCATCATTCCTGCTAAAGTGGCGATCGCCGCAATAATCCATAAACCACTAGCATCGCGATCGCTTCTTAATCGATTCAGGGCAATCCAGCCTTGACGGAAAATCGTGAAAATTAGCCAACCATAGCAAATTACGCCGACAATTCCTGTCTCCACAGTGATCTCTAATGGAACAGAATAAGTACCAAGGGCGCTGTAGCCCGATCGCTGATATTGCGGATAAACCAAATTAAAAGCCTTATTTCCTGGTCCAATTCCTAAAATCGGTTTTGCCTTGATCATGTTCAATACCGACATCCAGACATTGACACGGAAAGCATTACTACTATCTTCAGTCCCGAAAATACTGCCCACCCGCTTGCGTAATGTCGGTACAAGAATAGTTCCTAAAGCGATCGCTCCTGCCGTACCGCCAAAAACTGTTGGCAATGTCCATTTCGGTAAACGTTTGCCCCACCAATATACTAATAGCAACACAATCACAAAGCTTTCGGCAGCTAAACCCATCAATCCGCCGCGACTCTGGCTTTGAGTGATGCAAAATGCTCCCAGAATCGCTGTAATTACTCCAATTACTTTCATGCCCCAACTCTGCCAATAGATGGCGGCGATCGCGCCTAATGGTAAAGCAGGCATCAAATATCCTGCAAATAAATTGGGATTGCCAAGAAAGCTATAAACGCGAGTAGTTCCCGCAATCTCAGAGGTAGGATCTGTCCATGTCGCTAGTTCGGGTGCGCCGAGAAACCATTGTTGTACTCCATAAGCACTGGCTACCAGAGCCGAGATTAAATAGGCGGCGATGAAAATATTGCGCCAACCTAAGCGCATTAAGCGACTCAGTGACACAAAGGCAAGCATATAAATTGTCAGCTTGACCATGCCATCGATCGCGGCGACGCGCACGGGTGAAATTAGGGTAGCAAGTAAAGCGATCGCCCAATAACTAATTAACGGTAAATGAATCGGTGTCCAGATCGGTACTGTTTGATCTTCCCCATCACGGCGATCGCTTAGCCACATCATCAACCATGCGATCGCTACCGCCGCGCCAATCACTCCAGTCTGAGCATTTTCTAAAAATGGCAAAGTCGCTAGTAAAACCACTAGCAAACCGCCCAAAAATTTTGCGCTCAGCAATCGACTACCTTCGCGCCATGATTGCAAGGGACTGATCAACCGAAAGAACATAGATTTTTAACCGAACGAAATAATTAGATAAGAGTCTTGAAATTTTGCACCCGTAGCTTGCTTTCCTGCTAATTCATTGGGCAAGAAAATATTGCGGCGCTGATCACCTGCTTCGATCGTCACTTCAGGACCCAACTGGATCAGCTTCACCTGCTTTTTATTAAAAGTCGGTAAAAATAGTTTGACTTGTTTGGTTAAGGTATTAATCTCAATTGGCTTGGGAGCGAGATTTGGATTGAGATGATCAGGAATAGTTAGCTCGGTAACTTGATCGGAAATTTGAGATATAGCTAAAGGGGCAAAATCGGATTCATTTATCGCTTCACGGGCAAACACACCACCGACGGTCAAACCAACTTGCTGAGCGCTGCCCCATAAATACTTTGCTGTGGCGATCGCATAGGGATCGCCAGTTGTCACCAAATAAGCTGCCACGCGACTCGGATCATTCACTGCTTTTTGACCGCGTGTTAATACCGACGACATTTCTCCTGCTTGCTGCGAAATATCATCGGTGTTGGAAACTTGGAGAATACTTCTTAAAATTGGCTCCACAAACGGGGAAATCGCTTGCCCGATCGCTGAACCTGTTAATACTTGTTTAAAGCGGCGCAAATACCAGCCCAAAATCTCAGGCATTCCTAACATGCGTAGGGTTTCCAGATCGCCCATGCCATCGTAAATAATCACATCATATTTGCCTTCAGCATCACGTTCGCGCAAAAAGCTTAACCCCAGTGCTGAGTCCATGCCTGGCAATATCCCCAATTCTTGCCCATAGACTTCTTTGAAAAAAGGAGTTCGTAGATATTGGTTTTCCAGATTTTTCATTCTGTCCCAATATCTTTCTAGTAAAACGGTTGACTGTAAATGCACAGCCGAAAAATTAGGTGAAACCAGTTGAGGATCGCTAGTCAGATCGACGCTCAGCCTTGTACTGAGACTATCCCCCGCTTGCTGTCCTACGAATAAAACTTGTTTGTTTTGGTTGGCAAAAGCACGAGCCACAGCGATCGCGGTTGTGGTCTTGCCCACACCACCTTTACCGAGAAATGTCAGAATTAGACTCATGGGGTTGACTCATTGGGCTGCTGCACCAACTTTTTTAGATGTGGGCTGGGTGTGAAATGGGGTGCAAAAACTTCAGGTATGGTGATTGGTTGATGCGTGCGCGGATGACTGCCTAAACGGGCGCGACGATGACGTACATCAAACTTACCAAAATCACTCAACATGACTGATTGGCGGTTGGCAAGGGCGTTGGTAATGCTAGTGAGAGCAGCTTCCAGACTTGCTGAAGCCACGCTGTAGCTAAGTCCATCGACTTCCGCCATCATGCCACGAATGATATCTTGACGGTTAATATCTGCCATAGGACTTGGTCGTAGTTAAGGTGTCGTGCAAAGCGCAACACCTTAACCTATTTTAGGCTACGGATTCTAACTCATCGGCAAAGAACCAAGACTTGGTGCTGTCAGGAAATTTGACAACAAAGCCCCATTTACCACCATCCATAATCTTTTCTTCTTTAATTTCGCCGATCGCACCAACTTTGCTAGCGATCGCTTTGCCGCTACCATCTTTAAAACCACGAACTTTAACTCTTTGTCCAACTTGCATAATTTTGCTTCTCGTACCGAACTCGATTAATCTTTTGCGTTTGCTTTAAAAAGTTTACAGTAGAAGATAGCCCTATTAATTTTTTGATGACCAGCAGCTAAGCTGCAACCTATGAGGAATGTCCCGATGTCAGTGTCGATCGCCCAATTGCAAAAATGGAAACAGCAAAAAAAGCCCATCGCCGCCCTAACTGCTTCTGACTATGCGATCGCGAAGCTTTTAGACAAAGCGGGTGTGGACATGATTTTGGTTGGTGATTCTCTGGCAATGGTTGCTCTTGGTTACAAAAACACGTTGCCTGTGACCCTTGATGACATGATCCGCCATGCTCAAGCCGTGGGGCGCGGTGTGGATCATGCGTTACTAATTGTCGATATGCCTTTTCTCAGTTATCAAATTAGTACGGAAGAGGCAATGCGATCGGCTGGGCGCATTTTTAAGGAAACCGAGGCAAAGGGTATCAAGCTGGAAGGCGGCTATCCCGATATGGTCGAAACGATTCGCAAGATTGTCCAAGCAGGGATGCCTGTGATGGGGCATGTCGGATTAACGCCGCAGTCGGTGCATCGCATTGGCTATCGTGTTCAAGGTGTTACACCTGAAGCTGCCGAAGTGATTTTGCATCAGGCGAAGGAATTGGTCGAGGCAGGGATTTTTGCGTTGTTATTAGAAAATATCCCTGCGGAGTTAGCGGCTAAAATTACGCAGTTAATTCCTGTACCGACAATTGGAATTGGTGCGGGACAAGAATGCGATGGTCAAATCCTCGTTACCCATGATGTGTTGGGTCTGTCGGATTACGCGCCGCCTTTTGCTAAAAAGTATGCTGATTTGCAGGATACGATTACGCAGGCTGTCGCGGCTTATTGCCAAGATGTACGACATAAATAACGTCAATTCAACAATTAATCGCCCCCTAGCCCCCAATTCTGGGGGAACAAGAAAATGAAGTTCTTTCAAAGTCCCCCAGAGTTGGGGGATTTAGGGGGCTTTGATCAATCGGAACGTAAACAGTTAGATTTGCCAGAAAGGAATTACACAACTGGAACTTTTATATTCTCTGTCCATTTGCGCGGTTCACTTGCCCGACGAATATTGCGCCAGATTTGGGTCGCGGCAACAGTGCCATCCGCAACTGCGATCGAGACTTGATTCAATCCTTTCTTCAAATCACCAAGGGCAAAAATGCGATCGTGACTAGTTTTCGCCATCTCATTAGTGACTAAATTCTGTCCATCCCACTCCAATCCTGCAATCCCTTTGAGATAATGGTTGTGGTAAACAGAACCCATGCCCACTAAACCAGTGGTCGCTTCGACAATAGTTCCATCGGTGAGTTCCACTCCACTAAGCTGATGATTTTCACCATGAAACTTAGCGATCGGTGATTCGTACAATGGATAGCCATGATCGGCAAGCTTCTGTTTCATGGCATCACTAACTTCGCACAAACCATGAGTTAGCACTGAAATATAAGGCGTGAACCAGTTCAATACAAAAGCGGCACCAATTTGTCCTTCTGTATTGGCAATCAAAACCGCTTTCTGATCCCACATATCATAGCCATCGCAAATCATGCAGACATGAAGCGTATAGCCAGCGTATTCATAGACATTTTGCATGTCATCTAGCTTGGGCAAATTATCCATAATTCCCGAAGCCGCGATTACATACTTGCTACGAAATATGGGATAAATGCTATCTGTTTTACCAACCTTGACTTTGACAGCAAAAGTTTCACCTTCATCGGTGACTTCTTCTACATAACCGCGTAGATGATCGGCTCCCCACTCTAAGGCTGTTTTTGTACCATGATTTAAAATGTCACGACCTGGGGTGTGGGGATCGAGTCCGACATAATTCCGCAAATCTTGCATCCATAGCGATCGCCCTTTTCCTTTTTCGATCACTAAGCATTTCAATCCATAGCGAGCCAAATAAATCGCTGCGGATAGTCCACCCATCCCCCCACCGACAACGATCGCATCGTAGAGAGTATCAAGGCGTTGGTCAAGATTTTTGCTAGAGAGTTTCATGGCAACCAAACATAAGTTACTTATTATTTACTTTACTAAAACAAGGGGCTTAAGCCCCTTGCCTTAATGATTAACCAACAAAGGCTAGAACAGGAGCCGATACACCAGCCGATTCAGTACCCTTGAGGTAAGCCAACATTGTGTCAGCATCCGAAACTTCAAAAGGATCGACAGGGCAGTTATCCGAGAAACCTGGTTCTACGAAGATTTTTTCGATTTTGCAGTCATTGACTAACATCGAATAGCGCCAAGAGCGAAGTCCGAAACCAATATTTGATTTGTCAACGAGCATTCCCATCTTGCGAGTGAATTCACCAGCGCCATCAGGAAGCAAGAATACATTATTAGCGCCGATTTCTTTGCCCCATTTGAACATTACGAAAGCATCATTAACGGATACACAAATAACTGCATCAACGCCTTGAGCTTGGAATTCTGCATAAAGCTCTTCGTAACGAGGCAAGTGATTGGAGGAGCAAGTAGGAGTAAATGCACCAGGCAAGGAGAACACCACTACTTTTTTACCAGCAAAAAGATCTTCAGTGGTTTTGTCTTCCCAACGGTAGGGGTTAGGTCCTTCAACGGACTCGTCACGCACACGGGTCTTAAAAACAACGCTTGGTACGGTTTCGATAACTGCCATATTTTTCTCTGAGTTGGTGTCAAAAGTTGTGATTAAAAGTGATTCAGAAGATTTAAGTTTCCGAACTTATTTAAGAATAATTCTTATATAGTAACAAGTCAATAGCTTTAATGATTTAATTCTTTGAAAAACTTTAATATATTTGTCATTCCTAAATGAAGATGTTATGATTGTGTTCTAGCAAACTAAGACTTGTCAAATCAAGCTTCAATCGATATGCAAAAGCAAGCGGATCAAGTTGTTCAAATACTTAAATCTAAGGGGTTGCGCGTCACTCCTCAGCGCTTTGCTGTGTATGCCAACCTATGCGATCGCACGGATCACCCCACCGCCGAACAAATTTTAAGCGACCTCAACCAAAACGCGCCCACCTCATCACAGGCGACCGTTTATCTTTCGCTACAAACCTTGAGAGACGCGGGTTTAGTTCGTGAAGTTTTATTAGAGCAAGGTGTCTGTCGCTATGATGCCAATGTCGAGCCACATCATCACTTTCGTTGTAAATGCTGCGGTGAAATCGAAGATATCGCGTGGAATACCTTTGCAGGATTGGGTTTTCAAAACATCCGTGCGGGTTTGAAAATAGATGGCTATGAGGTGACTGTCAGTGGTGTTTGCGATCGCTGCGACGAAACAACCTCTTAACCACAAGAGGTAGAGGTGCGCGGCTTCGTCACGAACCGCTATCTCTTAAAGTAGTAAAATCGTAAAGCCAAGAGAACGCAAAGGTAAAATTATGGTCAGCACAACCACAAAGCCTGCTAGCTTAGAATCATTTCTCAGTCTGTCTGAAACTAAGCCTGCTTGTGAATTTCTTGACGGACAAATCATCCAAAAACCTATGCCTCAAGGTAAACATAGTCGCTTACAAATCAAGCTAAGTACAAATATCAACCAAGTAGTTGAAATTCCAAAGATTGCCTATGCTTTTTCAGAGTTGCGCTGTACTTTTGGCGGAGCATCGATTGTTCCCGATATATCAGTATTTCGTTGGGAGAGAATTCCGCGTGACAAGTCAGGACAAGTATCGAACCGTTTTCAGATTTATCCAGATTGGGCGATCAAGATTCTTTCTCCTGACCAAAGACAAAATCAGGTTTTGGCAAATTTACTGCATTGTGTTGATCATGGTACGGAGTTAGGCTGGTTGCTCGATCCCAAAGATGAGAATATTTTGGTGATTTCTGGCGATCGCCGCATTCAAATTTTTAAAGGTACAGATACTCTACCTGTGCTGAATGGAATTAACCTAGAGCTAACGGCTGAGCAGATTTTTGGCTGGTTGAAGTTTTAGCATAGCAACTTAGGTTAAACTGATAATCGCAAATAATAATTGCAAGTAAATCAAATTTTTATGACGACTGTTTCTGAGAATCTTCCAAAAATCAAAAGCGTTACACAAAACGGCGCAGATGATGCAGACATCAATGGTAGTGAAAATCTTGGTGTGATCGTCAGACGAAAAACTCGCCCAGTACAAGTAGGCAACATCACCGTTGGCGGTGGCGCACCCGTAGTTGTGCAGTCAATGATTAACGAAGACACCCTCGACATTGATGGCTCCGTTGCAGGAATTCGCCGCTTGCATGAAATTGGCTGCGAAATTATGCGCGTTACCGTTCCTAGCATGGCTCATGCCGCCGCCCTCTCAGAAATTCGCCAGAAACTCAAGCGCACATATATGGATGTGCCACTAGTTGCCGACGTACATCACAACGGCATGAAAATTGCCCTCGAAGTCGCCAAGCATATTCACAAAGTCCGCATCAATCCAGGACTATATGTATTCGAGAAACCCAAGGCAAACCGCACCGAATACACCCAATCTGAATTTGACGAGATCGCCGAAAAAGTTCGCGACACCCTCAAGCCCTTAGTTTTATCCCTCAAAGAACAGGGCAAAGCCATGCGGATCGGCGTAAATCATGGCTCCCTCGCCGAACGGATGCTATTTACCTACGGTGATACTCCTCAAGGCATGGTGGAATCAGCGATCGAGTTCATTCGTATTTGCGAAGATCTAGATTTTAGAAATATTGTCATTTCCATGAAGGCTTCCCGCGTTCCCGTGATGATCGCCGCCTATCAACTCATGGTCAAACGCATGGACGCTCTGGGTATGGATTATCCTTTGCACCTCGGTGTAACCGAAGCAGGCGATGGTGAATATGGTCGCATCAAATCCACCGCAGGTATTGCCACATTACTATCTCAAGGTATCGGCGATACGATCCGCGTCTCCCTCACCGAAGCACCTGAAAAAGAAATTCCCGTTTGTTACAGTATTCTCCAATCCCTCGGACTCCGCAAAACCATGGTGGAGTATGTCGCTTGTCCCTCCTGCGGTCGCACCCTATTTAATCTCGAAGAAGTCCTCCACAAAGTCCGCGAAGCCACCAGTCACCTAGTCGGTTTAGATATTGCGGTCATGGGTTGCATCGTTAACGGACCAGGGGAAATGGCGGACGCAGACTATGGCTACGTCGGCAAAACCCCTGGCACGATCTCACTCTATCGCGGTAAGGAAGAAATCAAGCGCGTTCCCGAAGCTGAAGGGGTAGAGCAGTTAATTGCTCTAATTAAATCCGACGATCGCTGGGTCGATCCTTAATTAAGCCTTCAAGATACCGACTAGAACTCGCAATAAATCTTCTAGATCAGTTGGCACACGATACAGCAACAAATCCTGCACAATGCAACGCTCTTGACGATGCATGATCCCAAATTGCCAATATTTCCTGTCGAAACCGCACCATACAAAATTGCAGATTTATCCAATACGCGATCTAAAGCAATTAACTCCACCGCTAACTGCGTAAAACCTTTTTGTAAGTCAGCATTTTTTGCTTCGATTACCAATAAATTCGCTGGCGAATGAATGTAATAATCTAACTCTCCTTTTAACTGGCGATCGACATTAAGATTATAGGCAACTCTCAGTTTTGCTTGAGTATAGTGACTCAAATCAATCAATAATGGCGCAATCAAAAATTCACGCCTAGCGGTTTCACTGGTAAGACTAATGTATGGCAAGCTTTCTTCGATGCGTTGTTGCAGATTTTGCAGCCGATCTAGCTCTCCCGTATATTTCGGTAAACACAGGTTTTTCAATTGCAAGCTATATCCAAAATAAGCCAGAATATCTTCTGGTTCATCATTTAGCTTAAAATAATCCGAAAATATGTAGTCTTTATCAAGCAAAAGTTCTGGGGACATTGTTTAATAAAATCTTGGTTGTTGGGTTGGAAATCGTACAATTAAAAAATTATTTGCGATTTCTTGTAATTTCATATATCTTGGCATCTACTAAAAAGCGATACCAAAAACCTTGTAGAAAATGAAAAATTAATCCTTGCATCCCATCCAAAAAACCTAATCCGATAATGTAACGCATGAGAAAGTACAGAAAAGCTCTCAAAAATAAAGGCGATCGCGCATAGAAGTTTTTCTTGATCCATCGGCGTTTACCCGCTTGAGAAGACTGATTACTATTGATCAGATCGTCATCCTGTTCTACCAATACGCCTAGTAAATCTTTCACCTCGCGATCGGCATAGCGGTTGTGCTTGTCTGTCCAAAAAGTCAGTCCCTTCTGATTCTCGTCAATGATATCGTATTTGAGATCAGCAACTTTACCTTCAGACAAGATCATATGCTCATCCATCCAACGTTGTTCACAAATGCCTAACCCATTACGCCAAACTCTCAGTAACCAAGTAGGATAGTAGCCGCCATGACGAATCCAGCGACCCATAAAAAATACTTGCCGTTTAACTTGGTAACCAGTGGTTTTGTCTGAAGTTTTTGGTAGTGTGCTTGTTAACTCATTAGCAAGTTCAGGAGTAAGCCTTTCATCGGCATCAAGACGCATAATCCAAGGCGTAGAAATTGGTAGATTTTCTAATCCCCAGTTGAGTTGTTGGGCTTGATTTTCAAAAGGATTAGCGAAAACTTGACAGCCAAATTCTTTAGCAATTTCAACAGTACTATCTGAACTTCCAGAATCAATGATAAAGATTTCTGCATTAAGCGATTGTAAACTTTCTAGACAAGTTGGTAAATTGGCAGCTTCGTTATAAGTGAGAATAATTACAGACAATAACATTTGTGAGTTGCTTATTTTTTTATCGAGTGTACATTCATTTACGCATCATTAAACAGCCAAAGGTAATATAAACGTTTAGCTCTAACAAAATTATTTCTAAAAGTAGTAAGCGATCGCTACCCAAAATGTTAATTTGGAGAAATTAATGACAATTATAGCTTCTACCAAATCTAATTGCCGCCGCATTTTCTCGAAAAAGTTTGTCGGTTTTCACAATATCTCTACCTCTACTCCCACCGATCGTAACTTCTCGGCTAATTTATTTGCCCTTTGTTCAGCCTGTTCAGTCAGTTGACGCTCTTGTTCGACTAGTTCACTACCCCAGAGGAGTAAATTTTCTGAGCGATTCTAGGATTAAGCCAGCTAATTCTAAAGATTCTCGCAAGGCTGCGGCTAGTAGCGGTTGAAGGTTGCTTTCCACGGGATCATCTGGCAATATAAAATCTTCGGGTAGTTTTTCCCAAGTAATACGGGGTAAAACTGATGAATATCTTTGGAGTGTTTGCATGATCTTGTTTGATCTTATTGTGGGCTTGTGAAGGTGATCGCTAACAGATTTGATCTATTATATAGCGAGAATTTTGGTGTATATTGCCTTCAGAGCCTGTGCTATTTTCCCCCAACTATAATTTGCTGCAACATATTGAGCAGCCCGATCACCTTTTTGTCTAGCTATATCAGGATTATCCAGAAATTCTTGAATTGATGAAACTATTGCCTCAATTTCTAGATCCACAACCCAACCGAGATTTTGATCTTTAACCAAATCCGATAAAGCTACACCTGTTGTAACTAACGCAGGAGCACCAGATGCTAAAGCCTCTAAAACCGCAATACCAAAATTTTCAGAATGAGAGGTAAGCGCATACAGATCGGCTCCTTGCAAACAGATATCTTTTTTCTCGCCGCCCACAAAGCCTAATTTGTGAGTGCGATCGCTTAGGTTGTTTTCTTGCACAAGGCGATCGAGTTCAGCCTCATATTCTGGATCACCGCCACCCGCTAAAACAAAGGCAAAGTTTTGATTGTGTAATTTGCTTAAAGCAGTAATTAAGTAATCTAGTCCTTTTTTGGGATGAAGTCTCGACAAGAAAAGAATAATCGGAACTTCTAAGGGGATATTGAGCATCTGGTGAAGTTTTTCACGAGCATTAGTGATCGGTGCTGGTAAAACCAACCCATGAGGCAAGATAAAATCTGGTAAATCCCAAGCCAATAATTTGAGTTCTCGCTGCTCTTGTTCAGAAGTAAGATGTAAAGCTTTAGCGCCTTTCAGGTTGGCTTTTTCAATTATTTTAAGATAAATTTCTTTTTTTTGTTTACTCTGTTGCAGTGACCATTCACAGAGTTGCCCAAGGGGACGAGTAATGTAAGGTACATTCTGAAAACGGGCGATCGCCATAGCGATCGTGGAAGGATAGGAAAAAATCGCATGAATATGAACTAGATCGTAATCACGCAAATGCTGCCAGAGCCAAACCGTCAAGTCAACCGAAAAGGCATACTCGCGTACCACATGAATAAACGGCGAAAACCTTGAGAAAAATCTTACGGGTACACCATTGTATTCATGTAAAACTCGAAGTGGCACATCAAGTAAGATATGTCCGTTGTCATTCGTGGTTACAATTTCGGCATCTATACCTGTATTGCGAAGACTTTTGACCATCTGAATCACGGCAACGCTGGGACCTCCTCTAACTTTAGCAATAGACGGAATTATGTGCAGAATTTTCACTAGCTTACTTTTAGAATACTTTTAGAATACTTTTAGAATACTTTTAGAATACTTTTCTGCCATATTCTCGATATATTTTCAGTAAACTAGCGGCGATCCTACCCCAGCTATAATTTTCAATAACATATTCAGTAGCCCGATCGCCTTTTTGTTTAATAGTGTCTGGAGACTCAAGAATTTCTTGAATTGTCGCGGCGATCCCTTCCACTTCCAATTGTACCACCCAACCTAAATTTTGTGATTTAACAAGATCGGCTAAAGCTACTCCTGGAGTGACTAGTGCAGGTGTTCCTGATGCTAGGGCTTCTAGTACTGAAATACCAAAGTTCTCAGAGTGCGAAGTAAGTACGTATAGATCAGCCCCCTGCAAACAAATATTCTTTTTATCACCCTCAACAAAACCTAGCTTATAAGTGCAATCAACCAAATTATTTTTCTGTAATAAACAATCTAATTCAGTTTCATATTCGACTGAACCACTGCCAGCTAAAACAAAAGCGAAATTGCTGTTTCTTCCGTGGACTAGATCGCGCAGTTTTGCTAAAGCAGGAATAAGATAATCTAATCCTTTTTTAGGATGCAAACGCGATAAGAACAAAATCACTGGAGTTTCTAAAGGAATATTCAACATTTGGTGCAGTTTTTCACGCGCATTAGCGATCGGAGTCAATAATTCGAGTCCATGAGGCACAATAATACTAGAAAGGTTCCAACCTAAAACTTCCAGTTCTTTCTGCTCTTGTGTGGAGTTAAGTATAATCGACTGGGAACAATCTAAATTTATTCTTTCAATCAGGCTTAGATAAACAAGCTTTTTGAGTCGCCCCTGTTGTAATGACCAATCGCAGAGCATTCCGTGTGGGCTAACAAAATATGGGATATTTTGGATGCGGGCAATCGCCATAGCGATCGTGGAAGGATAAGAAAAAATTGCATGAATATGCACGACATCATAATCGCGCAAATGCTGCCATAGCCAAAGAGTTAACCCTACCGTAAATCCAAACTCGCGTACAATAGAAATAAAGGGTGAAAACCTTGAGAAAAATCTAACGCGCACACCTTTATAGTCCTGCAAGAAACCTAAAGGGACATCAAGCAAATCAGGACCACTATCGTTTGTGGTAGCTATCTCAGTGTCAACTCCTTCTAAACAAAGATATTTAACTATTTCTATTACAGCAAGGCTAGGTCCCCCTCGTATCATGGAGATCGAAGGAATAACGTGTAATACTTTCACTAAATTTTCCTCCTACTCAAGATAAATACAGCCAAAAACTTAGGAAATAAATATCTAATAAGTTGACAAACAATCTTTTGAGAAAAAGGGAGAAAAAGTAAAGTATTACTCCAGAATTGATCATTAGACGGATATATTGTTGCTTTAGCAAGCAGTAAAATATAGATTAAGTCCCTAAACCTAGATGATTTAATTTTAATATTTAGACCGTGTGTATCTTTCAACCACCAAAGAAGCCTTTGGTATGAAACAAGAAAGTAGCGGGGCCAGTGATTTTTCCAGAGAGTTTGACTTCGTCTCATAACAATCAGTGGGCTAGCAAGATATAAACACATACCATCTATTGATTGTGTAGATATCTTATCTAGAGCTTGCGAATAAATCCTAGCTAAAAAACTATACCCATCAAATGGAGAAAAATCAGCATCACTCTGCCAAAACTCTGTACGACATATTAAAGATGTAATAAAACCAGGGCTAATTTGGAAGATTTCTATAAACTCTCGAACACTCATTAACTTGTCTTGAAGCCCCAAATCAGATTGATACATTCGAGGGTTTTCCATATTTGAGTCGGCAATTAAGCGATCAACGTGAATTAGATCAAGGTCAGGGTATGTCTTAATTGCATCCAAAAGTGCGTTAATAAAACCAGGTAGCGGATAATCATCATCACCAAACACGCACAAAAATCGACCCTTTGCAAGACGAGAAGTTCTTAAAAAACTAGCTTCAATATCAACAGGATCAGGGAAAAAATGAAGTGAAATGTTTTTATCATCAAAATTTTCTTTTAACCAAGTTTTCGTATCATCTTCAGAAGCATTGTCAGCGACAATTAATTCAACTTCATCTGCATATCTGATACATTGTGGGACAATTCTAGCTAAAGTCTCGCTAAGTAAATGCCGCCTGTTGCGAGTGGGTATAACTACAGAAAGTAAAATGTTATTATTCATTTTCTAAGAGTACGGCAAAATGATTACTAAAAGAATATCATTAAAGCCTTAGTGGTGCGGAAAAGTCTGGAAAGGTTTTCGGGCATAGAATCTCATAGTGAGACATGAGGGGTAAAAGGGGCAAGAGATGAGATCCTCAAGTTACTCGTTCTAGATTATTAGCCTTTCTTTCTTATTAGATTTGCTTACTTATCCCCTTAAACCCAGAAGAGCCATGCTTTTAATGACGGTGCTTCAGACATCAAAGACTTCCGAGGCTAAAACTATTGCAGATAAAGCATTCCAGCCATTTAAGCTAAAACACTTCCCAAAAACACGAGATTCTATTTTAAAGCAACCTCAACTGCTTTTATCAGTTGCTGAGCATGAAATTTCGGAGAATATAATTGAATACGTTCAAGAGATGCTTGCCCGAAGGTAAGCAAATCAATTTCACCTGTAGTCGATTTGACCATTAATTCGACTAGCTCGTCAATACTGTTTGGATTAAACCCATAACCATTAACTCCGTCAATGACCAAATCCTCAAAACAACCACACGAATTAGATACAAAAACTGGCAAGCCAGATGCCATAGCTTCATTGACGACCAATCCCCATTGCTCTTGGCTACTAGCGTGAATAAAACAACTCGCATGAGCGAAAAACGGTAGAAGTTCATCTATTTGCAAGAATCCAGGGAAATGAATGAATGCTTGTATTTGTAACTTTTCAACTTGGGTTTGAACAACACCAAAAAGTTCGCCATCTCCAGCCAAAACCAAATCAAATGCTTTTTCGTTAACTATTTCCCTGTATTTTGCATAGGCTTCAACTATAAACGAAATATTTTTTTTGGGGATGAACCGATTAATAGCCAAAAAATAAGATTTTTCTATAGGGCGCGGCAGTTGCCTAATTTGAGTGGGAATGAAATAATCATTACCTACAACATCATAACCAACAAAAATAGAATTTTCATCAAATCCTAACTTTGCTAGATATCGCTTATGTGGGACTCCAGCAACTAGAGATGCATTAAACAGTTTAACGCCCCATCCCTTGATCCGTTCCTTTAAAAAATAACGTATGGAATCATCCTCTTTGCTGTCACTCATTAGAACTGAAGGAACGCCACTAAATTTACACCAAAGCAGAGCTAACACCAATATCCAACGAGCATAACCAGCGAGAACTACTACATCAGGTTTTATTTTGTTTAACAGGGCAAATAATTTTTGAGATGCGACAATAAAATTGGTGTCTTCAATGGCTCTATCTTCGATCAAGGGAATGATGTAATTGAAAGATCTAACATCATTTTTCCATTCGTATTCCTTACTGTGAGGAGACAGTTCTACTGATTTAACCTCCCAATCTCTTTTTTTACACTCCTCAACTATTGCCTCCAATCTAGCAACATGGTATGGACTGTGTTTAGTTTGTATCAAAAGTATTTTTTTCACCAAAAACCACAAAATTAAATAGCACTACATTAATCATTAGAATGATAACATATGGGGTTAATATCCCCAATAAGCTGGCTTCGCCCCAAGATATAGTAAATGCACAAATAAAATTTGCGGTTATTAAAGTTACTTGTCGGTTTTGGTAGCTACTGATTTTTTCTAACGAGATTAGCATCTTAATCTTTGTAAAAAAGTTACCTACAAGAAGCAAACTAATCAAAAGACCTAATAATCCTAGTGCAGATAATAGAGACAGCCAAGTACTTTCCACAAATCCGATTTCACCGACAAAGGGAATTCCGAATAGATATTGATTAAAATTATCTAATGCCCAGTTCCAAACAGCTTCACGGCTATCGGCGGAAGTGTTAGAGAGCTTGGAAATAGCATCACTAGAATCTGTACTGAGTATGTCGCCCCAAATAGCAAATATAAAAGCCCCAAAAAACAAGAAAATTACAGAGGTAACTAGATTAGTTCTAGATATTAAAAATATGCTAGTAGCTGCAAAAGAAATAAGCCCAGTGCGCGAGCCTGTGCGAAACAGAAAATAAAAGCTAAAACATACTGTTAATAAACACACAAAAAATTTTATTTTGTTTTTGTCTATCCAACCTTGTTCCAACGAAAAAAGTAAACTAGGTAATGTCATACATATAAAAATAGCTGCATGTTGGGGGTTACCTGTTGTCCCTAAAAACAGATTTGCTATATAAAAAACTGCATTCTGGTCAATGAGCAATTGAACCATATTCAAGAGAATAAATATAATTGCAGAAAGCGAAATATATTCAACAATTCTTGTAAAGTCTCTCTGGGTTTTAAGATTACTAGCTAAATTATAAATAATGAAAACCAATACAAAGAAGAGTAATTGGGACAATAGAGAGTTAAATAATAAATCAGTAGGGGAATCAATTAATAATTTAATAATAAATAGAGCGTGAACTGTTACCAATAATAATACCAAAGGATCTTTGCTAAAAAAACTCATCTGTTTTTTTAGCTTTAGCTCTCTAACACTGCCCTTTACAATAAGAAGAAAAAACAAAAGAAAAATGAGAAAGCCAGCAGTTAATAATCTGCCATTAGCTCTTAAAGTTTCTAATGGTTCAATCAGCTTAGGAACTTCAATGCCAAACAAAATTTCATTTTTAGTATAAGTACTCAGACTAGATAAATATATCGTTATTGTAGTCAATAACCAAACTAGATTTTTTTTCCAATCCCAATTTTCAGTCATTATTTTATTTAATAAACAAACATTTTATATAGTCAGCATACTTATCATCAATAATCAATAAGATCCAGAAAATCAATATTTAACGCCTTTGATTTATTAAAATTTTAGAAAAATTACTTGGAGTAAACTCTTTGATTATATTGATACTTTCTGGATTTTGCAAATCACTTATGTCGCTCGACATAACATTCAAAATATTTGTGATGCTATCCTGAATATTTTGAACTTGACTAGCATCAATAATTAAACCACTGTTATACATTTTGGCTATTTGTCCCATCAATCCATAATCAGAACTAATAACAGGCTTATTGGCAGCAGCAGCTTGTAAAAGAATGCCGCTCATGCCAACATGCTTTTGGTATATTGCCAAAACTACATCAGCCAGACAAAAATATGCGTGGACATCGCGATCGCTGACGAATTCGTACTGAGTAACTATCTGCACATTAGAATTATTTTTAGCATTCTCTACTATTGATGTCATTTTAGCGCTTTCAGTATCGGCAATTTTCCCAACCAACAAAAGAGTTATTTGCCGAGTAATTTCTGATGGCAGGTTTTGCACTGCTTCAAGAACTTGATAAATACCTTTTCTTCCACTAAGTAGACCAAAAATCAGGAAAACCTTTCGGTCATTTTTAATCGCTAAATTAAACCTAAGTTTTAGTAAATCCGAAGCTTCAATGGATGTAACCTCGACTGGATCTGGTAAGTATATGGCTTTAGGTTTATTAAACCATTGATTAACCAACGGAACAACAAATGGATCGAGGCAAAATAATTTTTCAAATTTTGAATTTTGTAGCACCGCAAGCAAGAGTATTTTTTGTCTCCATGCTCTAAATTTATCTTTAAATGAGGGCTTATAATTTTCAAATGTATGATAGTGAAATGTTGGTCTAAAATAAATCCCTGAGAACAAAGAAGATGGTCTCTTTCCTAAAACTATTGGTAGTTGTAAATGATCAAAATAAAGTAAGTAAGCATGATCGGTTTTTAGCATATGGGTATACTTGCAAAAAAAGTCCCATTCCACAAAACTTCTAACTATTGATGAATGAATGGATGAGATTTTACTATTGTCTTCATCGGATATAGGGACAAAATTTATGTTTTTAACATTTGAAGATAGATCTACAACTTCAGAGTGCTTTGTCAGAAAATTTGGCACAACAACAATCTGCAAAATATTATCTTGAGAGATATTAGTAATCCAATAACTCACTAAATGTTTTATATATACTGAATGATGTCCACCCATCCCTAAATCAAATAACGTTGTAATCATAGTTTTTACTAATTAATAATTAAATTCTAAAATATATCAATATTTTTGTCTTTATTTGCTTGAGCGATCGCCATAGGTCAACCAAAATATGACCAAATCTTAAAAAAATAGTTTTCAAAAGAGACTGAAAAAAGCGTTAACCTCACCTCTAAAACGACTAAACATAAGTCTTAGTTCTATCCAGCTACTTTTGCCTATTAATACAGTTACAAAAATGGAAGCTAACTGTATCAACCTTTTCGGAATTCTAAGTAATGAAATCAAAATCAACTGCAACGATGAACAATTTGTGGCAACTAAAGTCAACTGGGGTGTCATCGCTCCAAACCCATACTGCAAGTTAATCAGGTATTTCTCTGATATGCGTTTAGCAGGCATATAGTGATTTAATATGCAACCAGAACTGTACCAAATTTGATATCCAGCTTGACGAATACGAATTATAATTTCACTATCGCCCCCTGATGTGAGGTCTTTTCCCTTTCGATCGCTAAGCAACTGTTTGTTCATCCAACCACTTTGCAAAATTGCAGATCGGTTGATGACTAATCCTGCGCCAACAATGCAACTACGCTCAATTAGCTTATCTTCCTCACCATGATCTTGTGCCGCAAAGGAGCTTTTGTACTTGAGTAAAATTTCTGAAGGTGGAACTTCCCAGTCTAAGATTACCTTGCCGCCGAAAGCACCACATTTTGGGTGAGATTTAGCAAATAAAATAGCCTCTTCCACCCAATTATCTTGCAAAAGGCAATCATCATCAACAAATGCAATCCATTCAGCAGTAGTATTTTTGATCCCACACAGACGCGCAGAGGACAAACCTTGCTTTTCTTCATTGATGATAGAAAGATTAGGGATATTACCAGAATGAATAAAGTTGGTTACTACCTCTGTTGTATTGTCAGTGCAATTATTATTTACGACTAAGACTGACCAATCACAGTCAATGCTGTTTTTCTGTTTTGAAATGCTTAACAAAACTCTATCCAGTAGAGGAGCATTGTTATAAGTGCATATAATGAGACTAATTGAAGGTTTCATAGTAATGATTTTCAAGGAACGTTCTTTTTGAGTACGATATAATTGCCACTAGCAGATATGTAAGACATGAGATTGTATTCTAGAAAGAAGCCTAATTCATCAGGTTAGGAATCACCACTTGTTTGACCGACGCAAAATCCCTTCACGCTTGGCAAAAGCAAGATCTACTTGACCTAAAGCACCATCAAATGGTCTACGGAGATAGCCCACAATATCGTATATCTCATATCCTCTTTCCCCCATAAACTCGATCACTTCTCGAAATATTGGCATACCAGGCACATCATCAAAAGAGAATAGACTAGCTTCAATGATAAATAGCTCCGTATTGCCAAATAATGAGTTAGCTCCTCTCAATGCTTCAAGCTCAAAACCTTGAATATCAAGCTTAACTAAGTCTGGAATATTCAAATTAAATTTCACTAACAGAGAATCAATAGTTACAATGTCAACCTCTCTCTGCTTCCCTGACTGAAGTAAATTTTTATCAACATCTGGAAGAAATGAAGAACCTGCTAAATCATCCCATATTGTTTGTACTAGCTTGCCTTCCTTTGCCCCTGCGCCAGCCTTTACCCATGAAATATCTTCAAATTCAGAACACAAATCATTTAAGGAATTTTTCATCTCTACTTGAGGTTCTACAAGTAAGAATCTAGCTTCTGGAAATATGTCCTTTGTCATCCTAGTCCAGTCACCTCGGTTTGCTCCGACATCAAGAATTAACTTTGGTCTAAAGCTACGCGCCCTAATGTCTTCTAAAAATGCTTTAAGGTTACAAATAGGTCTCCTGTTTGAGCCTGCAACACCATACGGAACCACCTCATAGCCTATTGATCGAAACAAATGTTTAATAAAATTCTTCATAATTATCTATCCAGAATAAGTTGTAAGTAAATAGAGTAACATGACAGTTGGAGCCTGCATAGCTATGATTTTTAAGGAAAGTTCTTTTTGAGTACGATATAATAACCACTAGCAGATATGTAAGACATGGGATTGCTTTCTAGAAAAAAGTCCAACCAGCTTATAGGTAAAACGATTGGACTTATAATCCATTGGAGGACTTGATATATTTTGGGATTACCTCCTGAGATCAAAATAGATAAAGTCTCCTTTAACATCCATGCCAGTGATGAAGCAGGACCAACACAGACCCCACACTCCAAAACATCAAAATCACGAAAAATTGTTTTTAAGCCTTCCAGAGTATATCTTTGGAAATCTGATGGAGCACCATGAACAGGTTGCATGAAAGGTACTTCAATAAACACAATAGCATTTGGTTTAAGTACTCGGTACATCTCCTTTACTACTAGCTCAGGAAATTGAACATGCTCTAAAACCGCAATGGAAGCTAAACCATCAAAAGTATTGTCCGCAAGGGGAATTTGATCAGCACTAGCAACAATGTCAATATTGGCCCCAGAATAAATATCTAAATTAGTAAAATTAGTGCCTAAAACTTTACCGCCTGAACCGATATTTAACCATTTACTGTCACTGCCCGAATTATCTATATATCTCTGCAATATACGACGACTTCTTCTAGTCTGAAAGACTGGCCAACGCGATCGAAACCAAGCAAGATAGATAGGCTTCAAAAGGCTTTTAATAATTGTTTTCATCAAGTTATTTCCGATTTGGGATTGATTTTAAAAACACATTCAATGATTCAGAAAAGGTTTTTGGAGCAATTAATAAAAGCTTGAAAAGCTTTTTTAACCCACCAAATGAACTAATAGAATATTGTATTAATTGATTCATTAGTTCAGTTGAATAGCCAATTTCTTTCATCTTCTGGTATGTCAGGGGATTGTCGTGGTGTGACAGAAACAGTAATCTGTTCGACCAACTGCTAACATAGTATACACAGTCACAGAAATTATTACAAGTGACATATACTCCTGATCTAGAAGCGATCCATGCTGACATATAAAGCGGAAAAGCTAAGTTTTTAGTATTGTATTCCCAACTTTGAATTGACTGATTGGCAAGTTCTGTATTTAATACATTTGCGGTAATGAACAGAAGTCCACCTTGTCTATGTTGAAGACACATTTCAATAACTTGCTTGCCTTCTTCGGAATAGAGATCTTCTTTCCAAGGATAGAAACTGTCATGAACAATCGAACCATCTACACCACTCACACAACGATGATTAAGATGTAAAAAGCCAATGTTTTCCTTGTTTTTAAGTATTTTAAGTATTGATTTTACTGCATCTAAATTTATGGGATCATCATCGCCGATAGTCCATACATACTTACCTTGGGCATGGGTGATGCAAAAATTAACATTGCCAACCAACCCAAGATTAGATGATTGGCGAAAAACTATTAAATTATTTAGTTTCTCTTTCCATTTATTGCAAATCGTAGTCGTGTCATCCGTTGATGCATTATCTGATACGATTAATTCGCATTGATCCCAATGTTTAGAAATTGCTTTAGAAGCCCATTCAAGCTGAATATCTAATTTAGGGCTTCGGTTATATGTAGGTATTGCAACTGTGAGTAGTGGTTTCATACTTTTTCTATCTTTACGACTGTGGATAACCTTAGCATGTGCATACGAGATGTATATAAGCGATATATCTTAAATCCTATGGGAAAAACCGCTGCATTTGATAGTAGCGAGGCTAATGCTGCGCCTTTTACTTCAAAGAGTGATACACAAATAGGAACAAGAATGACACTAAGAAATGCATGTATCCATGCCATAAGAACAAACGGCTCTTCTTTAAAGCTTCTCACAAAATAAGTAAAAGCAAAAGTAACCAAATTTATTCCTTGACCAGCAAGTAGAAACATTATTGACAGAGGGTCGATAAATCGGCTGGACAAAGACGGATAAAAATATTGGACAACAAAAGCCAATGACATGACAATTATTGAGCCAATGGCATAAGTTACTATTCCAGATATCAGGCTTTTACGAAAAAGTCTTACCAACTCGTCCCATTTACCCGATGAATTAAGATTGGCAAAAACTGGCGCTCGAGCGGCTATCCATATCTGTGCATAACCATTTACAACAGCGATTATTGATAGTGTAAATCCAAATCTTCCCGCAGCTTCAGGTCCGACGAGACCGAATAGCATCGGATTAAATAACTGAAATACAAAAATGCCTGTAAGCCAAGTAGCTGCAAAACGCCATTGCAAAGGGAAAATTTCTGTCCGCCAAGAAACATAGGTGTTACTATAAAAATCTTTAAACAGATGTTGAAGAAATTCTTTATGAAATACAAACATTAAAATAATGCCAATAACTAGAGATGCCAGTTGTGACAAGCCTAACGCCCATAGTTTTCCTCCCATACTAAAAACAATAAATAAAGCAGCCAAAGACACAAACGATTGGATAGACCTTCTTAAATTTGTAGTTACAAACTTTTGGCAACCATCCATAAATCCATTTACATAGGCTACAGTTATGTTGAATGCTGAAATTAAAGATACACAAAGCCATGGGGCTTGCCAGTTAATCCCAGTGTCGTTTGCATGGGATTGCATAATCGTGTAACCAAGGATAAAACTAATCAACGATGCAAATATTGCGATAGATCCTCCCAAAAGTATAGCAATCCTGAAAATACTCTTTAAACGCAGACCACTCGGAGAAGAATGAATCGTGGATAAATCTTCTATTTTTGCCCATTCGTGTGAGGAGAACTGCATAACAACCTGCCCCATACCAAGTTCTGCATATTGTGAGATAGCAATAAAGCTGAGAAATGTGTACCAGTAGCCTTGCTCTGCAAGATTCAAAAAGCGAATCATCAGTACTGCTGTAATCGGGCTGATTAATGTTGCTACAATTCTGGCGACACCAGTTGAAAGAACGGCTGAATCAACGCCAAGTTTTTTCGTTATTTTAGCTATTGAGCTAATCCGTTTATGTGGTTTTGAATTATTATTTATTTCTAGTAAATTTTCGGCTCTACTTTGAGGGCAAATACTTTCATTTAACGATTCTTTAGTTTTATCCTTTAGCAATTGATTCTCTTGTTGTAATTTTTCATTGCGCTCTAACAACTGAGAGATAATCCGCCTTGCTGTAAGACTTAAATCAGAAAATATATCAACCTCATTCAGAGGCTTCTTGGGATTAGACATAATGTATTGTCAGCCTTATTTCTGCTTCGCCTACGGCAACCACTCAAAATCAAGGATTTGATTCAAAGAATATGGACATGATACAGGAATTATTTCAGACGACAATCCCGACTTACGCATTGCGCTATTTCTGCTCTTAAGATAAATTTTATCTAACACTTTCTCGCAATGATTATAAAGTACTTTTGACTCCAGCAATGAGTCTAATTCAGATCGAAAATTATCAATCTCATCTAGCCAGCCCTTGGAGCAGTAAATTTTTTCACTTTCCCAATATTGATAGAGCAATAGGTGTTTGATGAGTTGCCTCAAATAGCTTTCGACCTTATGCTTCTGCTCATTTCCCAAAGCCCTTATTTCCTCAGCTAGGTTTTCCCAGTCAATATTCTTCAGATCACGACTTTCGAGTTGATCGAGCGTGATTTGGAGCCATTGAGAGTAGTCCTGCTCATAAATTAATGAATGCTTCATCTTTGAATTACCTTTTCATGTCTTCTTATAAAAATTAAAGCTCCTTAACCTGATCACTATAACTATAAACCTCAATAGCCAAATTTTCGGCCACTGGTAAAGCCCGATGATCAACCATCGGGCACATCACAATTTTCCTTGTCACCGATCGCTGATGCCGATTTTCATAGAAAGTAGCCTTGCGATCGAAAATATACATATCTGACTTGCTCATCGATGACTTGATCTCACAAAGGATCACAACGCCATTTTTGATAATCACATCAATTTCCACCTGATCGGGTCGCCCAAAAACCATGCCATCCTGATCGTACTCATTCAGATTCATTACCTCCACCCCAAACGACTCCTCCAAAATCGCCTTTAAGCCATTACGAAAACTCGCCTCCGAATACAGACCCCAACGCGAACCCAAAGCGCCAATAGTACTTTCATAGCGACGGTTCGCCTTCTGAATTTCCGCTAAAGTGGCGTGATTCTGGGCTTCCATTCTGTCAAGGCGTTGGTTATTTTCATGCCACTTGCGGTTATTTTCCTCCCACTTGCGGCTATCTTCCTCCCACTTGCGGTTACTCTCGTCCCATTTACGAGCCTGTTCTGCTTGGAAAGCATCAAATTTTTGGTTATTTTCATCCCACTTACGAGCCTGTTCTGCTTGAAAAGCATAAAATTTGCGGTTACTCTCGTCCCACTTGCGAGCCTGTTCTTCCCTGTCTCGTTGCAGTTCCGCCATAACGCGATCAAATTTTTGATCAAACTCAGTTTTGGGCGTATAGTATTCCGACACGGTACGCAGCACAAAGTCCCGTATCGCTGGTTCCTCGGCGATCGCCCTAGGCAATTCTTTTTGGATTAACGCTCTAATTTCACCTTCAATCATAAATTACAACCTTAGTTAAATCAGGAAACTTATTTGCCAGTATAGTCTCAATAGTAGCTGGTGTTGCCAGTTTAGGCTTTGATCTAGGCGATCGCTTTTCATACCTGCTTTGAGAGAAAGACTTGCTGTTTGCGTCATCTAAGAGGCATTAAATAAACTAAACCTTTGTTTAGAAACCCAATCTAGTTGTTTGCTTACGCCTTGCCGATATGAGACTTGAGGAGTCCAATTCAATTTATGTTTTGCCAAATCAATATTTGCAACAAAAATCTTCTGATCTGAATGTCTGGGCAACAACTGATCAAAACTGAGATTAATCTCTAAAACTTCTTCTAAGTATTTGAATAGCTCCAACAAAGAAAGACTGTTGCTTATCCCTCCACCAATGTTAAAAATTGAGCCACTACAAGACCGCCCATTCTCAAAAGCCGAATTGTAAAGATTAATCAAATCACTTGCATATAGAACGTCTCTCACTTGTTTACCATTTCCTGCAATTGTGAAAGGCTTTACTGTTGCCCCACTCTCCAAAGTTTTCTTTTGCTCAAGAGCATTCAAGCAAAACCAACCGATCCAACCCTGATCGAACGTCGAGAACTGGCGACCACCATAAATTGAGGAATGTCTAAATACAATCGTGTTTAGACCAAAGTTTCGATGCCAATCGCGGACATATTGATCGGCGGCTCCTTTAGAACAACCATAGGGACTAGAGAAATCCAGAGGAAAATTTTCCTCAAATCCATTTGGGAAATCAACTGCAACATAGCGAGTCTCAGTCTCGCTCAGGCTTATTTGTTGCATTTCCCCATAAACTTTATTTGTACTTGAATAAACGAATACAGCATCGGGCGAATAAAGGCGTGTTGCCTCTAACAGATTAAAAGTCCCAACAGTATTCGTTAGAAAGTCTCGGCGCGGATCTGCCATAGAAGTCGTCATTGCTACCTGCCCTGACAAATGCGCGATCGAATCAAAGGGTGCATACTTCTCAAAAAAGCAATTGACCGACTCACTGTCAGCCACATCAAAAGTAGCGATCGTCAACTGATTTTCTGCTGCCTGTGATTCTAGCCAAGCTTTATTTTGATCGCTACCCACTCTCACCAAAGCATCAATGACAAAAACTTCGTTACCTTTTTGTAAAGCATCGTGAGCAATATTAGAGCCTAAAAAGCCACATCCACCAGTTATCAATAGTTTCATTGAGAGTAATCCTCTTTAATTAATGTTGAGCGTTTGTTTTAGTGATTTTTCTAAATCAGAGCTAGCAATGTAACCCAAATAACGCAAAGCCTGCGTATCGGCTTCGGAAAACATTATTTCACCATCTCGATAGGGTAAAGCACCAAAATTTAAAATAGTTTTAGACTGAGTTAGTCTATGGATCATTTCAACAAGGTCACGAATGGCGATCGCCTTACCACTGCCAACAGGATATTCTTGATAACAGATCTGATTGCCTGAAACTTTTTTAAGAAGTAGTTGATAGACAGAAACAACCTCATCAATATGAATAAAATCCCTTTTCTGCTCTCCTTTAGTTAAATTTAGTTCATTTACATTATTAAGACAGGAGTTAATAATGTAAGTAACGAATTTGGAGTTGTCATCACCAGCACCGAAAATATGTTCTAGCTTAATGTTAACAAATCTGATAGCTTTCCTCTGAGCAAATTGATTACCCCAATCTAGAAACTGTTTTTTTGAGATTGAATAAGCATTTAGATATGGTGGCAGTACAGTGTCAGTATTAAAAAAAGTATCAGTATTAAAAGAAATAGCAGTTTCTAAAAGGTTTAGGGGAAAAACTACATTTGCCTCAAGCATTTCTACACAAGATTCATTGTTTCGTCCATAGCAGGTAGCTGTGTGGATAACCGTATCAACCTTTTCTAGACTAGCGAAAACATCTGTTAGTGTAACTCGATCTAGATCAAAACTGATAACTTGATCAATTACATCATCAATTCGCCATACCTTCGAGAAACTACGCTTAAGAAGCGCTACACGATATCCATCTGACAGTAAAGCCTTTACTAAATGGCTGCCTAAAAAACCCGTCGCGCCAGTAATTAAAACCGTTTTTTTCATTATGATTCAGGTAAATATTGAGGATTTAAAACATCAACTTGAGCAAAGGGACAAACCTCTGGAAAGACACAAATATCAAGCCCTGTTTCTTGAGCAGTAATCAACCTTGCATCTTGGTAACACTCAGCAAATACTTGCTTGAAATAAGACTTAAGACTAGGGCTTTTTTTGAAAGCTTTATTTAAGCGTAAAGAATGCTCAGTAATTGAGGCTTTCCAACTATTAGTGCGTTTTAGTGGCTGATATTTCCACTTGAGTAAATACTGTAAAACCCTAATCAGATTACTCTCTAAAGCATAACTGATTTACGTTGAATTAAATATCAACATCTAGATTTATACCAAGTGATCGCAGTTTCTCTGCCAATCTGTCAGCGCGTGAACGCTCTTGTTCAGCGCTTTCATGTTCCTGTTCAGCTAACTCTCGCCCCGTCAGTAAAACTTCACCCGACAGGGTTGCCCAGCGCAACCACACAGCCATTACCCCGCGATAGCTTCCAGACCAACGCACCAAGGCAAGCCCCAAAGATTGACTAATTAGCCATCCTTGCTCATTAAATACAAGAGGCTGGTAAACGCCACTATTCAAGAAAAAGCCAAGAAAATCTTCTGAATTAAAAGGGTCATACCAAAAATATTCGCTAACCAAGTATATTCTCTACTGAGTAGGGACAATCTACTGGCATCTCCACCCTTGTTTCTTTATTAGCATCAAGTCGGGCTGTGCGATACATCTTGTTAACCCATTCTTCACACAAATAACGCTTCAAGCTAGGACTATCTTCCAGATATAATGCGAGGTTTTCTCTTTCCCTTTCAATAGTAATTTGCCAACTCCTAGAGCGTTTTTGGGGTTGATAGTCCCATTTAAGCAAATGATGAAGAATTAAACGAACACTACTGAGCAACCTGTCACGTTCCCGCTTGGACAAATCCCGCACCTCTTCTACTAAATTTTCAATATCCAACTCAGTAAATTTTCCCGATGAAAGTAAATCCGCCATAGTCTCAGCCCATTGGCTGTAGTCTTGTTCGTATAATTCCTTCATTGATCATTACCTCTGGCAAAACTGATGGATCACTGATATCACATAATCTAACATCTCTTCACTCAGTCCTGGATACAGCCCAATCCAGAAAGTACTTTCCATCACATAATCGGTATTCTTGAGATCGCCGATCACACGATAGATAGAGTCATTGTAGGCAGGTTGTCTGACCATATTGCCGCCAAACAACAAGCGCGAACCGATGCGTTTTTCTTCTAAATGCTGTACCAGCTCGTTACGGGTAAATGGTGCATTTTCCTTGACGGACAATAGGAACCCAAACCAACTTGGTTCCGAATTAGGGGCGGGTTCGGGTAGAAGCAAGACATCTTGTAAATCTTGCAAGCCATTGTGCAAGTATGCGAAATTTTGACGGCGTTTTGCGACAAATTCTGGTAATTTATCTAGCTGAGCGCATCCCACGGCTGCTTGCATATCGGTCATTTTCAAGTTAAAACCGATGTGCGAATAGGTATATTTGTGATCGTAGCCAAAGGGTAAATCGCCCAATTGCCATGCGTAGCGCTTGTTACAGGTATTGTCAATTCCAGGGGGACACCAGCAGTCGCGTCCCCAGTCACGGAAAGATTCGGCAATTTTTTTGAGCCGAGAATCACTGGTGAGGACTGCGCCGCCTTCGCCCATTGTCATGTGGTGAGCGGGATAGAAGCTGACCGTGGAAATATGCCCGAAACTGCCTGTTTTACGTCCTTGGTACTCGCTACCTACGGAATCACAGTTGTCTTCGATTACCCAAAGATCATGCTTTTCGGCAAAAGCCATGACTGCTTCGAGGTTAAAGGGATTGCCGATGGTGTGGGCGATCATGATGGCGCGGGTGCGATCGCTTAAAGCTGCCTCTAGTTGATCGATATCAATGTCATAGCTCGGCAACTTGATATCGAGAAATACTGGCACTAACTGATTTTGAAAAATGGGATTGACCGTCGTCGGAAAACCTGCGGCGACGGTAATTACTTCATCCCCTGGTTTGAGTTGCTTGTCACCGAGTTTGGGAGATGTCAGGGTTGACAGAGCTACTAGATTTGCGGAAGAACCTGAGTTGACGAGTAGGCAATGTTTGACACCCATCCATTCGGCAAAGCGTTCTTCAAATTCAGCAGCATAGCGTCCTGTGGTCAACCAAAAATCTAAAGAAGAATCCACTAGTTTTACGAGTTCTTCTTGATCGAATACTTTTCCTGAGACAGGAACGTAGGTTTTTCCAGGGATAAATTGCTTTTGACCGAATTTGAATTGGTGATATTCCAAAACAGTGGCAAAAACCTTATTTCTTAATTCTTGTTCTTGTTCAGCAGGGCTGATTTGTTCTTTAGCGATCGCTTGTGTCATTTTTGTCTCCTAACTAAAAAATACGTTCAAAATCTTTAGACTGTAAGGACAATTCTTGAATTGCCCTTACAGTCTTTCTATATCGGACTGATAACTTTCGATTTGTTTAATCGTTAATGCTTGAAATTGTTGAATGTTTTCTAGGGAAATTTGATTCGCTTCTCGATACCAAGAAACAGTCTCCTTGATCGTGCGCTCAAAATCCCACTTTGGTTGCCATCCCAGTAAATGAAACGCTTTATCCGTAACTAGATTTAATAGGTTTGCTTCATGGACAGCATCGGGATTAGAGCGATCGCTCCAATTCCCCGACCAATGTTGCAAAATCGTTTCGATTAAATCCTTAACAGGACGGTTAGAGTCGAGTCTAGGACCGAAATTAAATGCCGAACAAAGTTTAGCCTTATCTAGATCTTTGCTCTCATAAATTTTTTGAGCTAAGAGCATATAGCCGCCCAATGGTTCGAGAACATGTTGCCAAGGTCTGGTCGCACGAGGATTACGCACAGGAATTGCTTCCCCAAGACTAAGCGATCGCATGGCATCAGGCACAATCCGATCCTCCGCCCAATCACCGCCACCGATGACATTACCTGCTCTCACGCTAGCGATACTAATGTGACTTTTATTAAAAAAAGAATTACGCCAAGAGGCGATCGCTAGTTCCGCAGCCGCTTTACTAGAGCTATAGGGATCGTGACCACCGAGGGGATCGTTTTCTCGATAGCCATATAACCACTCACGGTTTTCATAGCATTTATCCGTGGTAATGCATACCGCAACACAAGGATTAACCAAATGTTTGAGCGCTTCTAAAACATTAATGGTTCCCATCACATTGGTATCCCATGTTTCCACAGGCTCCACATAGGAGCGCCTCACGAGGGGCTGCGCCGCCAGATGAAAAACAATTTCAGGTTGCCAATCGGTGACTAATCGCTGCATCAAATGGCGATCGCGAATATCACCAATCTGATGATCGAGATTACTGACTAAATCTAACTGCTCAAATAGGGATGGATTAGTATTTGGAGGTAGACTAATCCCACGCACCTCAGCCCCAAGCTGCAATAACCACTGGCATAGCCAAGCCCCCTTAAAGCCCGTATGACCCGTGACTAAAACCTTTTTTGACTGCCAGAAATTATTCATTTCCATACTTCCCAAGGTGCATTTTGGCGATCGTGCATTTGATTGAGCAACTCTAATTCACGATAGGTATCCATGCATTGCCAGAAGCCTGAATGGTTGTAAACAGCAAGTTCGCCCTGTTCAGAAAGCGCTTTCAATGGCTCCGCTTCAAAAATAGTGTCATCATTTTCAATCAAATCCAAAACCTTGCGATGGAGAACAAAATAACCTCCATTGATCCAACCTTCGCTGACTTGAGGTTTTTCTTTGAAATTAGTAACTAAATTACCTTCAATTATTAACTCACCGAAACGCGATGGTGGACGCACAGCCGTCATAGTGGCAAGTTTGCCGTGACTTTGATGAAAAGCTAATAGATCGGCTATGTTGACATCGGCAACACCATCGCCATAAGTCCCCAAAAACATTTCACTACCATTTTTATCCAGATAGGTCGCCAGCCGCTTTAGCCTTCCTCCCGTCATGGTTTCCTGCCCCGTATCAACCAACCAAATTCGCCAATCTTCTTCGTCATGAGAATTTTGCAACTTGGTAACTTTCTTGCCACCCAACTCGATCATCACATCGCTGTGATTCCAGTCGTAGTTAAAGAAATAATCACGAATCATGTCACCCTTATAACCCAAACAAAGCATGAAATCCTTGAAGCCATAATGGGCATAGGTCTTCATAATGTGCCAAATCATTGGGCGATCGCCTACCAGTACCATAGGCTTGGGACGAAACTCAGTTTCTTCCTTTAGACGAGTACCTTTGCCACCACAAAGAATAACCACAGGAATGTTTTTGCTCATTCGTTAAAATCCTTTAGATCCTGACTGTATAGTTTTGTTACTGCGTCCCAAACCAGTTAAATTCAATTCTGACACTTTGTCAAATTATAAATAAAATGTAGCGGCTTGACTAACGGTGTTGCACATATTCGCAATGACAATCAAGAATATGATGCGTAATAAAGGCTTGAGTTGTTCAATACGAAGAAAATGCAATACCATTTTCCCTTAATCATTATTGAGTATGTGCTTAGCCAAAATCCCACATAAAGCTTGTGTTAAGATTTATGCATATAAGTTATAACTTATTGCAATATTTTAAATTTTATTAAGAGATCTTACTAGTCATGAATAACACGGTAAAGGTTGTTGCATCAATTGGTCGTCTGATTTTGGGTTCAAATAATCTCCCCGTTTCTCTGACTCAAGCTTCGTTGCTGTTGTTGAGAGTGGTGTTGGGGACTGTGATGGTGCATAACGGGTTGGACAAGTTGGGTGATATTTCGGGATTTGCCGAAGCCTATGTCGAAGCGATCGGGCTGCCCTTTCCCATCTTTTTCGCATACTGTGCGGCTTTAACAGAAGTAGTTTGCTCTCCGTTGTTAATTCTTGGTTTTTTGACTAGACCCGCAGCCTTGGGGCTGTTTATGACAATGCTAGTAGCCAATTATCATCACATTGTCATTGGTGGATTTTCTATCCCCACATTGGAGCTATCTTCGATTTACGCCGCTTCTTTTGCGTTTTTTACTATCTATGGCGGTGGTAAGTATGCGATCGACTCCTTGTTTGTCAATGTTCTCAGTAAGTTTTTGTCACCATCCTCTGATGTTGAAATTGCCAGAGCCTCTGTCAAAGTTCCAGTATCGAAATAAATTATGAGAATAGAGTGATTATCATGTTTTTATAAACAGCATTTGGACAATCAGGTTTATGAATATTAATTGATTAAGGACGGGTGGCGCAAAGCGCCACCTTTTTTTAATGTAAATTAGCGAAATGGTAAACAAATAGTTTTGCTAACCGAACAATTAATACCTTGATAATCTTGGCAGACTTTTATAGCGGTGCTTTCGGCGATCGCAGAATTCTCTGATCGCCCTGTCCCTGCGGCTCCATTAGTTCCCTCGGCTATAGAGATACAGGAGTTTTGAGCCCAGATCATAACTTGGCAATCGCCACTGTCGCTGCTGCTTTCACATTCTTTCAATGCGCGTGATTCTGCTAATTGTTGAGTCTTATAGTTCCAAGCATATCCTTTGGATTGGGTCGAGGGAGAACGGGCGATCGCACCAAAACTTGGTGCTAAAGTTGTTTCTATAGGAACATCGGCACTAGGGACAACAACGGCAGGTGGCTCTGGAGTATTTACCTCAGTAACCTCAGGCTCTGGAGTTTCAGAAACAGTGGGAGATGCTGTTGCTTCAGGGGTAGGTTTCGTGGCTGTATCTTGATTGGTGAATTTAGGCAATAACAAAACTGTAGCGATCGCTGCCAAAATAGAGGTCAAAGCCATTAGTCCTACCCAGACAAAGGGACGCAAGGACGGAGAGGATAGTGGCGCAAAAATAGTGCTGTGAGCAGAGGTTTGAGGAATGGTCGGTGGGGATTCAATTGGCTTGGCGCTCTGTGAACCTGTAACAACTGTTGAAGAGAGATTATCTTGGCTTGGGGCAGAGCTTATGAGGGTAGTGGGATCAGTATTTACAGAATAATTTAGAGGGTGGACATTAGCACTAGGTAAATTGTTGATGTTTGTGAGTGCAAGGGATTTAACGGCTTGGAGAGCTTCGATCGCTGATTTATAGCGGCGACTAAAATGATAGAACACCATATTTTGCAAAACTTCTGCAAACTCACCACTGACCTGTACGCGATCGCGCCACAAGATCTCACCTGTATTCGCGTCCTCGCGAAAACTGTCAGGTGCAATTCCCGAAAGAGCCAGTAGTCCAATCATCCCCACCGCATACACATCACTACTCAAACGAGGTTTTCCCGAAGCCTGTTCACTCGGCATATAACCTGGTGAACCAATACCAACGGTTACGCCCGTATGCCCCTGCGAGTCAGTTTCTAAAGCACTTATATCCTTGACTGCACCGAAATCAATCAAAACGATTTTGCTGTCTTGCCGACGGCGCATCAAATTCGCGAGTTTAATATCTCGATGAATAATATTCTGTTGATGCACAAAAGCGAGAACTTCTAAAATTTCCAACAATAAATTAATTGTGGCTTCTTCTGAAAGTTTCTGTCCCACGCGAATTTCTTGATCGAGGCTATGCCCATCCACAAATTCTTCTACCAAAAAGAATTCATTGTTTTCTTCAAAGTGGGCAAATAGTTTTGGGATTTGAGAATGATTATTGCCTAATTTATAGAGATATTCGGCTTCGCGTTCAAATAAACTTTTAGCGATCGGGAAAATATTGGGACTTGTGGATTTGGGTTGGAGATGCTTAACCACACAAACGGGGTGACTTGGCAGATCTACATCTTGCGCCAAATAAGTGTCACCAAAACCGCCACTTCCAAGAACTTGGACGATCTTGTATCGATTTTTTAGGACTCTACCTAGCAACATAATCGATTTAGAAAAAAGTACACTATACGCGAAAAGGGCTGAGATTTAGATCTGAAGCTTACAGATTTTTTTGTCACCAGCGATCGCTAAGTCTGATGCTAGAATGTAAACGAAATGTAAAGATTTGCAAAGTCATATAATTTACCCGAAAATTGATGGACTGGTCGGTGGGTAACACTGATTTTTTCACATTTAAATAATTAACTTTAAATAATTAAACCAAAACGAGTCACATCGATCATGCGTATCATTTTAATGACAGGAAAAGGCGGAGTTGGTAAAACCTCCGTGGCAGCAGCAACAGGTTTGCGATGTGCCGAATTGGGCTATAAAACCTTAGTTTTGAGTACCGATCCTGCTCACTCCCTTGCTGACAGCTTTATGATTGAGTTGGGACATGATCCTAAGGAAGTTCGTCCTAATCTCTGGGGCGCGGAACTCGATGCGTTGCGGGAACTAGAGGGCAATTGGGGCGCGGTCAAACGTTATATTAGTGAAGTTTTACAGGCAAGGGGGCTAGAAGGAGTTCAGGCGGAAGAACTGGCGATCCTGCCAGGGATGGATGAAATTTTTGGGCTAGTGCGGGTCAAACGTCACTATGATGAAAAAGAATTTGATGTATTGGTGATTGATTCGGCTCCAACGGGTACGGCGCTTCGCTTGCTTTCGCTTCCTGAAGTGGCGGGTTGGTATATGCGAAAATTTTATAAGCCTTTACAAGGGATGGCGCAGGTTTTGAATCCTGTATTTGAGCCAATTTTTAAGCGGGTCACAGGGTTTTCTTTACCAAATAAAGAGGTGATGGATGCTCCCTACGAGTTTTATGAGGAGCTAGAAGCTTTAGAGAAAATCCTCACCGACAATACGATTACCACCGTTAGACTGGTGACTAATCCTGAAAAAATGGTGATCAACGAGTCTTTGAGAGCGCATTCCTATCTCAGTCTATATAATGTTGCAACTGATATGGTCATTGCTAATCGGATCATTCCTGAAGAAGTGCAAGATCCATTCTTTAAAGTTTGGAAAGACAATCAGAAGCAATATTGCGAACAAATCCACCGCGATTTTCATCCTCTGCCAATTAAGGAAATTCCGCTCTATGCTGAGGAGATGTGTGGTATCGCGGCGCTAGAAAGATTAAAAGAAACTTTGTATGGCGATGAAGATCCCTCTCAGGTTTATTACAAAGAAAATACGATGCGGGTGGTTGAAGAGAATAAGCAGTATCGTTTAGAACTTTATCTTCCAGGGGTTCCTAAGGAACAGATCGAACTAACGAAGACGGGTGATGAGTTAAATATTCGGATTGGCAATCATCGCCGTAATCTGGTTTTGCCTCAAGCTTTATCGGTTCTCCAAACTGCGGGTGCAAAGATGGAAGACGATTATCTCAAAATTCGGTTTTCAACTCCTACCTAAAAGCGTTTAGCCACGATTTAGTTTAACCACCAATAAGTTTTTTGATATTGTTACTTTGCGATAATGTTAAGAAATTTATTGGTTTATTTTGGCTATAAATTTACAAACTTCGTGTTATCTTGTGTTTAGTTTAGTTAATAGCACAGTAAGTTAGCAAATCGCGCAGCATTGCCGATATGTACTCATGTATGTATTTCGTAATGCGATCGGGGGGATGGGCGCTCTAATTTATGGGTTGTTGGCTTGGAAAACAAGATTTAAGCAATTTGTATAATCAGGAAAATATTATGTCTGACAGTCAGAATGTGGGCTTCGGTTTTACTGTAAGCACTGGTGCGGATGCTTCGATTTTTGCGGTAAATCAGCTTCCAGATATTTTTGGTATCGTCAAGGCGAAACTGCAACTAGCAGCAAATGATTCTAGTTTTATTGCTCAAGTTTTTGGGGATAAGGCGAATACATCTGAGGTTCAGTCGATAATCGGTGAATGGAAAATTGGTGTTTTCGGTCAATTACCATCTGTGCAAGTTATTTCTGCCGCCGACATGAATGGTGCAGATGGCGCGTATGCCAGTTCTACGCAAAAAATTTATCTTTCTGATTCTTTGTTTCAGTCTAGTGCTGCGCCAGTTAATTCGGTGTTAGGTGTGGCGGGTGTTTTGACTGAGGAGACTTTTCACTGGTTAGATGATCGCGTTGGTACGGATACTCAAGGTGATGAGGGTGAATTTGCTAAGGATTTGTTGTTTGGAGAAATATTAACTCAAGGACAATTAAACTCTGTTAGTAAAGAAAAAGAAGATGATCGTGGATTAATCACACTAGGGAATCAATTAGTTGCTGTTGAAAAATCTCAAATTCCTATTGAGTCCTTGAATGGACGGCTCTATCAGTCTCATCGTGGAAATGATAATAACATTTACACCAGATCATCAACTGATGGTGTTAACTGGACAGGGTGGCAACAATCAGGAGGACAGACTAATAGCGCTCCTGCTTTAGCTGCTTTTAATGGACGACTCTATCAGTCTCATCGTGGAAATGATAATAACATTTACACCAGATCATCAACTGATGGTGTTAACTGGACAGGGTGGCAACAATCAGGAGGACAGACT
>JBILGV010000149.1:0-8654 GCA_044350865.1 Pseudanabaena sp. | reverse complement strand
CAAGCCTATGGTTTTTTGAATTTTATGAATTTTCGTTCTAGATTATTAGCCTGCCTTTCTCATTAGTTTTACTTATCCCCTCAAACCCAGAAGAGCCGAAAAACCTTATAAAGGCGCACATATTTTTGTCTGCCAAAAACGTTTCGGAATTAAATATCAACATCATGGTATTTACATTGGAGACAATCGAGTAATACATTTTCTAGGTGGTAAAGGTGTATGTGAAACTAGCTTAGAGAGATTTTGTAGAAGTTCTAGAAATAAGTGTTACGGCGTTCTTCACAGCACTCGTAGAGGAACGCGAGATAAAGTAGTAAAGCGTGCTAAGAAAGCTAAGAAAGAGCAAAACTTTAAGTACAATTTGTTAGTTGAAAATTGCGAACATTTTGCTAATTATTGCCGTGGTGGGAAAAAAGGAATTTAAAGGAAAATACTTAACTTTATAAGAAGAATAAGATTAAGCAATATCATCAAAATCATTGTAGAGCTAGAGAGCCGAATAAATGACTCAAACAATCACGCAAAAATCTTTATATGAGTCGGATTTCTTGCTCTGGACTCAGGAAACTGTAGCCAAAATAAGGGCTAAAGACTTTGACCATGTAGACTTTGAGAACTTGATAGAGGAGATCGAGGCTTTGGGGCGTTCTGAAAAGCAAGAGTTAGAGAGTAGGCTAGAGACTTTGTTAGCTCATTTACTCAAACGGCTCTATGTGGATATGCCCGATTGCTTTAACGGTTGGGAAAATACGATTAGAGAGCAGCGCCGCCGCATCAGCCTAAGACTCAAAAATACACCGAGCTTAAAAACTTGTTGGGATGATTCTTTAAGTGATGCTTGGTTTTTGGCTTTAGGTACTGTCAAAGATGAGTATTCAAAAAAAGGGTATGAATTTCCTGATACATGGCTGTTTGGACAGGATATCGATACGATGCTAAGTGTCGATTTCTGGGTTTGATTTTTAGATTTAATTTTTTGGGATAATGCGATCCTATAGAGTGCGTTGCATTATGGTTTGGTTTCGAGAAATTATCAATAAGTGTAAGAACTTGGGAACTTTTTAGAACATCTTGGTTGTCTTTACTGTGGAAAAGGATCATTAACTAAGATTTTCTAGTTCATGATCGCTGTTGCCATTACTTATTCGATAATTATGAATTATGCAGAAGAACATTAAATTACTCCCAATCCTATTTAGTCTTTTGTGCCTATATTTACTCGGCTATGCTTTTGCTAGGGTGTCCGTTTTTCATGCGGTGGAAAGTTATGCAGGTGTTGAAAGTAAAGGTGAGCCAAGACAAGACTACATTGCTAAAAAGGATCTTCCTGCTGGTGAAGGATGGGAGTATCAGTTGTTTTTGCCCGCCATTAAAGCTGAAGAGGGTCTTGTAAATTACTTCCATATGAGGTATCCCTAATTTGCTTGCCTAAAGACTGATTGCGTTTGCGTCATCCCTTAAAGTAAAGTTTTATCAACAAGTTCAATGATCATACAAACTCTTTAGGCGCTGTTTTCTGGCGCAGATCGAAATAATAAAGACATTTGACTAAAACTTTTAACTAAAAACTTTTTTAAAAATCAAAGGTAAGGCGATGAGTACAACTAAGGCGACGGGATTTGCTTCGGGTTCTCAAAAGAAAAAAAAGAAAGCACCCAACAAACATCAGGTTGCAGCTAATAAATATGATGAAATGAAGGACAAAGGATTGCCTGAGTTCAATGTTTTTATTCGCATTAAAGGGAAGGAATGGGTTCCTGCGGGTTCGATGGCTGTGCAACGTAGTAATCAAATTAGTCAAGCCATTTTCCAACAAGAAGCCGAGTTGCTGAAAGGCGCAGTCCGCTTGTATCCCGTTTTGCGTAATTTCAAAGATAATCTGGAATATGGCTATCGGCTCAAACAGTTTCCTGATGAAGAAATTACGGTTGCGGTTCTACCTGAGCCAACTATTGGCGATCGCGTGAAGTATGCATTTACGAAGGCGAAGGAATATTTGAATAGTGTCACTAAAAAAAATGAGCGCAAAGCTGAGCGAAAATAAACATAGCTAAATCAGTTTGATTACCTGTGAGGTAATTGCTTTGATTATCTGACTTTGACATGATGATAGCAATCACCACCCGAAGTCGATTTTCTATTTATCTCACAGGAGTAAGAACATGACATTACTACGCAGCTTTCTATCTGTTTCCACCTTGCTCATTTATGCCGTATCGATTTATGTCATCGTCACAATGGGAATCAACTTTCCCGCAGTCTATTTTGGCGATCTCTTAAAGCTTGACTGGCGATCGCAGTTTAATACAGATCTTTTGATTGCTTTATGCTTGTTTTTGATTTGGGTGGTATGGCGTGAAGGATTTACCGCTAAAGGATTTTTATTTGGTTTGATGTTTACGTCTTTGGGGTTTATGTTCGGATGTCCCTATTTACTCTATGCCACTTACAAGGCTCAAGGTGATCCCAAGACGCTGTTATTGGGTGTACATGCTGACAAGTAAATGCTGCGATCGCTCTCAGCAAGTCTTTAGAAGATTGATTGTTGGGGCGATCGCCCCTCACAAATATTACAAGTCAACATCTAGAACAGGCTCGAACTGAATTTGTCGATATAACTCGCTAACGGCTATTTCTACATTTACGGATTTTAGAAATAAGCGATCGCTTAAACCATATTCAAAAAATACCCATTGCCCCTGTTCATTGCGTTGAAATACTTCGACAATCGGTTGCTCGACTTGTACTAATACATATTCTTGCAATTTCTCAAATTTGCGATATTGAGAAAACTTAAAGCCGCGATCAAAAGATTCGGTTGATGGTGAGAGAACTTCGATAATCAAACAAGGAAAAGTGACAAAATTTGATTCTTGATCGCGTTTATCACAAGTGACTACAACATCAGGATAGAAATATTTTTGCCTTGGTTGTACTTGAACTTTGACACCATTTATATAAACTTCACAGGGGCGATCGGCGAGAGTATCATCTAAAATTTTAAAGGCATTCCCTGAAATTCTGTTGTGTTTACGAGTGCCGCCAGCCATAGCGATGACTTCACCATCACAATACTCGTGGCGCGTTTCTTGGGTTGATTCCCAATTGACATATTCTTCGTAGGACATTAACAAGCGATCGGGTAAGGCGACCATAATTCAAAACCAAATTACTTTGACCGATCAGAATTTTAACACCAACCAAAATAACAAAGCAGCGCTTTGCGCTGCTTTGTCTTGTCCCAATTATTTCTTCTTGGTGGACTTACTCACAGGAATTTCCACGATCGCATCATCCACAGCAGTTACAGTTTCGAGATCGTCAGCATTACTTTCTACATTATTTTCTACTTCAGCAGGTTCTAGATCATCGCTAGTAACACTTTCAATAGATTCGGAAACAGATTCGGTAATAGCTTCAGGAATAGGGATGGTTACATTCTCAATCGGCGGTTTGACTTCAGAATTAGGAGACTTTAAAGCTTCATCAAGAACTTGGCGAGCATTTTCAGCCTGCGATCGCGCATCAAGAAATTTCATGTTTAGCTGAGCAAAACTCTTGAGAGTTTTAAAACCCTCCTTGATACTGTTGATCTGTTCCTCAGAGACGATCTCATCGCTAAACAAGATATCGATTTGCGATCGCACCTGCATCGCATCGGAACGCAGCTCTTGGACTTTAATTTTTAGCGTCGCAAGATTATTTAGGACTTGCACAGCTTGGGTAATGGGATCTTCACGATCTTCAGACATGGAAAGTTCTCTCACTTCTATAAATTGGTCGGGACTAAAGCCATCGGCAAGATCGGTATCGAGTTTGCCTGAGTCCATTAATTCCATCAGTTCTGTCATTGCCTTTTCGCGTGCTTTTGGCGAATCTTTGCCAGCAACGGTCAAGACAACTTCGGGACTCTGGGCAAGGGTATAACGCGCCATATTTTTAGCCTAGTTCGGTTAATCAAGATCTTACAGCGCTTTGCGCTGAAACCCAAACCAAGAAATTTTTTGAAAGTCTTGCGAAGCAAGACTTTCAAAAAATTTCTTGTATCTCGCTGCTGCTAACTTGTTTACTTATATGAGGTTTCGCATAACTAAACCTCATATAAGTAAATCGCGCCAAAAGTTACGCTTTGTGTCTGATGCGATCGCTAAAACAGGTCAGCTAGAATTAATAGTCTAGATTAGGTAAAACCCTGTCTGGACAATATTGGGATACCATCGAGGATAGTTGTTTGCACCTATGGATTCTACCCTCTTAGACCAAATCCGCCATCTATGCCGCGATCGCGCTGCCTATGAACACCTCAAAGCGATTTTGGTGCAGCAGGAGCGCGTCCATCAACTTAGCTGGGAAGAACAGTATATAAAGCTCATAGCCAGATCTGAGACACAGGAAACAGATCCTTCCCTTGATATTCTTGTCAGAGAAAAAGCATTGGCTCAGCTTGCCGAAGCTATGCAGCAATCGCCTTCATTGGAATTGGTTTTACAAGTAGCCGTTCAAACTGCTCAAAAACTATTGCAAGTTGATCGCGTGGCAATTTTTCGTCACCACTCCGATGGACTAGGTGAATTTATCACCGATGCGATCGCCACAGGCTTGTTGTCACTGGCGGAAATGTCATCCAGACATTCGCTGACTCGGCATATCATTGAGTCCACTCAAATCGAAGATTCTGCCCAGACATTCAACAGTATTAGCAATTCTAATCTTTCGACTCACAGTATTAATTTGCTAGAACAAATCGGGATCGCATCCTATGCAGCTAACAAAATCCATGTAGGGCAGGAATTTTGGGGAACTGTTGTTGCGTTTCATGGTAGTAACTATCACAATTGGTCAGAAAGCGATCGCACCTCTTTATCGCTGATTTCGGCACAAATCGGAATTGCCGTCACATTGTCTAATCTTCGACAACAATCTCAGAGTCTCGCCCATGATTTGCAGGTATTGCAACTTGAGTTCAATAATTTACAGCCAAAAGTTAATGAGATTGTTGAATCTGAGATAAATGAAGCTGAAATTATTAAAGATGAAATAAATGAAACTGAAGAGCAACTCGAATCACTAATAACACTCTCAATTTCACCAGTTATCGAAATTGAGGAGATTGAAACCGCATCGATCCCTGAATTAGTTTCTGAATCAATCATTGATACAGTTGTTCAATATTTAGTAGATACTGAGCTTGAAAGTGATCTTACAAATTCTGATTTAGTAGATACTGCGATTGAAAATGATTTTGCAAATTCTGATCACGAATTATCTAAGGTTGAAAAACAGATTGTTGTTTTACAAGAAGTTCAGGTAATACAACTGGTTGAAAAGATTGTTGACCAGCCAGCAGAAGAATGGGAGCTAGATGAAGAACCGATAAAATTGGTTGAACAGCCAGTAGAAGAATGGGAACTAGACGAAGAACCTATAGAAGAGGCGATCGCCACAGACTCAACTGAATCAAGATTAGAGGAATTATTGCCTACCTCAAACGATTTAGATCCTGTGATTGAGCCGCAATTTATAGAAACGATTTTGATGCTTGCAGGCAATGGTCAAAAAGCGATTGAATTTTTGATAAATGTCATTGATACATATTTGCAAGATGCCCCAAATTTATTATGGGAGATCGATAGGTCGATCACAATGAAAGAGCAAGAGCAAACATTGCAATTTTTAAATACATTGCGATCGAGTAGTGACTATGTGGGTGCATTAATCCTTTCGCAAGAATGTCGCCGCTTGCAATCAGCCGTAAAAGCTGGCAATGGGTCACTAATTCATACTTGCCTGTCCCTGCTAGAGGGCGAAGTTGAACGCGCAATAGAGGCTTTACGGATCGAGCGATCGCGTTACACTTAGAATCAGCTTCTTTAGCTAATCATCAAAATTTGTCAGACTTTTTAGCCAACTTGTCATATACTAGATAGGCTGTCAAGTTTTCAACAGTAATAAGGAAGGAGCTATGTCCCGTTATAGAGGTCCGCGCCTCAGAATCGTAAGAAGACTCGGAGAGCTTCCCGGTCTAAGTCGCAAGCAACCTAAACACGCTTATCCACCTGGACAACATGGTCAAGATCGCAAAAAGCGTTCTGAGTATGCTGTTCGTCTCGAAGAAAAGCAAAAGTTACGTTTTAACTATGGTCTCACTGAGACTCAAATGCTGCGCTATGTGCGTCGAGCCAGAAGAGTCAAGGGTTCTACAGGCTTAGTATTGCTACAATTGCTAGAAATGCGCCTAGACAATACAGTTTTCCGTATGGGATTTGCACCAACGATCCCTGCCGCACGTCAACTGGTAAATCACGGACATATCACCATCAATGGTAAAAGCGTGACTATCCCTAGTTATGGCTGCCGCCCTGGTGAAGTAATTAGCGTTAAAGATAACGAAAAGTCTCGTAAGATTGTCGAGCGCAACCTCGAATTCCCCGGTTTGTCAAACATTCCTAGCCACTTGGAATTTGATAAGGCGAAGATGACTGGCAAGGTCAATGGTGTTGTTGAACGCGAATGGGTCGCTTTGCAAGTAAACGAACTGCTGGTTATTGAGTACTACTCACGCCAAGCTTAAGCCTAGCTAAAGCAATCAGCTACGGGCTTTCTTGTATCCTGTATCTTACTTATATAAGGCACTTGTAGCTGAATGCCAAATTTCTGGGTAAACTTGCCATTGAGTAAACTGTATTAGGTTGAAATTCACTGCGAATTATGCAGTTAAACATCTCTGCTCCGACAAACCTCGATTTAACCGTGCCGAAAGATTTTGTTAGGGGTTGTCCCCGCAGCGTCCGCATGGATATTGATCATCTGCTGCTAGCGATCGAGGCGCTGGATTTAGAGGCAGTTGAGGTCATGCTAGTCTTGATCGAACAGTTAAGTTTACAAAAGACGATTCCTAGTCGTGTTGCTTTTTGGCGACTGCGTAATACAAACCCCCTTAGACGCAATTATCAAAGGGTAAGTTTAACTTGGGATGAGTTAAAAGCCTTAGTAAAAATTGTTTGCACCTTAGCGAAACAGCTAGATGCGGGACTGCGATTGTTGATTAGTACCCATCAGCAAGCTGTGGATGGCAAGATCGAAATGTTAGGTTTGCAGCAAAATCAAGCCTATTTAGAAAATTATATCGATCGCTTTATATCTTTATATATTGGACGGATGCGATCGCCGTCGCCCCTGAATAAAGAAGAAATTCGTGAGTTGGCATTGCAGTTGCTAACCAGATTATTGCTATGCAGTGGTGTAGCGGGTGAATATCGTTTGTGGCATAGTCTGTTTGATGGAGCGATCGCTTAATGTTGCAGCGTACTTATAGTTTGCCGAGTTGTACCCTATTGATCGAGGGTATTAGTACAAGTGGCGATGTTTTATCAATTTTGACCAGTTTTGGTTGTCGATTCAATCATCACCCTGAGCCAATTGTGGGCGGACTAGAGCTATTGACCGCGCTAGTCAAGGTCGTTGGGGCTTATACTCAAGCGTTGAAGACAAATACAGCTTTAACAATTCCTGAAGCGCGGGTAAGTTTAAAGCCAGAAAGTCAATATTTACATTTACTGTCAATATCGATCAATGAGGCAGATGCCAATAATCCCAAAGAGATGCAGGTGCATCTGAGTACGATTCAACTATTTGATCTAATGGAGGGGTTAGATCGTCTTTGTTGTGATCCTACGACTTTGCCAGAAATCAAGTTAGTCAAGGAGATTGCCGATTATCGATCGCAGTCTGGGTTAACTAATCAGGCGTTGCCAGCGATCGCTGGGGTAATCAGTTTAGCGATCGCTGCTACAGTCTTGTATTTTATCCCCACACCGAAACCACAACCCAAACCAGCCCAAACAGTTCCAACCCAAACTCAGCCCTTACCTAAAGATTCCACTCCTCCAACTGTCTCCCCAAGTCCGAGCGATAGTCCTGAGAGTTCACCAAGCCCCACTTCTAGCCCAAATTAGCACTAGAATGAATTTATTTGCCTAACAATAATTAATTTATATAATTATGTTTGTCCAAAAATTTCAAGTTCAAAACTTTAAATCATTTCAAGACGTAACTATATATTTTAATAAAGATGTCAATGTACTGACAGGCAAAAATAATTCTGGCAAAACCACAGTCCTTGAAGCTCTATCTCTATGGTATGAATGCTTTACTAAACTCCTAACTCAAGCAATTAGAAATCAAAAAAAATACAAAAAAGGAGATTGGATATTAGGACTCACAGCAAATGGCATCCTTAGTAGTTTTAGAAAGTTGGATAGTATTAGTATTTCTAACTTTGAAGATATTTTTTATGAATGTCAGACAAAAAACAAAATAAGTCTAGGTATAACATTTGAAAATATTGAAGGTGTTGTTCTTGAAATTAAATTTAATATTAGTGAGCTACGTAATAATTACAGAATTGAACTAGATAAATATACAAATTTTAATTTTTTAAAATTTAATTCGTTTTTTAAATCATTGCCAAACCCATTTAGCATTTACTATGCTTCACCAATAGCAACTGTATCTGCATCTGAGAAATAGGGTAGCGACTTAAAGCGGGACAAAAGTAAGTCAGTGCAGAGTGAAAACGAAATAAGAATAAAGCCCTAGGAATTATTTCCAAGGGCAGATATCGTACTCTTGATGAACTAAATCCAGAGTCGAGA
>JBILGV010000202.1:0-8696 GCA_044350865.1 Pseudanabaena sp. | reverse complement strand
AGAGGTGTAGCGGCGCTTCGCGCCGCTACTCCTCTTCTGGGTTTAATACAAATGACGACAGCTATACAAAAAAAGCAGAGACTGATTTTTTTGATCTTGACTAAGCAGCTTGAAAAATCATTTGATTAGGTACAGAGACCCAGACCCGAAACTTTTCTGCGTCAGGGGTAATCAATACAGCTAAACCCAAATCTAAGTCTTGTCTACAAGCAGCGATCGCCTCATCTAAGCTCTTGTAAGCCCTGTCAGCAACAAAAGTTTTGCCTAAAAAGACAATCCCGCGCTCTCTGCCAGCAAGGGTGATAACTTCAATTGAACGAGTTTCATTTAGCGAGTTGAGAATCATGGCTTTTGGACGGTTAACTTGCGATCTGTGAAGAAATTTTTCTATAGCTATGAGTATCGCTTTCTATAAGTTTTGGGACTGCGATCGCTAATTCTTGTTTCGGTGATGTTATGTGTGGTAATTTGCGATCGATATCACAAAATCCAGAAATTTAGGCTTATGGATAAGATTCCATGTATTAGACCAGTTTCCATTTGCTTATTTCGCAATGGAGACAAAATTCTAGTTTCTACAAGCTTTGACTCGACAAAGCAGGAATATTTTTGCCGTCCATTGGGCGGAGGGATAGAGTTTGGGGAAAGCAGTCAAGAAGCAATGCTGCGCGAAATTAGAGAAGAGCTTGGGCTGGAGATAGAAAATTTAAAATTGCTTAAGGTGATTGAGAATATATTTATCTATGAGGGTAAGCAAGGACATGAAGTTGTATTTGTCTATGATGCTGAATTTGTAGATAAATCTTTTTATGAAAAGGAAGCACTAACTTATTATGAAAGTTCCATAACTACGGAACTCACTGCAAAATGGCTGTCCTTAACAGATATGCAGCAGCAGAATATAAAACTAGTTCCAGAAAGTTTAACTAGCTTACTATTTGCTTAGAAATAGATAGATTGCAAAATAATCTATCTATTTCTTTGATCACTAAATCGGAATGTTGGGATTTGAACCCAAGCCCCCCACTACCCCAAAGTTAGATTCTAAACCTTGAATTTCTTTCTATGCATGAATTTAACTGCATATGATTAATTGTTATACCAATTTTATACCGCTCTTCGGATATTGGGGTGATAAAACGAAATATATACAATTAGGCTGTGCATAGATGTATCACTGATTAAATCGTCAAATTACAACAACATCAGAGTCGTAGAAGAAGAGCTTCTAGGGATACTTGTAAGCCTGAGGCTTGAGCATTATCGATCGCTAATAAATTCAGTTTGTCAGTATCCGCTACTAGTTGGGAAACAAAGGCATCATTATCAAGTTTTGACTTTTCCCCATTCGTGTAGTCCTTGAGTAATTTTTGAACTAGCTTTGAATGTTTGCAGGAATTAAGTTTCTTGAGTGTTTCCGTGACATCTTGACGCGATATGCCTTGCGGAAAACTAGACAACATGGCAACTCGCTTTTTAATCTTGTTGAGTCGTTCAGAATTCACGTTGATATTGGCGATGGTATCAACTTGGGCTAAGTCGCTTGATAGGTGCTGCTTGAGTTTTGTTAGTTGTTTATAAAGATTGCTTGCTGATGTGAGTAACCGATTAGCAGCAATTACTTCGCTGATTTCAGGAGTATTAAAGGCAGTGGCGATCGCTACCCCATAGGCATCACGCTCACCTGTTTGATCGTTCCAGAAAATATGCTGTTCTTGTTCAGTAATTACTGCGCCATTGGGGTCAAAATATTCGACTGTTAAAGCTGCTAAAGCCGTTGGTTCGGTTTTCTTGTTGCCACTTGTTCCCAAGGCGATCGCATTGGCTTGATAGTCTTTACCTAGTTCAGCAATTTTTTTACTCAAGTCTTCGGCATACAAAATTTCTTGATGGGTGTATAGGTCATGGGAATTTTCTTGCTGGCGATAGACTTCTTCTTGCAGATTGATATGCTCTATGTTTCGGGCTTTGGCAAGACTTTGGATGAAGTCCACATATCCTGGCAAGATCGGATCGTCAAAAAGGGTATCTCCATAAACTGAAGCGCCCAAAGTATTGGCATCTGTGACGTTAGAAATTTCACCATCTGGGTTTGCCAGATCGCCAACTAGTTTTTTATTGAGATTTTTGAGGCGGCTGGCTTGCCTTAATAGCTGACTTTCACTGTTGGCATAGTAAATCACAATGTTTTCGGCTTTGTGCTGCTTAGGTCTGTCAATCCGTCCAATACGTTGCTCTAGGATCATAGGGTTCCAAGGCAAGTCGATATTAATCAAGTAGTCAGCATCTTGAAGGTTTTGACCGACTGAGAGAGTCTCTGAACCGATTAGCACCATGACCTCATCGGATGGACTGGGGCGATCGCTAGGATTTTTGCAAGAGGCGACAGGGGCAAAGAGTCGAAATAGCTGTTGACGTTTGATACCATTTGTTTGGCGATTGTATTTGATGAAATTATGGGGCGCAAAGTTCAAATGGTTTTTGGCATTTTCTGGGAAATACGATTTTGTGGAGCCGATCGCCATGCCAATTCCCTGACTAGCGATCGCACTGTCCCTAGACATATGCAGATAGTAATCAAGGACAGTATCGGAAAAGGTCGAAATCAGTAATACTTTTTTGCCTTGGCTAATTAAGGTTTTAACTTGTTGCGTCACCTGTTCGCGTTTATGGTCTTTGAGAAATTCATCGGCAAGCAAGTTTTGGATCTGCTCCATCTGCTTTAAATCCTATTCACATGCCGAGAGCATCAGGGCATAGATTTGTTTAGCTTTTTCAGGATGATCGATGAGAGCATCAGTGGCTTTATTGATTTGGGTGCGAAGCTGTTGACGCTTAGTTTCTTTACTAGTTTCAGGATCTGTGTTTTCATCCTCCTCTTCTTCTTCATAGTCTTCATCTTCCATGAAGAAATCAGCTTCATAGTCAAGTTCAATTTTGGTCTGAACTGGTTTGCTAAAGCCGTAATGTTCAAGGAGAAAGCTATTTAATCCCTCAGCATCAGGTGTTATTTCTGCTAAGCGCGATCGCATTAAGTCAATTCGCATCCTAAAATTAACAATGGTGCGGCGTAGGGCGTACATACTCGATTCGGCACGTTGCAGGAAGAATCGCCTTTGGTTTTTTAGTAGCGATCGCTGTTCGGCTGTACCTGTGAAATAGCGCAATGGGTCAGCAAAGGGGATATAGAGACTCGTTTCAAACTGAGTGAAGATTTGCTCTAGGGCTTGCTCGGTACTTGGCTCAAACTGGACAGGTAGCCACTCGGCAAGACGTTTAGCATAGACATTCATTTCTGGCATTGCCTCGCGCAACATCTGGCGAGTACGTTGCAAAAAGAGTTGCTTATAGACGCGGCGAAATAAGTCAGTGCGATCGGTGAAATTTTCGACACCACTTTCACGACTTTCAAACCATTGTGAGACTTCATTAGGAAAGCCGACTTCCTTAAAGCCTTCCAAACGGGTTAAGAATGGACTGAGAATGTTGTAAATATCCTCGCGGCGATTATTCCAAGGCGTTGCAGTCAGTAATAGAAATTGTCTCTGTTTGCCATTGATTCGATCTTGCTCACGGATCTGTAAACAGGTTTTATGGATGCGGTTGTTAAAGTTGCGGATGCCTTCGTGAGCCTCATCAATGATCACTAGATCTGCGCCTTCAAAGCGATTAAACTCTTCTACAAATTTGCTACCCTTGCGACTCATCAAATTTTTGTTAAAAAGTTCATAGTCCTTACGGCGAAAACCTAGCTCGGACATCTCCCGTTCCCAGTTTGCCCATAGCTTTTGAGCCGCCACGATCGCAATTTTTGCTTGTCCTCCTTGCTGTTCTTTCTGTTCGCGATAGAGATAGGCAACAGCAGCAGCTAAACGGGTTTTACCAAGTCCGACAGCATCGGCACAGACCGCAACTCCAAAGTCTTGCATTACTCTCAGACAATGTTGTGCGCCTGACTTTTGATGTTCATAGAGAATTTCTTGGTTGATTAACTCATCGAGATAACTGTCCTGCTTGACCCGAAACTGGTTTGGGCGTTGTTTTGCCATCCAATAGAGAAAGTCATTAGGTGCGCCATATTCACCTGCGATAATTTTTTCAATTGCTTCTTTAAAGCCTATGATTTCAGGGAAAGCTGGGACTTTGACAACATTGCTAACTTTGGGCGCGATCGCAGGATTAACTTTGTATTCTTCGCCTTTGTTATCCCTGACTTGAAAATCATTCAATGTTTGGGGTGGATGATCGGGAGAGACTTCAACATCAGCTTTGATTAGATCCTGCTTTTGGTCTGTAATCGTGACTGTGACTAGCGGATCGTCAATGACCGTAACTTGCGTAACTTGATCGAGGTTATCGCCAGTAATCTCGACTTTGGTGGTTTCCCCAGAGGGAAACTGATCGGGGCTAATCGTTTTAATATTGGGCTTTTGGAATTGGGCGCGGCGATCGCGTTCGGCTCGGACTTGTTGCAAAAATTCTAAGCTGATGTCAAAAGCTAAATCTTGACGATGCCATTCTTGATCGAATTGTTGAATGCTTTGGGCGATCGCCTCACGATCTAGATCATCCCAAGAATATAAAAAGGTGACGCTCTCAGCATTGCGAGAATGGGCAGCACGGGTGAAATTGTCAGAGCCTTCATGGAGAATATGATTATCGAGGGCATCGCTAAAGATACCTGTCTTTTTGTGATAGATGGCGCGTCCCTGCTCCATTTTAATCAGCTTGATTTGCAAGAATTCTAAGCGCACAAGCTCCGCCAAAATCTCTGTATGGCTAAAGGTTTTGTCAGCAAGTCCTTGCAAGAATTCTTGTAAAGTCCGTTGGGCGAATTGGGCGCGATAGTCAGGGTCTTGAAGTTTTTCGAGTTCGTTGATATCAGACTTTTTCGTAAAGCCTTGCCAATCCATCAGTAAGAGGATTCTGCCATCGGTCTGAATAATCGATTGCAGTGGCTCTTCATAGAATTTGAGAATGCCACTATCAAAATAAGCTGTAGAGCGACGATAGATGCTGCTACGTTCTAGCATCTGGGCGATCGCAATATTATATTTCCCTAATTCATCGGGTAAGTTATAGCGGCGTTGATTGCCTTTGATTGCTCTGAGGCTACCTTCTAATAATGCTGGTTCTTTGGTAACGCGATCGCGCTTGAGGAACTTCTCAATACTTTTGATATTGCCAATTCTTAATAAGCTCGTACTAGGGACATCACCTTGTTTTTTGGGGAGATAGTAATAAATCTTTGCGTCTTGTAGGTCAATGCGAACGACAATATGGGTGTCTTTTTTGCTGCCTAGCCCGAAGAATGAGGCGATGTTTTTGAGAAGGCTGTCAGCGTCACGGTGTTTGAAAACTAGCCAATATTGGTTGTCTATACCTTTTATCGGACTGCCTTGGGGCGAATAGTAGGGACGCTCGTTACGAATTAAGTCTTGAATAATGGCTTCGAGCATAGGATAGTCCCTCTGAAATATTGTGAATATTTTGATTTTTCAAACAAAAAGCTACTGGTAGTGTAGATAAAGTTTTTAGAGCTATAAATATGGCTACATATGTGGGATTTACGGATATAAGGTAAAAGTGAGATAATTGAGGACTACACTTTTAAGTTTTTAATCCGTAACGCCTTTTTTAAAGTAGTAATTAAGATAATAACAATTTTCCTGAAATTTAACATTAAAACATTGCAGGTTGGGAGGTTTTTATGACACAAACTCAGCTTCAAATGTCAGACCTGTATCAGCGCCTAGATGCGATCGGGTTTCCTAAAAAATATCTCCAAAATAAAATATTGCCTGATTGGTGGACTGATGACGTTGACGCGACATCAGGGGTTTTAGTTGAGGGTGCTTTGTATCTCTCACGGCGATTGAATTTAGATATGCGATCGCTGCTAGGTGCTGACACTAAGCCAGTGTTTGAGGCGGCTTGTCAGCCCAAATTCAAGCTTAAAGTTGGTACGAATAAAGAACAGCTTATGATTCCCCGTGCTTTGTCGGCACGAATTGCGGAAATGGTTGCCTATGCTTGTTTGCAACCTTATCAGGCGATTGATGGTTTATCAGTGGCGGATATGCGGCAGCAAATTCTTGCTAAACGAGAGGTAGTTGATTTAGAAGGGGTACTAGATTTTTGTTGGCAGTATGGTATTCCTGTTATTCATTTTTCTGAATTTCCCTCTGGTGTGCATAAGTTTGATGGCATGGTTGCCTATTTTTATCAACGTCCTGTCATTTTAGTTAGCCTCAAAGACCTCTCACCAGCTAGGCTTTTATTCATCATCGCTCATGAGTTGGGGCATATTTTGAAGGGGCATATTGATAGCGAAGGGATATTATTTGATGAGTCAATTGAGATAGAAAGTATTGACTCTGAAGAGTACGAGGCAAATGAAGTTGCAGGAGAACTTTTGCTAGGGCGCTCAGGCATAAGTTACTACAGTCCTTATAACTACAATGGTGATGGTTTAGCAGCCTATGCACAACGTATTGCAGATCGCGATAAGGTAAATTCAGGGCTTGTTGTTTGGAACTGGGGTTGGTATAGAAAGCGCTGGGGTGTCGTTAGAAATGCACTCAAAAGCCTTGAGAAAAATATGAATGCACCACAGCAAATCAATCGCTATCTTGCTGTAAATCTTGACTGGGAAAAACTAGGAGAGGAAAACCAAGATTATTTGGCAACGATGTTGGGCTTAAATCTTGAGGCGGTTGGGTGATTTCTCTTGGCTAAGGTTTGCTTTTTAGATAATGACATCACATACAAATTAGTAGCTTTTCAGCTATTTGATGAGGCGATCGCTACATTACAGATCGATAAAAACAGTCTCCAAGTCTTGCCAACTGCCAAGTTTTTCTTTCAACGCAAACAAAAGAAAAAAGGGGCATCCCCTGATGAGTTTTTGGCGGTGGTAATTGAGTTGGTTAGTAGTTGCGTTTCAGTTATTGCTGATGTGAATGATACGGTTACTGAAGAGTTAAACCAGTTAAGGCAAGTTGAGGGGATTGATGAAGGTGAGGCGGCGCTGATTGTGGCGACGCGATCGCAGACGGATTTTTTATTGCTAAGTGGTGATAAAAGATGTATGAGGGGACTAGCAAGGATTCCTGAACAAATTTATAAGCGGTTATCTGGACGAGTGATTTGTTTGGAGCAGATTATTTTGAAGCTGATTGAGGTTAAGGGGTTTGTGTTTGTGCGCGATCGCATTTTGCCGATGGTTAGTTGTGATAAGTCTCTTCAGATTTGTTTTGGCGTTTCGAGTCCTGCAACTGAGGAGAATGTGATTGAGGGGCTGAATAGCTATATCAATGACATTCGGCAACAAGCTCCAAATTTATTAGCAGATTTGTAATTTGGACGCTTTCTTGTCAACTACTGCAAGACTTCCCATTCATCAAGAGCTACAGGCTCTAAAGGATTGAGGTATTGAAATGGCTTGCTCAAAAGATTATCGAAAGTATTTCTATTTAGCAACATTAATACTTTCTCTTTTTGAACCGTTGGGAAGTCATCTAGAAATTTTTCAAGGGAGTCTCCTGCTTCGAGATAGTCAAGCAAGGTCTTGATGGGGACTCTAGTTCCATTAAAAACAGGAGTACCAGAGAGGATTTCAGGATCACTCACAACTAATTTATCTGTCATGTTTTTCTCGTTATTACTTATTTAGATTCCTGCTGACTGTAATGTAACTTCATTAACCTCTCATATTCTTCATCGTCTTTGGCTAAAATCGCCTCGATCTCTTCCTTGTTGGCATGATAATAGGCGAGAGCCGCATAAATCTGTTCTAGTTTTAGGTGTGGGTATTCACGCAGAATTTGTTCGCCATCTAGTCCTTGTTTCCATAAAGTCCCAACCCGTCCAACAGTCATTCTAGTTCCTGCAATACGCGGACGATCGCCGCAAATATCAGGATCACGGACGATCAAAGTGCCAATATCAACAATATTTGTAGTCATAGAATAACTAAAACTTAGCAAGTCCTCGCGAAGCATAAACCATCTCTAAACAGTCTGGCAGATCATCACCAACCCATTTGCCAACATGACGCAATACCGACTTGCCCGAACCTTTACGATGTGGAGGTTTTGACTCTTGAGACTTTGCAAGCTCTAGGTCTGACATTGCATCAATTTCATGGATTAATAATTCCTTGACAGTCATAGTCTATGTACATCCTTGATCTTTAATCATTATACAAATGCGCGTATTGAATATCTGACATAGACTATTTACTCCTACTGATTGGAAGAATGCGAACTCTAGATTTTGAATCGTCAATGGTAATTAAAGCACCGTCTTTTAGTTCTGACTCAAATTGAGATAAAGCAGCAATTACGATATTTGCGATCGCATCAGGGAAGGTGTCTTGAGTCCTAACTTGAATGACGCTAGGAGCATTGGATTGGGTTGATGCTAATAATGTGCCGAAGTCGAGATCGTGGGTAAAGACGACGTAATCATTCTGTTTTGCCCATTCCATAATCACGCGATCGCTGTCTCGCATATTGCCAACGGATGACCAATGCAAAGCGCTGATGTCATGCTTGGCAAAGACTGCACACCAGTCAGGCGATAAGTTCATGTCAATGATGATTTTCATGCTACGGCAAGGGATACTTCGATTTCTTCAACTCGCCATGCTGCATAGGATAGGGCTTCGTAGATATCGGCTTCTTCAAGGTATA
>JBILGV010000148.1:0-8710 GCA_044350865.1 Pseudanabaena sp. | reverse complement strand
GATCCGCGAAAACAAGAGATTGCCTTTGCTCAAACTTATTTTGCGGTGCAGACTAGAAAAGCAGAATTAATTGAGCAGCGCTTACTAGAAGCTGAAAGAGTTTCCGCTAGAAAGAAACTATCGGAAACGGAAAAAGAGCTTTCTAGAGTCATTTTCGAGCAAACAGGTAGCGATCGCAATTTCGCCTCAATTCGCAGTAAAGGGGACACAGCACTTTTTGGTAAGTCTACTCAAGCCATGAAAGCGCAATGGAAAGTACCAGATAACCGTCCACTTGCAGACTTTGCACCAACTATTATCCTGAAAGCCAAAGATTTTGCGTCTGAAATTACGATTTATAACTCGCAGCAAAACAGACTGAGTACTGAGCCAGAAATTTCTAGCGAACATATCACCAACAATCAAGCAGTTCGCAATACGCTACTCGAAAGAGGTATTCGTCCTGAATCTTTACCACCTGCTGAAGATGTCAAAAAAATTGAGCGTCGTCTTGCCTCAGATGAGAAAAAGTCAATGAAAAATCCCGATTCTCTCAACTAAACCTTTATTAAAGCTTTAATCAGTAAATACTCATGCCCCCACGCAAGTCCAGCAACCAGTCCAAGAAAGTCGAAGCGCTCAAACACGAAGAAGCCAAGCGGTGCAATATTCCCACTGCCGAGCATCAGTCGGTAATGGCAGAGGATGAGAAAAGCCCGATCCGTGTTGCCTACGATCGCCGCAATCGCGATCTCGATCCGCAGTTAGTATGGCGCGGCAAGGATGAACAGGACTGGTCAGATTTGGTTGTGTCGGCTCCACCGCTTTACATCCAAGAAAAGGTACATCCGAAAGTAATTGTTGATGATTTGCGCCGCCAAAGTCAGGAGCGATCGGAGGCAACTCAAGATACACAGTTAGATTTGTTTGCTGATTTCAATGGGTTGCCCAAGGATGCGACGGCGACAGAATTTTACAAGCACGATGCGAACTGGACAAATCGCATGATTTTAGGGGATGGGCTGCAAGTAATGGCAAGCCTAGCCGAGCGCGAGGGTTTGCGTGGTAAGGTGCAATGTATTTATCTCGATCCGCCGTATGGGATTAAGTTCAATTCTAATTTTCAATGGTCAACTACTAGCCGAGATGTAAAGGATGGCAAGCTAGATCAGATTACTCGCGAACCCGAACAGGTCAAAGCTTTTCGAGATACATGGCGCGATGGTATTCATTCTTATTTGACTTATTTGCGCGATCGCTTGACGGTGGCGAGGGATTTGTTAACGGATAGTGGTTCTATTTTTGTGCAGATTGGGGATGAGAATGTTCATCTAGTGCGATCTCTATTAGATGAGATTTTCGGAAGCGACAACTTTATCTCAAATATAAATTTTAAATCAACAAACCCACTTGGCGCAAAGCTTTTACCGAAAGCGTATGACTTTATTTTATGGTATTCAAAACAAAAGGAAACTTTAAAATTTAGATCGATACTCAAAGAAAGAGATATATCAGGTGATAAGGAATATCGCTTTGTTGAGGACATACCATCTCCTATTGGCAGACGGAGACTATCTGACGATGAATTTATAGTTTGGCAAGATCAGAAACTTATCTATCGAAGACAAAAGCTTACCTCTTCTGGATTTACGCCTAGTTGTACCTATCAATTTACTTTGCAAGGACATAAATGTTCCCCTTTTGGGCGAAAAAGTTGGGCGACAAATACAGATGGAATGGAAAGACTTCAAAAAGCAGATAGGCTATTTCTTCTTAGTGGTAGTCCATATTACAAAAGATATTTTGGAGATGCGCCAACTACTCAATTTGATAACACTTGGACAGATCAACCTGCGGCTACAGAGTCAATCTATGTAGTTCAAACGGCAACAAAGTTTATCCAGCGTTGCATTATGATGACCACCGACCCAGGCGATCTTGTCCTAGATCCCACCTGTGGCTCAGGAACTACAGCCTATGTTGCCGAACAATGGGGAAGACGCTGGATCACTATTGACACCTCTCGCGTAGCCCTAGCCCTAGCCCGTGCAAGAATCATGGGCGCACGTTACCCCTATTACCTCTTAGCCGACAGTCCCGAAGGTCAGCAAAAAGAAGCAGCAATTACTCGTACCATGCCATCCGATAGCCCGACTCATGGCAATATTCGATTAGGTTTTGTGTACGATCGCGTTCCCCACATTACGCTCAAATCCATTGCCAACAATACCGAAATCGACACTATTTGGGAGTCCTACCAAACCAAGCTCGAACCATTGCGCGAAGCATTGAATCAAGAACTAAGTAAATCTTGGGAAGAGTGGGAAATACCCCGTGAGGTTGAGGCGAAATGGTCGGACAAAGCCAAACAACTGCATGGTGATTGGTGGAAAAATCGCATTGCTAGACAGAAAGAAATTGATGCGTCCATTGCTGCCAAAGCCGATCAAGAATTTCTCTATGACAAGCCCTATGAAGATAAAAACACCGTGCGGGTAGCTGGTCCATTCACCGTTGAAAGTTTGTCACCTCACCGAGTATTAGCAGTTGATGAAAATGATGACCTCATCGATCCTGATGCAAAGCGCGATCGCGACAATGAAGAAATTGATTTTGTCAATGTGATTCTGGAAAACCTTAAAACCTCTGGTGTCCAACAAGCTCACAAAGAAGACAAAATCAATTTCACATCTCTTGTCCCCTTTCCCAGTGAATACATCTGTGCTGAAGGTCGTTATGTCGAAGGCGAAAATGACAAAGAAAAACGCGCAGGTATTTTCATCGGTTCTGAATTTGGCACAGTATCTCGTCCCGATCTAGTCGCCGCCGCTAGAGAAGCGGGTGATATTGGCTTTGATGTCCTAATTGCCTGTGCCTTTAACTACGATGCTCACTCAGCCGAATTTAACAAGCTCGGTCGTATCCCGATCCTCAAAGCTAGGATGAACGCCGATCTGCACATGGCAAATGACCTCAAAAATACTGGTGCAGGCAACCTATTTGTGATCTTTGGAGAGCCTGATATTGATATCAATACCCTTGACGATGGCAAGTTACAGGTCAAGATTCACGGTGTTGATGTCTTTCATCCCCAGTCTGGTGAAGTTAGGTCAAGCAATGCCGATGAAATCGCCTGTTGGTTTATTGATACCGACTACAACGAAGAAAGCTTCTTTGTCCGTCATGCTTATTTCTTAGGTGCTAGTGACCCGTATAAGTCACTCAAGACCACGCTTAAAGCTGAGATTGACGAAGAGGCATGGTCAAGTCTTTACAGCGATACATCCAGACCTTTTGCTAAGCCGAGGTCTGGACGCATTGCGGTTAAGGTGATTAATCACTTAGGCGATGAAGTGATGAAAGTGTTTAGTGTGAGTTAACGTACCCTTCTATATGAGTAAACACCTTTTACCTGACGAGATAGGTAGCCACCTTTTGATTCAGCCTTCATCAAACTCGCATAGGTTGATGAAGGTACGCCCAAATAATGATAAATACTTTTATTTAAGAACTCTACTTCGAGAACGCGGTTCAAAGGATCGTAACCTACACTTCTGACGTTACTAGAACTTACAAGCTGTCTTTGCATTGAATCATCTCCATATTCAAATTAACCTGCGGGGGGATAAGGATCATTTCCATAGCTGTTTTTCTGGCGAATCTTGCCATCCTTCCCATGAATAATTACTTCAGAGCCTTGATTTTTGGCGATTTCTTTAGCAATTTCAATAGATTCTTTCTGTGTCTCAGTTACCCGTGTAACTTTTTTTGCCCCTGCCGATCTAACTGCAAATTTATCATCGTATGGGACAACATGCTGATTGTTACCTTTCTTTGACTTAGACATACATTACCCTCCAAGCTGTGTTAGATTTGTATAACATTATAACCCTTTATTTCTAGATTTTAGTGATGCAAAATGTTAAATCAATCCAAATTTATCGAGAGCAGCTAGGACTGTCTCAGGCAGAGTTAGGCGATCGCCTTGGCGTGACTCGTCAAACTATTGCTGCATGGGAAAAAGAAGACAGAGATCCATCTGTAGCTCAGTTGATGCGTGTTGCCCAAGCGCTAAATATTGGTATCGATCTGCTGATCAATCAGCCACAGGACAGCCTAGCGATCGCAGAGACTGGCTTACTATTTAGAGCCGATCAACCATCAGCACTCACTCCCCACTTACGCGCAGCCCTGTCTCAAAAAGCATCCAACTATGGATTCATAGAGCAGTTGGTAAAAGAAATTCCCACCTTGCCAGAAATGCGCCCTCTCAAAGAATACGATCCCGACTTTGTTGAAGAAGTTGCCAGAGAAATCCGTGATTGGTTGGGTGTGGGCGAGATTTCTCCACTTGGAGATGTATTTGCAATTCTCGAAGCAAAAGGACTAAAAGTAATCCTTCATCCTCTACCTTCAGAGGTATCAGGATTTTCAGCTTACAACGAAGAATCAGGAGCTACTATTTTCGTTAACGCTAACCATTGCTCAGAGCGCAAGTTTTTCACTGCCTTACATGAACTAGCTCACCTGATCTTTCATCGTCTAGAATATCGAGTACCTAGAGTGCAAGGCAAAGGTAGCGATCATAGAGAGTTAACTGCAAATCATCTAGCAGGAGCCGTGATGCTACCAGCAGATGTGATCAAACGTGAGCTAAGTGCTTACCGCGATCGCTGGATACCAGAACCATTACTCATTGATATAAAAAAGCGATATACCGTCAGTATGAGAACTGTTCTTTATAGGGCATCTCAGACTGGGTTAATTTCTAAAAAACAACAAGGTCAACAAATTGGTACTTTAAATAAAAAATATGGCAAAGATGATGAACCATTTCATCTCCCAGAACCAGAACATTTGAATCGCCTAGAAAGATTGGTTTATCAAGCCCTAATAAAAGAGGAGATTACCACCTCTAGAGCAGCCGAAATTTTGGGTAAGCCATTTATTGAGGTTCGCGAATCTCTGACTAAATGGTTGGAGGAAGTTGAGTCTTGATAGTTATTGCAGATGCCAATGTTTTAATCGATTTAGGTCTTGTTAATGGACTAGGAGTATTAACTCAACTTGCCCAAGTTGAAGTTCTTGATGTTGTATTCAATGAATGTACTTCGCAAAGCCAGATACAAGACCTAATTCTTTCAGCAGGTATTCAAAAGATAGAAGTTACAATAGATTGGCTTTTATCATCGCAGCAATACCAAAAAGGTCCACTTAGTTCTCAAGATGCTCTATGCCTTTATTATGCTAAAGAATTTAATCGCGTACTGATAACTAACGACAAACCGTTAAGAACCCTTTCCCAAAAGGAAGGAATTGAAATTCGTGGAACGTTATGGATTATTCGCCAAGCATACGAGCAGAATATCTTATCGAGTATTGAACTATGCGGATGGATATCTACTCTAATTCATAATGGTAGCAGATTGCCCCCAGTAGAAGTAGGTAAATTGAGAGACTTAATGGGTTGTTAAAGTTATGGAATTCCGCATCGCCGACACTTTCACCGATAGCCTCAGCAAGCTTACTGGACAAGAACAAAAAATCGCCAAAATGACTGCTTTTGACTTGCAGCTAAATCCAAGTAGCCCCAGTTTGCGCTATCACAAACTCGAGCGCACTAAAGACCCGAACTTCTGCTCGATTAGCGTCAATCTTGACCTACGTTTGATCGTACATCGCACCGAAAACAGTTTGCTGCTTTGCTATGTCGATCATCATGACAAGGCGTATGCATGGGCAAATCGCCGCAAAATTGAAAACCACCCTAGAACAGGAGCCGCCCAACTTGTCGAATTACGCGAGATGGTTGAAGAAGTGGTTAGTGAAAAGTGGTTAGTGGATAGCAAGAAATTCGATCTAACCACTAAAAACTCTCCTCTATCCACTCAAAAACTACTATTTGCCCATATCTCCGATGATGACCTGCTTAGCTATGGCATACCTCTAGAATGGATTTCTGATGTCAAATCTGCCAATGAAGATCGACTTTTCGATATAGCCGATCGCTTGCCTCAAGAAGCCGCCGAAGCATTGCTAGAAATTGCCACAGGCGGCAAACCTAAACCAACTATTCCGACAACTGCGGTCAATCCTTTCGATCATCCTGACGCACAGCGCCGATTCCGTATCATGAGCAATGCCGAAGAACTTCAACAAGCGCTCGATTATCCTTGGGAGAAGTGGACAGTATTTTTGCATCCCAGTCAGCGATCGCTAGTCGCACGAGAATATAGCGGCGCAGCCCGTGTGTCTGGTTCCGCAGGGACAGGTAAAACCATCGTTGCCCTGCATCGTGCGGTATTCCTAGCCCGTAAATATCCCAACGCTCAGTTATTACTAACTACCTTTTCGCCAGCGCTAGCCAATGCTTTGCAAATCAAGCTAGACAGGTTAATTGGCAACGATGCAAAGGTCATTAATCGAATTAGAGTTAGTTCCATTCAAGATATTGCATGGGAGCTTTACAAGCCTCTAGGTAATCTCAAAATTGTAGATCCGTTAAAAGTGCGGGCTAAGTTAGTGGCGATCGCTACTCAAAACCCTAACCGTAAGTTTTCCGAATCGTTGCTATGGGATGAATGGAACGATGTCGTTGATGCTTGGCAACTGGACACATGGGAAGACTATCGAGATGTGACCCGTTTAGGCAGAAAGACTAGGCTAGGAAGCAAACAACGGGAAATACTCTGGGAAGTGTTTCAAGAGGTCAAGAATTGGTTGCGATCGCAAAATCTAATTACATGGTCAGGAGTTTTCTGTGCTGTAACCAAGTCGATTACCCAAACTAATGTTTACCCATTCCAGTTTGCGATCGTTGATGAATGTCAAGACATGGGTATTGCCGAGCTTCGCTTCTTGGCAGCAATCGGCACACAAAGACCCGATAGCCTATTTTTTACAGGTGACTTGGGACAACGCATATTTCAACAGCCTTTTTCGTGGAAGTCTTTAGGTGTTGATATCCGAGGGCGATCGCAAACTCTCACGATTAATTACCGTACTTCATTCCAAATTCGCACCGCCGCCGATCGCCTATTGCCTAGTTCTATCGCTGATGTGGACGGGAACCAAGAACTACGGAAAGACACCATTTCTGTGTTCAATGGTAAAGCCCCAGAAATCAAAATTCTGGATGACGATGATGCTGAAGGTGAATACGTTGCTCAGTGGATTGCCAATCATCTAGCCAATGGTATTCAACCCGAAGAAATCGGTGTATTCGTTCGCGACAAACCTCAAATAGAAAGAGCAATCGCCGCAGTTATGGAAGCTGGTGTAAAACCTGTTGAATTAAGCGATCGATTGTCTTTTGCCGAGGGACGTATTGCAGTTAGCACCATGCACCTAGCCAAAGGCTTAGAGTTTCGGGCTGTAGTTGTCATGGCTTGCGATGACGAGGTTTTACCACTACAGGAGCGAGTCGAAAATATCAGCGATGAATCTGATTTAGAGGAGGTTTACAACACTGAAAGGCATTTGCTCTATGTAGCTTGTACCCGTGCGAGAGATTACCTATTAGTTACAGGTGTCGATCCTGCTTCTGAGTTTTTAGATGACTTGAGGAGTGGCTGAATATGAAATAACTTATCAAAAAGGAGGATGTGCAACTAGTTTGTTATGAGTGGTTTAAGCCGAATATTTAACTAAATTTATAGTTTTTAAAATTTATGGGTAATTTTTTTAGTTGGCTTATAGGAGTCTTTACATCATTATGGAATATATATCCTTTTCTAACTGTTGGAATTGTTTTTGTATTGCTAAGTTTTTGTAACCTAAAGCTAGGTGGAGAGATTATTAGCTTAGAAATTATTTCATTTCCAAAAAGGCTAAGAATATTTTTTCTTCAAATTGGTTTCTTGCTAATTATCATTGAAGGCATACTATTAATTAGGTATGTTGATATTAGCAATCTAAGCAAATATATTGACAATCCATCATCTAGATTCTTCAAGCAGGATATAGTTTATGAATTTCAAGAGATCCCTAAAGAATCAGAAGTAAATGAACTGATATCGAATTATTTTGATATTAATTTTCTTAATAGTCTTTACGGACAAACATACAACTTAGAAGAAGCAAAAAAATATATAACTGGTGAAAGGTATAAGCAGACAGAAGGATGTGAAAAAGAAGAATGTAAGCAGTCAATTAAGTGGTTGAAAAGTAGAAACGCATATTTTAGATTTGGTACTCAAAAAACTCGAATAATTCGCCAATTTATATCTGAAGAGGATAAAGGATTTTATCTGGATATTTTTGTTAAAGGTACATACCTTTTTTATCAAAATAGAAAACTTATTGAAAGTGAGAGTAAATCTGATTACTGTAGGCTGAGTACATTTAAATTAGCTAAGGAGGGAAGCAACTTAAAAATAGCAAAACTTGTAAGCGTTACACCTACACCTTGTCAATGAACTTACATTCTTAAACTCTAAAACCACCCATGCCACAACCTCCCCTCCCCCAACCCCAAAGAGATCGCACCCCAATCACACTAGAACAATACGAAGCCTACACACCCGAAAAACTAGAGCTATGGGACGGCTTCTATGACTACGGCTACCCAGATGATTTCAAAGGTTTTTATCTTGCGATCCTCACCAATATGGGACTACGCGCCGCCGTTAGCCATGTCCCGATCGCACAATGGTTAGCCGCCATCCAAGAGGTAGCTTTGCAAAATCCCAAGCTTGACGATGCTTTGCGCGATCGGCTAGTTCGAGCGATC
>JBILGV010000147.1:0-8788 GCA_044350865.1 Pseudanabaena sp. | reverse complement strand
GATTCTGATAAGTGTATGTTCCCTGAACAGAAGCCATAGATCGCAGAAAATAACATATAGGGCATATAGGTGTTGCTACAATAGCGATCGCAACTTGTAGTAAACACTTATATGCTCTCTCAACAAATATCAGGATTTCAAGAAGCATTAAATGCGATCGAGTCTTTGTCTTTAGACGATCAGTTAGCGTTACTTGATGTTTTGCATAATCGCTTGAAACTACGTCAACGGCATCAAATTGTGCGAGAAGTACAAGAAGTGAGGCAAGAATTTATGGAGGGTAAGTTTAAGAGTGGTTCGGTTGATGACTTTTTAGTGGAGTTAGAGCGTTAGATTAGTCTACTGAATTCTAGGTTAATCGAGAATTGTACAGAGCAAGGATAAAAAATATGCTGACTAAAGAAAAATCAAGTAATCTTAAGACGATTACTAAATCTATAGATGCTCTCAATCTAACTGAGCAGTTATGGCTTTTAGAGCATATAGCGCATCAAATTCGGATTAGAAATGAACTTGTGGCAATGGCACAAGAAATTCAAGCTGAGCTTTTTCAGATTCAGCAAGAGTTTTCTGTTACAGATTTTGATGGGCTTTGAAATATGGCTATATTGCGATCGCAACGTAAAAATTTCAGCTAAATCAACTTGGTGGTATTATGTCTATATTACGATATGAATTAGAGGATTTATGAAATATGGAAGCATCTACAACAATTAGAAAAATGATGTCTGGCAACAAAATAGTTGTTCCATCGTATCAGCGTGCTTATTCATGGGACACTCCCATTAAGAACACAGATAAGAATACACAGATCGATGTATTTCTTTCGGATTTAGAGGAATATAGAAACAGTGACTCAAAAAGTCCTTATTATTTTGGACACTTTCTTTTTGAAGAAAAGGATCAAAAATTTTGCGTGATAGACGGGCAGCAGCGACTGACAACTATTGTCATATTTTTAGCTGCTCTTTTTAATCGACTTAGAAATATAAGAGAATTAAGTGAAGAGGAGAAATTTTGCGAAGAGGATATGGTAAGGAGAGGTGGTACAAGACGTTTTTCTACAGTTGACTACGACAACCAATTATTCATCGACTATGTGATAGAACAGACCAAAACAGATCACAATGGTCTCGATACCGAGTCTGCGCGGCGTATTGCCAGAGCCTTCGATTTTTTTAAGGATCAACTGTCAAGTCAGTCTGAGGATTATCTTACAAGAATGCTCTCCATAATTAGTCAATCAACTTGTAGTACTCATCCAGTTCAGAACGAATCAGAAGCAATTCAGATGTTTATATTCCAGAATAATAGAGGGAAACGCCCATCTAATCTGGAAATCGTCAAAGCTCAGTTTATGTATAATATCCATCTGTATGGCAACGATGATAGAGATTCGCTTATAGATGAAATCAAGAGCCGATTTGAAAAAATTTATAAATCAATTGCATCCATAGAATATCGTATTACCGAAGATGACGTTTTACTCTATACGGTGAGAGTTCACTTTAACTCACTTTTAGAAGACAGTGCGCTTGAAAAAATAGACAAAAAGTTGTCAGAGAGAGAAGATTCTATTAATTTCATTAAGACTTTTACACAGTCTCTTGAGATCAGTTTTGACCATTTATTTACTTTTTTCTGTAAAGATGAGCAAAAGAGCTTTGAAATATATTCCTTGATCACATTAGGCGGCATTGCAATTGCTTTCCCATTCATCATTAAAGCCTATAAATACGGGTTATTGATTGATGATAGAGGAAAGCTGTGTACTTCATTAGAAAGCTTAGTGCTTCGTGATCGTTTGATTGGAACTCGTGCAGATATAACATCACGAATTAATGACGTATTTAGGGAATTCAGTAGAGAAAATAAAGACATACAGCCTATAATTAATCGAATTGAATTTATAAAGAGAACTACGGACTTCTGGTGGTCACACTGGAATGATCAAAAATTGAATGAATCCCTTCAAGGTGGAATCAATCATAGATTAGCCAAATATCTACTTTGGAAATACGAAAATCATTTGAAAAATCCTAAATCTAGACATGGAGGATACGAGTTTAATATACGCTTTGACCAAATTGAGCGTCCAGAATTAGAGCATATTGCTCCTACAACAGAGCCTTCAGAGAAGCCACACGGTTATGATAATTATGACGAGGAGTTTCGTAACCAGTATCTTAATTGTTTGGGTAACTATTTACTATTGTCTAAATCGCATAATGCATCAATTCAAAATGAGCCGTTTCGCAAAAAACACAAAGACTATTCATACCTTGAACAACAAAAGGAAGTTCAAAATATGGTTGATCCTAGTAAAGGAATATGGGGTAGAGAGTCGATCAAAACTAGAAAGGAGAAAATCATTCGTTTCATTATGGATAATTGTTGAGAGTGTCATAACAATCTTTAACAAGTGATCACATTGTAAATCAGGGTATATAAGCTTTTCAATCTATAGTTAACGTTCAAAAGCCATGCAAGTTACTATTGAAGTATCCGATGAAGTTGCGTTACAGGCAAATCGAACAGGTTTTTCTGTGCAGGAATTTATCATGCAAGCAATCCAAAAATATACACATCAAGAAGTTTTGTTGGTTAATACCCAAACTTGGCAACTGTGCGGCGGATTACAAGTTAAAAATAATTTGGATACACCAATTCATAGAGATATAGATGTAGTTACTAACTATGCTGAAAGTATTGATGACGTTCTTTATGGCAATCTGTGATGGCAGAAGTTCTGGTTGATACATCAGCACTGATTGCTTTTTTTGTTGGCTCCGAAAAGCACCACTTAGCTGTAAAAAACTATTTCTTATCCAATCCTGATTCAAAATGGGTAATTCTCTCAACAGTTTTTGATGAGACAGTGACGTGGCTCCGAGTCAAGATTTCAATTCGTGATTCCATTGCTGTTGGGCGATTGTTACGTCAAGAACATACTTATGTCGCCTTATCAGAAGCTGATGATATCGCCACTTGGGAAGCATTTTGTCGATATGATGACAAGGCTTGGAGTTATACAGATTGCTCGCTGTTGGTGATGTCCCAACGTTTAAATATACCTACTGTAGTAGCGCTAGATGAGCATATTCGACAAATGCGTGGTTTAGGGGTGAATTGTGTTCCTTAAATCATTTCACATTGAGATATAATGCGTAAGACTGATATTTAAAGTGCAATCCCCTCTGAATATCACTCTTATCTGTATTGGGAGAAACTTATGGGCATTATCAATTCGATGTTTGCAAAGTGGAAAAATCCTCAACAGGGAAATTCTCCTGACATCCAGACCATTCAACATTCCAGCCCCGCACAGCCCGATCCCCTTGCGTCTCAACCGAGTTCGGCAATGCAACGTTATACAGAGCTAGAGGCAGAGCTAGCGCGATCGCATCAGAACATGGGAACCAACATCAAAACGAAACCCGTAGCTCAGCGCAAAGATTGGGGTTTAAAAAAATTAAGGAATAGGCTAATTTGGATCGGCGTTTTAGTGGGAATTCCTGCGGGAATCCTGTATGTCGTTAATCTCCCCTATCCCGTAATTCGCCAGCCCGTATCTAAAGTCGCGCCGATTTTACTGCTGCCGAGCAATATGTCAATCGATGCAAATTTTAAAAAAGGACAAGCTACGGTTGAAGAGTCTCGACAATTAATCGAGTCGCCAACTAGTCCAGAAGACTTAGATCGAGGAGAGAGTAAACTCAAAGAAGGTAAAAGCGCCTTAGACTCAATTCCTGCATGGTATATCGCAGATTGGGGTGATTATTCACGCGGGTATTGGGGCGGATGGGGATTTTCGCCTGCGGGTTTACAGGCGGCACGCATTAAGGCGGGACAATTAGAAGCCAAAGTGTTTCAAGAAAAAAATGCCCAGATTGCTCTCACTAATGTCGAAAAAGATCTGGCGATCGCTAAGGCAACATTTCCGAAGGCAACATCCCCAATTGAAAAGAAACTTGCAGCCCAGAATTGGCAAGCTGCGATTGATCGCCTCAACCAAATTCCACCGCAAACAATGGCGGGACGCAAAGCTCAACAGCTTGTTGCTACCTCTACTAGAGATTTAAAAGCAGTGGCAGGAATTGCAGGTGGTGATGAGAAGGTGTTCTTATTGATTAATGGCGCTGAAGAGTATGCCAAAAAAGCTGCTGAGTCTGGTCGGAATCCTCCCCATTCGAGCGAGAAATGGAATCAGATTGCGTTGATGTGGGGAGATGCAATTCAACAACTGGAAAAAATTACCTCCGATGATTTAGAAGTAAAAAAACGCTTAGCTGACTATCGCAACAATCTTTCTGAAGTGAAGGTGCGTTTAAAAAACGAACAAGATGCCGTGAAATTTCTTGATCAGGCTAATCAAAAACTCACTGAGCTATGGGCAAGTCTACCAAAAGAAGGTAAAGACTTAAATAAAAATCAAGCCTATGCTAGTTTCAAATCTATTAATGATGATCTAGAAAAAATTAAAAATGGAACTACAGTCTATCTTGAAGCTCAGAAAGTGAAAGTTCAGGTACAGCAGCAGATGAAGTTATTGCAACAAGCAAAATAAGCCCAAAAATCACTATGACCAAATTCGCTTTTTTATCGGACATTTCCAAGCCTTGGCATCAAATGGATGTCCCGCAGGTATTGGCAACTTTGGAAACTTCGATGGAAGGGCTATCTTATGTGAATGCAAGGCAAAGATTACGTCATATCGGCGCAAATAAATTACCCCGATCGCGTCCAGTTCTGAAGGTTCTCTTACAACCTTGGATCGATCCTTTGACTTATGTGTTAATCGGTTCAGCGATATACTTGCAATGGAATGGAGCCGAAGGATGGGCGCTGATTGTCGTAGGCGGATTGCATGGTGCAATTGGGATTGCGATCGCTTTATGGTCAATTAAAACTAGAGAAAAACTTAGCCGCGATCGCCCTCAAAGTCGGCAAAATGAACTATCTAATTCAGTGATGGTATTGCGCGATCGTGAAGAAATGGAATTACCAATCAGGGATTTAGTAATTGGTGATCTGCTGCTATTAAAAGAAGGCGATCGCCCCAATGTTGATGTGCGGCTGGTAGAAAATTCTGACGACCTATGTGTGAATCAGACCAATTTGGGCGGCGATGCTATTTCTTGGAAATATGCGAGCATGACTTTCTCTGAAAAGACGAAGCCCATAGATTGCCAAAACATGATTTATGCAGGGACAGAGATATCCGCAGGAACTGCCAAGGGCATCGTAATTGCCACAGGTCGATTTACGCAAGAACAATCAGCGATTATTAAAGAACAGCCGTTTTCGGTGATCCATGCAGAACTGCGGCAACTGCGTAAAGTCTGGTTAGGGCTATTAATCTTGATTACTACCACCGCTAGCATTTTTGCATGGCAAAGGGGAATTACAATCAATGCCATGACCGCCGCCGCGCTGATCATTAGTACCTATCCTCAGAATCTGCTCCGTACCGCCACTCAAGTACAGTTAGTTGGGATGCGCGATCTGGCAAAACAGCGTCTATGGGCAAGATTTCCTTCGGTACTCGATGCGATCGCGAGAGTAACCACGATTGTACCGATTGTCGAGTCCGACATTGATTCGGATATGAAGGTTAGTTTTGCGGATTTGAGTTGGGGAGGCATCTCGTGGCGAGCCTTGCTCAGAGCTTCTGAGGTAGAAGCCTATGATCTTGGTCAAGTGATTGGTATTGAAACCTATAGTTATTTTGATGCACCGCAAGAACGGATTCGACAATGGCAAGGTAATCTTGCTAATTTAAATGCCGTCGCTGTCATTGGTCATGATGTTTCTGACATTCCCCTGCTGCGTCTTGCGGATGTCGGCATTTGCGATCGCACTTGCAGAAAGGAAGTGCAGGATAGTGCGGGGTTGATTTTACCGAGAGAAGACTTCCAATATTTTCCGATCGCCATTCTCGAAGGTCGCGCCATATTTGATCGTTTGCAACGGCTCGCCCTACTTAACTCTACCAGTTCCTTTACCCTCGCTGTCCTCACATTAATGGATACCGCCGCAGGGTTTTCCATGCCGCCATTGCAATTACTTTGGATCGGTGCGATCGCTACTCCCATTGTTGCTTTTTCCCTAGTTCTCGAACCCACCCATGAAAGCCTATTGTTTCAACCAGCGCATCGGTTTCAAACCATGTTGCGCTCTAGTAATTACCTACGGGTTTTGTTAGCTGTCACCGCGACCATTACAAGTATTTCGGTCGTGTTTTGGTTGAAACATCAAGGTCAACCAGCAATGTTTTCCCAAGCGCGATCAATGGCTTTCGTTACCCTTGGCTTTAGTCAGATTTTCCATGCCTGTGCGATCGCTCGACAGGGTATATTCAGCAACTTACCACTCATGCTCAGCATATCTTTTACCGCTATTTGCCAAATTCTCTTGGTGCAGATGCCTTGGTTTGGTGAGGCTATGTCAACTGTTCCACTGAACGGAATTGAATGGGCGATCGCGATTCTCAGTGCCACTACCGTATTTTGGGTACAGGAGTTAATTAGAACCAATTAGAAAAAATTACGGCGCAAAGCGCCGTAATTTTTTGTTTGATTAACCTCGCCAATTAGCCCAGTCTTGAGGTTTCAAGAAAGTTTCATAAAGTTCAGCTTCAGGGGTATTTGGCTCAGGAGTATAATCATAGTCCCAACGCACTAACGGAGGCAACGACATCAAAATTGATTCAGTCCGTCCATTAGTTTGTAAACCAAAGATTGTGCCGCGATCATAGACGAGATTAAATTCTACATAGCGTCCACGACGGTATAGCTGCCATTGCTTCTGGCGATCTCCATATTCCATATTGCGGCGGCGCTCCGCGATCGGTACATAGGATGGTAAGAAAGAATTCCCGCAAGTATTCACAAATGCAAAAATCTCTTCCCAAGTGCGGGGTACATCACCCACTTCATCACTCATAACTTGAGCATTTGTGGAGTCATTACTATTCTTGTACAGTCCATCTTCGCCATTTTGATAGTCAAAGAAAATACCGCCAACACCACGAGTCTCACCGCGATGCTTGAGGTAAAAATAATCATCACACCATTGTTTAAAAACAGGATAATAATGAGGATTGTGGCGATCGCAAGCATCTTTAAGGGTGCTGTGCAGATGTTTGGCATCTTCGCCGAAACCATAGTAAGGAGTTAGGTCAAGCCCACCGCCAAACCACCAAATTGGACCTGCTTCAAAATAACGGTAGTTGAAATGAACTGTTGGCGCGTAAGGATTCTTGGGATGCAATACCATCGATGTCCCAGTTGCATAAAACGTTTCACCTTCGACTTCTGGGTGGTGACGTAAAATCGTGGGCGGCAACTGCGAGCCGAACACTTCAGAAAAATTTACGCCGCCCTTATCAAAATAATCACCATCAACAATTACTCGCGATCGCCCACCGCCACCTTCAGGACGTTCCCACTGATCTTGTTTAAATTTGGCTTTGCCATCTAGTTCTTCTAAACCTTGGCAAACTTTATCTTGCAAGCTCTGCATAAACTGTTTCACGCGAGTCTTAGAGTCAACAGGAACCTTGCGTAAAACCTTACTAGGGGCAACGGGAGCGATAGTCATAATCGTTTCTTGCTAATTTACTAATGTTAAATACTCTACATTTAGACTGTGATGTGTGGGGCAAATGTAAAGCATTGTGTAGAAATTTCTGTAGCAATCAGTATGGCAATTTATCCTGTAGCGCCAACCCCTATCATGGGTTGAGCAGGTATCGCTAAACATCTAAAAATTCTAACCATGCTAGATCTGGCAGAGCAATTTCTAACTTTACAAACGCCAAGGCTGATTTTGCGGCAAATTGCGATCGCTGATGTCGGGGACATTTTTGCCTATGCCAGCGATCCCCAAGTTACCGCCTACACTTTATGGGACACTCACCAGACAATACGTGACAGTTATGAATATGTAAACAATGTGGCTCTTGAGTTATATCGTTCTGGCACAGGAATTACTTGGGGAGTCATTGCCAAAGAAAGCGAAAAATTAATTGGAACTTGCAGTTTACAGACGACAAATATCCATCGCCGCGCCGAGTTGGGCTATACCCTAGCCAGAAACTATTGGGGGCAAGGATTAATGACCGAGGCGGCAAAGGCAGCGATCGCTTTTGGCTTTCATACAATGCATCTGTTAAGGATTCAGGCGTTTTGTGCCGTGGAAAATGTCGCTTCCGCAAGGGTTTTAGAAAAGGCGGGGATGGAATTTGAAGGGATTTTACATAACTATGTATTCACCAAAGAGCGTCCTTGGGATGTAAAAATGTACGCCATCACGCAATCTTATAATTTTGAGGATGATTTTGATGGTGATTTTGAGGCTAATTTCGAGGCGCTTTAGAGCGTTCTTCGATATCTTCGAGGGTTTGTAACACTAACCGCTTAGCCTGTAATTTCCAACCCCATTTTTGAATAGCGATCGCCCCAACCGTACCCACAACAGTAGCAATAAAGTCTAGAGGCTGCTCCATCGATATTCCCAGTAATAGTCCCAGCCCTGCAATGCCCCACAGAGGCAATGAAACAGTCTGACGATTTTTTTCAACGATCTGACTAAGCTCATCGGTTCGCATTTCTGCTAATAATTCAGCTTTAGCCTGCTCTTGTTCCCTCTTGTTCAGAGACAAGCCAATTTTTTGGCGCATTTTCTCAATTTTGCGGGCTGTTGTGCTGTACTGAACCAGTTCATCTTCTGCCAGCGCGATCAGACGCTCTAATTTTGCCATTATCAACTCAAGTTCAATATGATT
>JBILGV010000070.1:0-27215 GCA_044350865.1 Pseudanabaena sp. | reverse complement strand
TCCGCTATACTCATAATTATCGCGATCCTGATTTTGTGTATATCCTTGTTTTACACCTTTTTCGCTACCTATTATCACCGCGAATAAATAAAGACACTAACGAAATTCCTTTGGCTCCTGCGGTTTTACCTGAGATACCAACAAAATAGGGTAGCTTTTGCAAAGTCGCAGTTTCGCGATCGGGGCGGACGGTGATGATTTGGCTAGTATGGTCGGGTTGTGGCTCAGAATTAGAATTAATCATGATGGTTTAATGGGGTTTACTCTCTTCTTGTGAATCTTCAGATGACTGTCTATCATCATGACTACTATTTAGATTGCCATTTAAATTATCGCCAGTTAGGGCGATCACCACATCTAATTCGTGATCATGATCAAGTTTTGGTCGATATAAACCAATTTTCATGCGCTCTTCAATATTCTTAACGACAATATAAAGAATAGAGATAAAATCAATAAGCAATAATCAATAAGAATAAATTCAAAAATCTCAGTTTCAGAGTTTACTCAATCAATTTTGCAAGTCGAAAAATTTATTATCACAAATTAATAGCCTAGTAGAATCGCGACCATGAAACCACATATACACTACCAAGTTCTTGAAATTGAAGCAGGAGCATCGCAGGCTGAGATTAAGCAGGCTTACAAAGATTTAGCTACAATTTGGCATCCAGACCGTTTCTCTGACAATCCAAGATTACAGCAAAAGGCAGAGGAGAAACTGAAGCAAATTAATGCCGCCTATGAATTCTTAAAATCTTATCATCCCCAAATTACTCAAGGCGAAATAGAACGTGAAGTAGAACCTAAGCAGAAGCAACCTGTCGAATTTTTTCTCAATTGCCAGAAACTGGAAAAATTACTTGAGTTGGGGAAATTGAGAGATGCTGACCATGAGACTAAGCGGCTTTTGCTTGAATTAGCAGGGCGAGAAAAGGAAGGTTGGTTATTATCAGAGGATATTAAAAGGCTTTCTTTGCAGAGTCTATCAGCTATAGATCAACTTTGGATTAAATATAGCAATGGTCGCTTTGGATTTAGCATTCAAAGTAAGATCTGGCATAGGCTCGGTTGCAGGTCTTCGGACGACACATCCACACAGACAATCAGCGAAAATATATTCGGTCAATCTGTCCATTGGCGTGTCGGTAATAGATGGCTATCTCCGTGGGATTCCTTCAACTATGACTTTCAATCCCCTCAAGGGAGTTTGCCGAGAGAATACATTTTTGCACTAAATGGTTGGTGGAGCTACTCTAAGGGATGGACAGGTTACTTCGTGTTAAGGTTTAATGAAATATTAATGAAATTTTAGTGATTCAGCTATTGAAGAATTGAAAAGCCCCCATTAGCTCGTTTCACAGAAAGCGCTATCAACGAATTATTTACACCAAGGAAAAATTAGTCATGGTTATGGTTTCGGGCGATACAAGCCAGTTTTCATGCGTTCCTCAATATTCTTAACGACAATGTAGAGAATGGGAACAATGAACAAACTTAATAATGTCGCCACACACATCCCACCCATGACTGCCGTGCCAATCGACTGTCTCGCGGCGGCTCCTGCGCCTGTGGCAATCACTAAAGGGAAAATACCGATAATCGTGGAAAAAGCCGTCATTAGAATTGGGCGTAAGCGTTGTTGAGCCGCCTCAATTACCGCTTTGGTAATGCTCAATCCACCATCGCGCAACTGGTTAGCAAACTCCACGATTAAAATTGCGTTCTTACTAGCCATACCAATCAGCATGACTAAGCCGATTTGAGTATACACATCGTTAGAGAAGGCTGGATTGGACAGCCCGCGCCATAGCACTGCTAAGAGCGCTCCTAAAACCGCAAGCGGCACGGTGAGCATAATAATCGCGGGGTCGATGTAGTTCTCATACTGAGCAGCGAGTACGAGAAACACAAACACAATTCCCAAACCGAAGATAAAGAAGGCACTACTTCCCGAACCAATTTCTTCAAGGGACAGCCCCGACCATTCATAACCAAAGGTTTTGGGTAAAACCTCCTTAGAAATTTTGTTCATAACCTCGATCGCCTGTCCCGAACTCACTCCAGGAGCGGTATTGCCAGTAATTTCCACTGACCGAAATAGATTGTAGTGGTTAATAATCGAAGGTCCAACTGTCTGGGTGACTTTGACTAAGTTACTAAGCGGAATCATCTGTCCTGAACGCGATCGCACATAAAGTTTGTTGATGTCATCAGGATTGGAACGGAACTTAGCATCGGCTTGGACATACACGCGATAGGTTCTACCGAAGGTATTAAAATCATTGACATATTGGGAACCGAGCAAGGTTTGGAGGGTGCTGTAAACATCTTGGAGCGAGACTTGGAGTGCGTTGGCTCTAATGCGATCGACTTCCACTGTCAGTTGCGGCGTATTACCATTAAAGTTAGGACGCAACCCTGCCAGCATCGGACGACTGGGATCGGGATAAGTACTCGCTCTCCCCAATAAAGCCCCCATAGTCTGCTCGATCGCAGGAAATCCTTGATTTGCTTTGTCCTGCAATTGATATTCAAAGCCACCGTAATTACTCAAGCCCTGAATAGCTGGCGGCGGAAAGGGAACTACAAAAGCTTCTTGAATCGAAATTAATGATGGAAGTAAACCAAAGGGCTTAGGTGCAAAGCCACCAATGACCGCATCAGCCGATCGCGTTCTTTCTTTCCAAGGCTTGAGCGTAGAGAAGATAATGCCGTTATTGGGAGTATTGCCGCTAAAACTAAAACCTGCGATCGCAAAGATATTCGCAATTTCAGGATACACAGATTCTCCCTTGTCATCCTTACTTCGCATAATTCCTTCAACTTTTTCCAGTATCTTTTCGGTGTAATTTAGCGATACGCCTTCAGGTGCTTGGACAATCGTAATAAAGTAACCTTGATCTTCCTGTGGCAGAAAGCCTTTGGGAACAATCGTATATACCCAATAGGTTAGGAACAGCGAGATTGCAAACAAAATCATTGCAATCCCTTTAAACTTGGTGGACTTTGTAACCAACCATTGATAGTTATGACGAGTTCCATCAATTAGCCAGTTCACCCGATCAAAAAACCAATTGCTATGAGGTACTTCTGGCTTGAGTAATAGCGCCGCCAATGTGGGTGAAAGCGTTAACGCATTAAAAGTGGAAACTGTAATGGAAAAGGCGATCGTCAACGCAAATTGTTTGTATAGTTGCCCCGTAGTTCCTGGGAAAAAGGCGACAGGCACAAATACGGCAATTAACACGAGAGAACTAGCAATCACCGCGCCCTGCAATTCATTCATCGAAGCGATCGCGGCTTGAATGGGCGATTCACTTTTTTCTTGAATACGGCGAGTAACATCCTCAACCACAACGATCGCATCATCAACCACAAGCCCCGTGGCAAGAGTCAGCCCGAATAGAGTTAGGGTATTAATATTAAAATTCAGTAATTTAATAAATATAAATGTACCGATTAGAGATACAGGAATGGCTACCGCAGGAATTAAAGTTGATCGCCAGTTTTGCAAGAATAAAAAGATAATCACAATCACCAGTGCGATCGCAATCAACAGCGAAATAATTACTTCTTCCGTTCCCGCCTCAATAAAACTGGTGGTATCAAAGGCAATTTCATAATCTAACCCTGGAGGAAAACTTGGTTTGAGTTCTTCCAAAGCATGTTTTACCGCCTTGGCAACCTCCAGAGCATTAGCATCAGGCAACTGGGATATGCCCAACCCAATGCCACGAGTGCCATTAAATCTCAGCGTTGAACCATAATTCTCTGCTCCCAATTCCACTCGACCCACATCGCGCAACTTAATCGGTGAACCGTCAGCCGCAGTTCTAATCACTATTTCCGAAAACTCTTCCGTAGTCTTGAGTCTTCCTGTTGCCGAAATAGATAATTGATATTGTTGATCAGGAAGATTTGGCTGCTGTCCAATTTGTCCTACCCCAACTTGTAAATTTTGCTGCTGAATTGCCGATACAACATCCTGTGCCGTTAAGCCCCTAGCCGACAGACGATTGGGATCGAGCCAGACTCGCATGGCATACTTCCGTTCACCGAAAATAATTACATTGCCAACGCCCTTCACCTTCTTAATCGCATCGACCATATAAAGATCGGCATAGTTACTCAAATAGAGATCGTCATACTGCCCTTTTTCCGCGTAGACACCGACCGCAAATAGAAATCCCGAAGATTCTTTGCTAACTCGTACTCCCGTTTGCTGTACTGGTCCGGGCAGTTGGGACTCGATAGTGGAAACCCGATTTTGGACATCAACTGCGGCGAGATCTTTGTTTTTACCCAGATCAAAAACTAAGTTAACCGAACTTGTGCCATCATTCGCACTTGTAGAAGTAATGTAGCGAACTCCTTCAATACCATTTAGTTCTCTTTCCAGCACATTGGTAACTGTAGATTCGACAACTTCCGCATTCGCGCCGATATAATTTGCGGTGACGGTGACTTTGGGTGGAGTGATTTCAGGATATTGGGCAATGGGCAGAATAAAAATACAAGCTGCCCCCAACAACGTAATCACCACAGAACAAACCGTCGCAAACACAGGTCGTCGGATAAAGAAGTCAGAGATTGATAGCAGCATGGGCAGAAATATCCAGACTTAAAATATATAGAGTGATGCTTCGCACCGCCCTGTATATTTTAAGTTAATTCCAATAATATCTGCGGCAACAACAACACGGCAGCGATCAGCAAGGCGACGATCGCCGCAATCAACACCGCACCTGCCGCACAATCCTTCGCAATTTTGGCTAACTGATGAAACTCGCGCCCCACAGTCAGATCGACCACAGCTTCCAGTGCCGTATTCAGTAATTCCAATACCAAAACTAAGGCGATCGTCAAACTAATAATCGAGCAAGCAACGGCGGACAACTGGAAATAAGCACTCAGAGATAAAGCGATCGCGCCAATCAACAAATGAATCCGAAAATTTCTCTGCGTCCGAAAAGCATAACCAACACCTTGTCCAGCATATTTAAAACTGAGGAATAAATTTGTGGCAATTTGAAAGGAATCACTGCGCTGAGCCGCTTTCTGTTCTAACTGTGTAAACTCAGTTTTTTCAAACTCATCAGCTTGGGTCATTTGCTCGGATCGTAATGGCGATGTAACTAAAAACATTCTTGATATCGACAAATCATTGTTCATGGATTTTTCGTCCCAATAGATTGTTCAAGCAATTGCAGAATTTTACCGCTACGAAACTATTTTACCCAGATTGCGCCCTCAAATACTTAAACAATGCATAAACGACAGAGCTTCGCTCCGCCGTTTATATGGTTTGAGGTAGAGAAATTCGCTTTAACATTTGATCCTGTTGTTCGAGCATTGCCTCTAAACTCTCTTCATCAGGGTGATCCCAGCCTAGTAAATGTAATAATCCATGTGCAGTTAGCCAAGCCAGTTCATAAACTAGTGAATGTTCCCGTTCCGCCGCTTGACGAATAGCCGTTGTCTGAGAAACGATTATATCTCCCCAACAAATTGGCTCAATATAATCATCGTCATCATCAGGATCATTGCGAGGAATTTCGGGAATATCCGACTCAAGCGCCGCAAAAGACAACACATCCGTAGGGCGATCCTGTTGCCGATATTGGGAATTTAGCTGCTGAATCGTCAGATCATCGGTAATGGTGAGCGATAGTTCATATTTCCCCTCGGCGATCGCCTGTTCTGATAGGAGATATTTCTCCCAAATATCAAACCATTCTTGCCATTGTTCGATCGCGATCGGATGACTATCAGCTACTTCGGGATAAATTTCACAATATAAATCAATACTCAATGACTCATGGCTCCAAATTTGCAAAACAAATTATTATTGGCACAGCTTACTGGCACAGCTTCACCATGCCAATAATAAATCGGTATTTTCGGTATTTAGTGAAAAGCGATCGCTAATCCTAGCAAAGCCCCGATCACGCCAACAATTGTTAGAAAAAAATGAAATAGTGAGGTACTACCTTTCTTCACCATATTTCGCATGGCAAGCTTAACAAAGCTATCTTTGGTCGTGGTCGATTTAGCGTTAGGTAAAATTTGACTAGGATTTTGATTAGGAGATTGCTGTTTATTTTCAGTAATTTCGTTAGAAATAGATTGATTATTAGAATTAGTATTCATGATTTTCGTTGTGGATAATTAATTGAAATTTGATAAAACTTGGGCAGAATAGGTACAAAGAGGTTTTCTTAAGCTGCTTACACTTTTCTTAAGGAAAATTTACCGTCAGTACCTACGATACCTTCTACAATAAATGTGTCATCTCAAATCAGGATGATCTATTACAGAATCAGTATAAGTAATTTTGCTGTTGTGTAGTACAGTTTGCAAAGGCACAATCAAAATGCCGAAGTTTAAGTGCCACAATTCAAGTGTCAGTTAAATTCCAATCAAATACCACCCAATGATTATTGTCGGTATTTAAAGTTAAATCAAGGAGATCATTATCATGGCAGTCGAAAAAGTCAATTCTTCCTCTAGCTTAGCGGAAGTCATTGATCGCATTTTGGACAAGGGCATCGTTATTGATGCATGGGTGAGAGTTTCTCTAGTGGGAATCGAACTACTATCCATCGAAGCTCGTGTGGTCATTGCCTCTGTCGAAACATACCTCAAGTATGCTGAAGCAGTTGGTCTAACCGCATCGGCAGCAGTACCTGCTGCTTAGTTTTCTGTTCTACTCCCTTTTCACTGAGAGCGACCTTGTTCGGTTTATTGGTGACAAAGCAGTAAGTTTTTGACAAAGTAGTTATGCAGTGAAGAGGGGGATCAATATGATGACGCATTACAGATTTTATTTAAGAAATTTTAAAAGTGAAGTTTAAACTGATTGGCGAAAGCGATCGCCAAAAACAGATCAAGCAGAACTAAATCAAAACATAAACTTGAGGATAGGCGTTATGACTTCTTTGATGCAAGAATTTGCAGAAGCAAGACAGCAACGATTGCAAGAAAGAGCAGAGTTTTTGGTGGATTGCGAACAAGCAAAACAAGAACGGGCAAGGGAATTTCAAGAACAATCAGAGGCTACGGCTGATTATTTAGCCCATGCTGAGCAAACTCGCCTTGCTGGGGAATTAGGACGACAGGCGATCTCAGAAATGGCGTTGGAGTCTCGACAACAAGAAGTAAAAAACCGCGCAGTCCAAGTGTCGGAATACTTACAAGAACTCAGCACTAACCGCACTGAGCAGGCTGCTGAGGCTAGTGAAGAACGCGCTCAGGAGGTCAGAACTCGCACTTTTAAAATGCGATCGCAGTTAAAGCACATCCACAAAGCCAGAGTTCGGGCTGCTCAAGCTGATCAAGTACAACGGCGACAACTGGTAGAAGATAGAGCCGCGCTTACCCAAATGCAAATAGAAGATCTCACCAAAAATCGTCTTGCTAGTGCAACTCTCGCCAGTCAACAAAGATCTCAAGAATTTAGCGATCGCGCCGCTAATGTCAGAAATTCTCTAGGAAATTTAGAGACTACGCGCCTTGAAAAAGCAAATGCTCAAGCTTTGAAATTAAAGGCTTTCCGCACTAATTTAACTAATTCCGTTTGGGCGGGAGCGCGTTCTGTCGCAGCACCTCAGGTAAAAGCATCTGTTCAGGCTTCTGTGAAAGTTAGTGAAGTCTCTGAAAGCAGTAGTTCTGCATCTAAAAAGAAGAACGGTAAAGCCGAAAGTGTTGCCGTAAAATCACCAGAACCTGCGATCTCTAAACCCTTTGAAGTCAAAGAAGTTGCCAAGGAAACCCCGAAAGAAGTATCCAAAGTTGCTGGCAAAATCGAGCAGTTTGTGGTTGACTATGTGGCTCAATTGTCTACAAACTCTAGTTTGCTAGAAGTTGTCAACGATCGCGACACCGTGAGAGATTTACTTGCTCAGGGCGCAAACACATTGAAGGTCGATCCTTCGGATATCCTTAATACTCTGCTGCAAATGGCGGAAGGCTCCTAAACATGACCACAGTTCTCCATGCCAATGCGCGTCAGTTTATTAGCACTGACTTCACTAAGCAAATAGTCCGCCGCGCTTTACGTTACTTACAATCAGGTTTCGCGATCCATTTGCGCGGACCTGCGGGTACTGGCAAAACCACCTTAGCGATGCACCTTGCAGGGCTAGTCGGACGACCTATGGTCTTGATCTATGGCGATGAAGATCTGCGATCGTCGCAGCTAATTGGTTCTAACTCTGGCTATTCCCGTAAAAAAGTTGTTGATAACTATATCCATTCCGTTCTAAAAGTTGAAGATGATCTGCGCCAAAGCTGGACAGATTCACGATTGACCTTAGCCGCTAAGGAAGGTTTCACTTTAATTTATGACGAATTCAACCGATCTCGTCCCGAAGTAAATAACGTGCTGCTCAGCGCCCTCGAAGAAAAACTGATTGTATTGCCGCCCGACAGTTCTCAAATGGAATATGTGCGAGTGCATCCCCTTTTTCGAGCGATCTTTACTTCTAATCCTGATGAATATGCGGGAGTACATCCCACACAGGATGCCCTCCTTGATCGCATGATCACCATTAATATCGGTGAAGCGGATGTGGAAACCGAGAAACAAATCTTGGTAAATCGAGTAGGTTTAGAGCGTACTCAAGCGCTGAAATTAATCAATTTAATTCGTGGCTATCGCCGTCAAGTTGAGTGCAGTAAAGCTTCCAGCTTACGCGCCTGTTTGTTGATTGGTAAAATTTGTCATGAGCATGAAATTCCTGTCTCTGGCAAAGACGAAGATTTTCGCGATCTTTGCTTTGATGTGCTGATTTCTCGCTATGGTAATGGTGAGCCTGAGTCAGAACTCGGACTCGCTAAATTATTGGATCAAATACCTTAAATGTCTCAAGCGATAAAACCCCAAGCTGTTAAAACTAGCACCACTGGCTCTTCCCTTGCCGATATTCTCGAACGAGTATTAGATAAGGGAATTGTGATTGCGGGTGATATCACGGTGTCCGTGGGTAGTGTGGAGTTACTGAGCATCAGGATTCGCTTATTAGTCGCCTCTGTGGATAAGGCTAAAGAAATCGGCATCAATTGGTGGGAATCCGATCCCTATTTGTCATCGAGAACGCAAGAACTGCTTGCCTCTAATCAACAGTTATTGGAGAGAGTGAACCTTTTAGAGCGAGAATTAGCAGCAACGAAACAATTAGCTGATTAACAAAAGAAGACTCGCAATCGCAAAGCGAGTCTTCTTTTCTTTTAAATCTTCCAATCATAGGAGCCAAATCCGCTACAAGCTAAAAACAGCGTTTGTCAATACTAAAATCCCTAAAGCACCAGCATAAAATTTGAAGACGAAACCTAAAAAATTAAATGCCGACATCGCTCTAACTCCTCAATCTTTTTTCTTGATATGGTTATTATCAGTCTGTTTCCAAGAGGTGAAAGTGAGATAAGTTTGTCGAAACAAAGAATTTGCTCACTGAAAATATGTGATCGCGATCGCTGTTAAGTTTAATGAGTGAGGTGATGAGATGCTAGTGGGGCGATCCCTGATACATCAACAACATCGACAAAATTATCGGTATTCTCCTGTCTTTCATTTCTACCGAAGTATAGATAATCATGAAAATCACTCTTGATATCCCCCAAATTGATTTAGAAAAATTAATTGCACCTGCGATCGCTGAACCTCGTATACCTCTCTATGGTATTACTTGGCAGCAATATGAAAATTTTATTGAGATGTTTTCTGGACATCAAAACCTACATCTAACCTATCTGCAAGGAGTTTTAGAAATCGTGACGCTTTCGCCAGAGCATGAAATGCTGAAAACCATAATCGCAAGACTCTTATACATCTATGCCGATGCTCTGGATGTTGATCTGTTCAGTTGTGGTTCTGCTACCTGCAAATCTCAATCAACCAATCGCGGACTAGAACCAGACGAAAGCTTTTGTGTTGGCGATCGCAAACAATTCCCAGACCTAGCGATCGAAGTAACTGTCACCAGTGGCGGTATTGATAAACTCAAAATTTATCAAGGTTTACAGATCCCTGAAGTTTGGTTTTATCAGCGCGATCGCTTTTCCCTCTATCGTATTAAACAAGATGGCTCTGGCTATCAAGAAATTACTCAAAGCGAAATTTTCCCTAGTCTAGACCTAAAGCTGATGGCGCAATATATACGACCTGACCGTGAACCCGAAATGGTTAGAGCATGGCGCAAGTTTATTAATAGCAGCAAGTAGCAGTCAAAATCAGTAAAAATCAGATAAAATATAGCCATCTGTAACGGTTTTGATGGTTGTCTTATGACCCTAAATAAAGTGCATCTAGTGGGACGGGCGGGACGTGATCCCGAAGTCAAATATTTTGAGTCTGGAAAAGTCGTTTGCAACTTTGCGATCGCAGTTAACCGTAACACCAGCAATCGTGACGATCCTCCTGATTGGTTTGACCTAGAAGTTTGGGACAAAACCGCAGAAGTCGCCGCTAACTATGTCAAAAAAGGCAGCTTAATCGGGATTTCTGGTTCCCTCAAGTTTGATCGCTGGAATGATCGCACCACAGGCGACGAACGTCAGAAGCCCGTAATCCGAGTTGATCGTCTGGAATTACTTGGCTCACGCAAAGATAATGAAGCCGCTAGCAGTAGCAGTAATAGCAGTTATGATGACGACTTCTAAACCACTGCACAAAACTAACTGCATAAGTTAACAAGCTTTGCCACGCAGGGCTTGTTGGTTCGGCTAAATACGGTTTTCCGACTCAAAAATCAGCGATCGCATCGGTAAGAATAGATCAAGTAAATTAATCCAGTAAATTACATCTTTAGGGAATCTAATATGTTTAATATCGGTGAACTTAACAGCGACCCCAATGCTAGCAACAACCTTTTGCTCGATTACCTCAAGAGTCAATCTCCTGAAACCTTAGCAAGGGTAGCCCAGTCCGTCACTCCTGAAGCCCACCAGATCATTCATCAAAACATTCAAAACTTAGTTGGCATGTTGCCACCACCGAATTTTAATGTCAGTATCACTACCGATCGCGAAAACCTCGCTAACTTAATTGGTTCGGCAATGATGACGGGTTACTTTATTAAGCAAATGGAGACGAGAATGCAGCTAGACCATTCCCTAGACTCCGTTTCTAGTCCTGAAAATTAGTCTCGAAATATAGCCCTGCAATCTAACCCCGAAATCTAGCCATAAAGTATACTTGTAAAAATCATCAGCCACAATTTACCGCCCTAACTCAAAGCAATTAAGCACTAAATACTGCACCAATTATGACCACAACGCCGCTAGCCCCAAAACTGACTTCCCCATTTCCTGTTTCAGCCACAACAAGTCGTCCTGACTCACTAGGAAGATTTGGCATTTTTGGCGGTAAATATGTTCCTGAAACACTGATGAGCGCTCTGACGGAGCTAGAAACTGCTTTTTATCATTACAAAAATGATCCAGATTTTAATCGTGAATTAGATGGCTATTTGCGGGATTATGTTGGTAGACCCAGCCCACTGTATTTTGCCGAGAGACTGACGCAGCACTATGGGACAGCGCAGATTTATCTCAAGCGCGAAGACCTAAACCATACGGGCGCACATAAAATCAACAATGCCCTAGCTCAAGTACTGCTAGCGATCCGTATGGGCAAAAAGCGGGTGATTGCCGAGACAGGAGCGGGACAGCATGGCGTGGCGACGGCGACAGTTTGCGCTCGATTTGGTTTAGATTGTGTGATTTACATGGGCGTTCAGGACATGGAACGTCAGTCCCTGAATGTGTTTCGCATGAAACTGATGGGAGCCGAAGTTCGTCCTGTGGAGGCGGGGACAGGTACGCTCAAGGATGCCACTTCTGAAGCAATTCGAGACTGGGTGACAAATGTGGTCGATACCCATTACATTCTCGGATCGGTAGCGGGACCACATCCCTATCCCATGATTGTGCGTGATTTTCATGCCGTAATCGGTAAAGAAAGCCGTAGACAGAGCCAAGAAAAATGGGGTGGTTTACCAGATATTTTGCTAGCTTGTGTGGGCGGGGGATCGAACGCAATGGGACTATTCCATGAGTTTGTCGATGAGCCAAGTGTGCGCTTAATCGGCGTAGAAGCCGCAGGTAAAGGTACAAATACCGAATTTCACGCCGCGACTTTAACTCTTGGACGAGTCGGTGTGTTGCATGGAGCGATGAGCTATCTCTTGCAAGATGATCAGGGACAAGTACAAGAGGCTCATTCCATTAGTGCTGGTTTGGATTACCCTGGGGTGGGACCAGAGCATAGCTATCTCAAGGATTTGGGACGTGCTGAATATTACAGTGTCACCGATCAAGAAGCCCTTGACGCATTTCAACGTCTATCTCGTTTAGAGGGGATTATTCCTGCTTTGGAAACATCCCATGCGATCGCCTATTTAGAGACCCTCTGTCCACAACTCACAGCCGATCAACGCATCATCATTAACTGCTCTGGTCGCGGTGATAAGGATGTGAATACGGTAATTCAGTACCTAAATCTATAAGTATTTGTACCGCGTAAGTTCTCTTAAGAGTGCTGTAGTTAACGAAATATGTCGTATTTAAATGACTTTTGGAGGATAATGCGATAATACTTGCGAAAATGAAGCTACATCACCTCTAAACTGATCGCAGATCGACAAAACTATGGACATTAAGCTCATCAACATTGGCTTTGGCAATATTGTTTCCGCAAACCGTGTGATTGCGATCGTTAGTCCTGAATCTGCTCCCATCAAGCGGATCATTAGTGATGCGCGTGAGCATGGCAAATTGGTGGATGCCACCTATGGCAGACGTACTAGAGCCGTAATTGTCACTGATTCTAGTCATGTGGTTTTGTCCGCAATTCAACCTGAAACAGTCGCTAACCGTTTTGTGATTAGCAAAGAAGTCGCTACAGATTAGATGTAACAAGATATCCTGCAATGACAGAATTTTTAAATTGTGGTTTAACTAGCTACCAAGAAAGTCCTAACCACTTTTTTTAGGTTCGTAACTGTATCTTACAAAACTGCAAATTAAGTTTGTGCAAGGTATAAATAGCTAATGTTTACCCTAATACTTATCATTATTTTTGGATATGGTTCCCGATAAAAATAAACTTTGGCACTACTCTGTAAATCACTCTCAAGTTGGTCCGATAACGTTTGACGAGCTAACGAGCGCTGCGAACTCTGGAGTAATCAACCGACAGTCAGGCAAAGTTTGGTGTGAAGGGTTATCTGAATGGATATTTGCCAGTTCTGTAGAAGGTCTTTTTACATCCCCTCCGCCCTTACAGCCTACATCTCCTCCACCCCTACAGCCTACATCTCCTCCACTTTTATTTGATGACGATGAAACAAAAAACGACCAAATTAGAAAATTTATCAATACACCATTGTATTTTTCTTTCTTTCTCGCAGCAGGAATAATAGGTAGCTTGCTCTCAAGAATTGCATTTTATGTAAGAGAACCTGGTATTGTTATGGTGGCTTTTCCTTTCTTGATAACACAGAGTGTATTTTGGTTTATGTTTGTACACCGAAAGTGGAAGTTTGTTGAAAAATATTCAGATATTTCTGCGGGACAAGCATTAGGATTTCTATTTATTCCGTTTTATAATTTTTATTGGATTTTTAGGGTTTTTGCAGGTTACTATATCCCATTTAACAAAATGGTTCAGAAAAATAATCTTTCTAAATCTTTTGAGTTAGACAACTCATTGGGGCTGACAACCTCTATACTGTTCATTGTCAGCATATTTTTTGGGATTATACCTGTTCTTGGTGATTTATGTATCGCTGCCTATATTACCATCGTTTCTCTGTATATTTTTCAGACTTGCAACAGAATTAATTCTGTTTATAGCCAAATTCGAGCTAATAGAGCTTGATTGATTGTTCGTTTGTTCAAGAAATTAGGCTGTATGATTTAATCTGAATAGAACGGTAATTTACTGTAAAACTGATAGGAAATATTAACAACTTGACCATAGGTAAATTAATTGTCGTAACGGGACCAAGCGGTGTTGGCAAAGGAACTCTGCTAAAAAAGTTATTGCAACAATATCCCGATCGCCTTCTCTTCTCAATATCGGCAACCACGCGATCGCCTCGTAGTGGGGAAGAAAATGGAAGAGAGTATTTCTTTTGGAATCGAGAGGAATTTGAACAAAAACGGGATGCAGGGGAATTTTTGGAATGGGCGGAATATGCGGGAAATCTCTATGGTACACCGCGTCCACCTATTGACCAAGCGATCGCCTTGGGGCAGATTGTTCTTTTAGAAATTGAGCTAGAAGGGGCGCGACAGGTAGCGAAATCTTTCCCCACGGCAAAGCGGATTTTTATTGCGCCGCCATCGATGGAAATTTTGGAGGAGCGACTGCGCCAACGTAGCACTGATAGTGAGGCACAAATCGCTAAACGTTTGAATCATGCCAAATTAGAAGTCGCCGCCGCCGATGAGTTTAATATCACGATTGTTAACGATGATTTAGAAATAGCGATCGAACAACTCGAAAAAGCGATGTTTGATGATTAAAATATACTTGCTGGCAATGCCAGTATATATGTTTTAGATTTGGATTTCAGAATGACAATGTGGAGTCTCGTTAATGCTTTGCTGTTATGGGGGGCGACTCAATCTTTTGATGGTCGTGAAATAGCTAGGTTTCCGCGATCGCTCATCAGCTATGTGACTCGCCCAGTATTAGCATCCGAAGATGTTGCCAATCGTCAGGATGATCCTGTAGTTAAGCAAGCAATCAATGCCATGCTTAGCGAACTTAAACAAGCGGGATTCACTAATCCCTCCCAAGGTGTTTGGATTCAGTCCCAAGATGGGGCGATCGCTTCAGGAAATTTGTCCAGTAGTCCTCTGCCATCAGCTTCCCTGACAAAAATCGTTACAACTTTAGCCTCCTTACAAACCTTTGGTGCAAACCATCGCTTTATTACCACTATTAGCCAAACGGGGAAAATTAAAGACGGTACACTCAATGGCGATTTGATTATCGAAGGTGAAGGTGATCCATTTTTTGTGTGGGAAGATGCGATCGCCATTGGAAATAAGCTGAATAAATTGGGAATCAAGCGAGTCACGGGTAACTTGATTGTGACGGGCAAGTTTTCCATGAACTATGAATCCAATTTATTAGAATCAGCTAAGTTTTTGCGTCAAGCCTTTGATAGCAGTCAATGGGAGGGTGAGGTAGCGGAACAATATGCCAAGATGCCTGCGGGAACAGCCCAACCGCAACTGGTAATTTCTGGAAATGTACAGATCATGCCGAATGGATCCACTACTCAAGCCGCCACAAATATTCCAGACCGCAAACTATTAATCCGTCATCGATCATTACCGCTTTGGCTAATCCTCAAAAACATGAACATTTTTAGTAATAACGAGATGGCGGAAAATTTAGCCTTACAGATGGGAGGAGGCAAACAAGTAGCAGCGATCGCCGCCGATGCATCGGGAATTCCCCTATCGGAAATTCGATTGATTAATGGTTCAGGATTGGGACAAGCTAATCAAATTTCACCCCGCGCTACGGTGGGGATCTTGATGGCAGTCCATAATCGCGCCCAGATGGAGGGTTTGACCCTTGCCGATCTATTCCCTATCGGTGGTTGTAACTGCGGCACAATTGATGGACGCAAAATTCCGAAAGGGGCGATCGTCAAAACAGGAACTTTGTCGGATGTGAGTGCGTTAGCGGGAATCGTCCAAACTCAAAAAGGAGCCATTTGGTTTGCGATCGTTAATCGTGGCGAGGGCAATATTGATACATTTCACCAATCACAGGATCGGGTGTTACAAACTTTAGTCGCTAAGTGGGGAACACCAAAGTCACCAACAGTACTTTTTACGGAAACGCCTTGGAAAGAGGGCGATCGCGATCGAATTTTAATCAAATTTTGAATGTAAAGCCCATACAAAAACTAGGATTACAAAAAGCGATCTCTTAAGTTTGAAGATTAATATTGACGATCGCTTTTTAGTAATAATTGAGGCGATCTCTCTCATGTTTGTGCAGTAAAATATTACTGACTCGTTTATGGATGGTGTTAAGTTGCAACCTATATCTGGCAATGATGTCAGTCTTTAATCTTAGTATGAACAATGTAAATGACTTAAATTCTGGTCTTATAAGAATTCAGAATTATTTAGAAGCACAGAGAAGTGAGTTTTTTGCTCTTCTTCAAGACGGTTTAACATTAAGTGAAATAAGAAAGTTAGAAAATACCTTTCACCTAGTATTACCAACCGAGGTGATTGAATTATACCGATGGCGAAATGGAGCAAAAACTTATCATGAACAGTTTCGTACAGGATATCGTTTTGTTCCACTTGAGGAAGCTTTAGAACATAGAATTTACATTTCAATCGATGAAGAGTATTTTTCTATGCCAGAAGATATAGATAAAAGCTCTTGTTTATTACCTATCTTTGCCTACGATCATGAATCATTAGCAGTTTTATGTAAAGAAGGAGATATTGTTAATTCTCAAGTGTTCAGTTCTGATGGTTGTTCGGGACTTTATCTATATGCGTCTAGTTTAACTAACCTAGTCAAGGTAATGGCTGATTGTTTTGAAATGGGAATATATTCTTTTGAAACATATACATATGAACAAAGGTTTGAGAATGCAGTTCTTCAAAAGTATCAACCCGAACTTGTAGAAATGGCATTAGTCAAAGTACTTCAAGCCGAAAAGGAAATGTCGGGTGATTTTATGGGGGATATTGCTGTATTCGTTGGCGTATATGGTGATTTACGGGCAGTTGAAGTTCTAGTACGCTTACTTTTTTTAAGTCATGATAAATATACAGGAGGATACAGGATTGAGATAGGAGCATCTCTTGCATTAGGTTATATAAGTAGCTCTACATCTATTGATGCTCTAATTCTAGCTTTGCAATCTCCTTATGAATGTATACGAGATGCAGCATCTAATCCCTTGATTCAGATTTGTGGTTTCAACGCTACACCTCTCCTTGTTGACGCACTTAAAATAAAAAATGAGTTTGCAAATAATGTAATCCAAGAGGCATTAGCACTTAGTCGTGCTATTGATGAGTTGATTGTTGCAAGTTTTTCTGAAGATGATTATGTTCGTCTTTCCGTTGCAAAAACATTGGGACGTATTGCTAGGTCTATCCACTCGCATATAATGAACTTAGGGCGATATACATTTAATCCTGAACAAGAAAGAGAGATTGCCAATCTTTCTGAACAACTCGATCAAGTTTGCTTAGCTTTAGTTCGCATGGCAAGAGATCCTATAACTGAGGTTAGAACCGCTTCAGAAAATTTTTTAAAACAGTTTGGAAAGTCAAGAGAGTCAAGACAGTAAAATTATTACTGCTTTAACTTACAGAGATTTTGAGATGATGTTTTAGGCGATCGAAAATGTCTCGTGTGATAGCGATCGCTTGTTGTTAGTCGTATTTGTAAAGGCGATCGCTCTCATATTTATCTGAATAAACCGTTATAAAAATTAAGATATATGATTGCGAGGGCAGAATCGGACAGGTTTGATAATCTTGGAATAAACTGTAGTATTGACTAATTAATCCATCTTTAAGATGATGCAGTTTCAGCCGTTATGACCCCATTACCACAATATCGACCGAAACAATTATCGCTAGGTCCCCTAGAGACAGAACTCCTAAATATTATTTGGGACAATACAAGACTAAGTGCCACAGATATTCACGATCGCATTTTGCTTGATCCTGATCGCGAGTTAGCCTATGGCTCGGTGATGACGGTTTTGCGCCGATTAGAACAGAAGGGCTGGATTAATTGCGACAAAGAGGGACGCACTCTGTATTGGCAAACATTAATTTCTCGTGAAGAGGCTCAAGCCTTACTTGCCTATCATCAACTCAATCGCTTTTTAGAATTGGGTGATGCTGATATTGTTGCAGCCTTTGCGAATGATCTCGATCGCGCCAGTATCGACAAAATCGAAGCGATCGCCGATCGCCTAAAGGATCTACGCCTATCCAGAGACAAATCAAAAGACAAATCTAGAGACAAATCACAGGAGAGTTAATTCCATGCCGTTTTTCTCTATCCATTTTGTGATGATTGTCGGATCTTTTGCGCTAGCTTGGGGACTGCGCTATGGTTGGTGGAATGTAGCAAATTGCTCAACAATTGGCTCAACAAATTGGCAGAAACGATGGCATCAAGCCCTTGTCTGTTTTGCGTTACCGCCAATGTTAGTGCTGATGACGGCGATCGCGGTGCTATGTATGGGAGCCGAAGGACAAATGATTGGCTTGCAGGCTGGGAGATTGAGCTATGCGATCGCATTATTATTTTTGGCTTACAGTATTTTTCGGATTGGTCAACTTGCCTTAACGGGTTGGCTGTCTTTACAAAAATTACAAAAACTAGTCATAGATTGCCGTGATACTCAAGTTACAAGACTTGCGCCAATAAGGTTATTGAATATTCCGATGCTGTTTGCGGCGCAAATCGGGTTTTGGAGATCGGAGCTTTTTGTTAGTCAGGGATTGCTTGATACCCTCGATTCACCTCACCTTGAAGCTGTTTTATTGCATGAACGCGCCCATGCCCATTACCGCGACACATTTTGGTTTTTCTGGCTAGGCGCTCTACGTCAAGTTATGCCTTGGCTGCCTAATACCCAAGCACTTTGGGAAGAAATGTTGCTATTGCGTGAGCTTCGCGCCGATCGCTGGGCGGCTCAGCAAGTAGATGGTTTGTTGCTAGCTGAATCATTACTAGCTATGGTTAGTAACAATGTCTTGATTACTGATATCCGCACAAATAACCTTGACATCACCTTTGCGGCTAACTTCGGCTATACCAATACCAGCGATCGCTTAGAAGAGCGCATTAATTTTTTACTTGACGAACCTGAACCCCTGCCACAACTTTCTTGGCGATCGCTATTTTGGATTGGCTTTGCCCTATTACCGCTTACAGTGTTACCTCTACATTCTTGACAGAACCCAAAGTTGTGCTACAGCTTTTAGGGATTAGTTCATTGGCCCAGAGAGCAATCATGGATCATCAACCAAACCAGCATCCACCTCAATTTGCTCCTCTCAAGCGTGGCATTAGTCAATTCAATCATGACTACTATGCGATACTTGGCTTGCCTGTGAATGTTGAGCCTAGTGGTATCCGCCAAGGCTATTTGAGCATCGCTCGCATCCTCCATCCCGATGTCTATGGCTTTGATTTGCCAGATAAAGCCATTCGATCGCAATATCTTGCCAAGCTAGTCAATCCCGCCTACGACATATTAATGCGTGAGCAGGAACGCAACGCCTATCAAGGTATTTTTAAATTACTAGCTAGACGCTTAATGCAAAAATCTCGGAATATTGAGATCCATACGGCTGCTGCTTGTGATTTGATGATCTACACTAACGATGGTTTTTATGAGCGTTCAGTTGCAGAGATCGCTAAGGTGCAATATCAAGATCCTGCAAAGATTTTAGAATGTACCGCTCAAATCAGTGAATTAAACTTGGTTTATATTCTCTATAAAGAGGGTTACAACTATGGCAAGTCAAATGTTCCGCCTGTACTGATTCCTCTTGTAAAGCCAAAAAGTTCAAATTTGGCTGGTATTCAGAATTACTACACTAAACCAGACCAGAAAAACGACCAAAATAAGGAGCAAAATAAGGATCAAAAACCAGACCCCAAGAACGATCAAAAACCAGACCAAAAACCGATTCCAAATCCATATTTTGACTATCCCAGTGATCCCAGTGCTACTTCCTCCCTTGGAGATCAATCTGATGAAACGGTGATTCAAGCAACCAATGCAACCAGTAATGTTGATCAAACTGTTAATAATGCTAAAGCAATCGCGGCGGGGCTAAGAAAATGCGAAATTTATTTCAGTCAAAAAAACTGGAAAATTGCACTTAAGGAACTACGCGAAATTTTACAAATCGATCCCAACAATAGTCGATGTCTGGCGATGCTAGGAGTCCTTTACAAAAACATCGATCAACCGCAGATGGCAAGAATCAGCTTGCAGCAATCGCTTCAGATTAATCCTCAAGAGCCATTAGCGGTCAAGTATATTCAATATTTTTCTAATCCCATTCAACCTAACCCAAGTGCTAGCAAACCCGAAAAAAGTGAGATCGATCCCCAAGTAAATGCTAACCCGACTCACAATAAGCCTCTACCACCATCACCAAAACGTGGTTGGTTATCTAATCTGCTTGGTTGGACTCCGCCAGATGACAAAAAGTAAAACTGCGGATATTCACGGTAGGATGGGTGGTGAAGACTGAGAGAACTGTATGGTGCATCAACTGCCGACTGGCGCAAAAGACTTACTTCCCCTAGATGTTGCTCAAAAGCATTGGATCGAAAGCCGTATTCAGCAGGTGTTTCAGTCTTGGGGCTATCATCGCATCATTACCCCAACCGTCGAGCATTTGCGATCGCTGACCGCAGGTGGAGCCGTTGAACCTGAATCGGTAATTCAATTACATAGCAGCAGCATTGAGATTTTAGGACTGCGTCCCGAATTTACCGCATCGATCGCCAGAGCTTATGCGGTTCGATTGGGTGGAAATGCAACCTCATGCCCTCAACGCCTCTATTACAGCGCTAATGTATTTCGCCGCAAAGCTGATAATACTTCTCAAGAATCATTTCAAACAGGCATAGAATTGCTGGGTGGGTCAGGGTTGCTGGCGGATGGCGAGATCTTGATGCTTTTAGCGGCAAGCCTTGATCGTGTGGAATTGCCAGATTATCGCATCATTCTTGGTGATGCTAGATTGACGAGAGCCTTGCTCGATCTGTTGCCCGAACAATACCGTACTAAAGTCCGCCAAGCTCTAGCTAGTCTTGATCGCATTGCCATTACGGAGATGGATTTACCCGCCGATGTCAAAGGCTATGCTCTGGAATTAATTGACTTGCGTGGCAAACCCAAAGATGTGTTGAGCCGTTTGGTTACTAGTGCATGGACATCAGGGCTAAAAGGTGAAATTAATTACCTCAAGTCACTAATCGATCTCTGGGAAAGTTTAGGAACAGCTTTAGGCGATCGCTTAATCCTTGATCTCAGCTTTATGCAAACCTTTGACTATTACACAGGGCTTGTATTTGAAGTCGCTTGTAATAACTGTGTTGTCGCACAGGGTGGGCGCTATGACGGACTGCTTGGTGTTTATCATCCTCAAAACGTTAGCTATCCCAGTATTGGTTTTTGCATCAATATTGAAGCCCTACAGCAAGCCCTACAATCACAGTTACCTCAAACTCTGACTCTTTCTGATTGCTTAGTTGTCGCCAAGACTCCTGAATCAATGCCAGCCGCCTTTGCTCATGCAGCAAAATTACGTCAAGCTTCTGACAAACAAGTGATCGAGTTAGAGCTAGAGTTCCGTACCCCTGATGCAGTAAGAGATTATGCTCGTTCTCGTGGAATTGCCGCGATCGCATGGGTCGGTAATGATGGAGCGATCGTTGAAGAGAGACTCTAATATTTCGTGCTAAAATCAGGTCAACGTATCTCCCAGAGCTACTATGCAAATCACCGAAGCCCCAGTTAAGACAACAGGATTACCTACTCAAATCACTCTCACAAAAACAATTAGTCTTCCCGATCATAAACAACTGCCAGAATCAGACGGAACCTTTGTGAAAAATTTTCAGGAACACCCGCAAAGTATTGTTTTAACAAGCTCCATAGAACCCGTTCTCCAAAAATTACATCCCGATGGACGCTATTGCATCGGTCAGGATAGCGGTATTTATTGGCGACTCATCGAACCACCCGAAAAGGGAGCCGAAGCCCCTGACTGGTTTTATGTTCCCAATGTGTCACCGCTTCTCGATGGTGAATATCGCCGTTCCTATGTGCTGTGGAAAGAATTTGTTGCGCCATTGATTGCGATCGAATTTGTGTCTGGTAATGGGGCAGAAGAAAGAGATGCAACGCCACCCAGCGAAACCACAAAAGCAGGGAAATTCTGGGTTTATGAGCAAGCAATTCGGATTCCCTTTTATATAATTTTTGACGGATTTAGAGACAACCTTGAGGCTTATCATTTGCTGGATGGGCGGTATGTCAAAATGAAGCCTAATAATCGCGGACATTATGCGATCGCGCCAATGGGTGTGGAACTTGGGCTGATATTAGAGAATGGTGTGTTTTGGTTGCGCTGGTGGGATGATTCGGGCAGTTTATTGTTGACGGGTGATGAACGGGCGGTGCGTGCGGAGCAGAAAGCCCAACGATTAGCCGAAAGGCTGAGAGCGCTGGGATATGAGCCTGAAGATGTTTAAGGCGATCGCTGAGCAAGCAACCTTAGCCCAACAACAGGCTGAGGCGAACGCTAATCAGGAGCGTCAACAAAAGGAAAATTTAGAAGCTTACTTGCGCTCGATCAGCGTTAACTTGGGTGATTTACGATAATAATCTAATAAGAAACCAAAGTTCTGTTCATTATCAGTTTCATTGATTAATCTTTAGTTAGAAATCTGGATAAATTTTATAAAAAATTCTATAGGATTTGTCAAATTTAGACAAATTGCGGTACTCTATTCAACCAATCATCCATTTTTTTAATGATTTGATAGTGATACGGTATTACTGAAATGAGATTTCCAGAAACTGCAAAATCAACTACTAGTTTGGCTTTTAGCCTAGGGCTAATTGTGGCAATTGTTGCGACAGGCTGGTACTACATTATTTTGCCTTTCCAGAGACATCCGCAAAAGCCTGCTTTTAGCAATGATTTTAAGGCGGCTCCACTCCCTGTATCCCCAATTGCGACAATTAAAATCCCAAATATGCCGCAACCAACGGTTAAGGCAAAACCAAAAGCGACTGAGGCGAAGTATTTAGGCAAGGTCAATGCCAATATTGGCTTAGTATTTCGTGCTGAGCCTAGTCAATCAGCAAAAAATATTGGTGGCGCAGACTATAACACCAAGGTCGCAGTGATGAAAGAAACACCCGATCGCCAATGGGTATATGTCAGAAATGAATCCACGAAAGAGGAGGGCTGGGTAAGGACTGGGAACATTAATAAAGAATAAGAAAATAGCCTAAAACAGCCTCACAAGTGAGGCTGTCATAACATTGGCAAATTCTGCACAATTGCGCTCTAAGTAACTGGTTGCAATTAAATATAAGATGTTGTGGGATGGTCATCTTGCCCATCAACAGGCTAGAAGCCTGTTCCACTATCTAACAGTTAATTAAGCCTAATCACTTATAGCAAATCCGAAATGAGTTGAAACAGGCTTCGACTTCGCTCAGCCATCATTCCACGCTGGCTGAGCGGAGTCGAAACCACAAATGATTCAGGATTGCTCTATGATGATTAACATTAAAAATTTAGGTGGATTAGATTGTGAACTTAGCCCAATTACTTGCTCAAACTGCCGCTAAATATGCTGACAAGCCAGCAATCATTTTTGAGGACAAAGTTTGGACTTACCGTGATTTTTACGATCAAGTGCAGCATTACGCATCCATACTCGATCGCTTAAACATCAAAAAAGGCGATCGCATAGCCGTGCAGCTACCAAAATCCATAGAATTTTTGTTTCTGCACTTTGCCATTCTCAGCATTGGCGCGATCGCCTTACCACTAAATCCCGATTATCGCCCTGAAGAAATTAGCTATTTTTTAACTGATTCGAGCAGTTCCCTATTTGTAACAACTAGCGATCGCTATGCCAAATTACAAGCTGCGATCGCCCATTTATCAGAATTACAAATTCTATTTCCCGAAGATCTGCTTGCGTTCCCTCAAATAGAATTTCTACCCGAATATGCTGCCAGAGATAATGATGTTGCCATGATTTGTTATACATCAGGCACAACGGGACGCTCTAAAGGTGCGGCGATTTCCCACAAAAATTTATTCACGAATATCAAAGATCTTCATCAAGCATGGCAATGGAGCGATCGCGATGTCTTATTACATGTTCTACCACTATTTCATGTACATGGATTAAATGTCGCTACCCTTGGCTGTCTCTATGCAGGGGCAACCATGATCATGTTTGAGAAATTTGTGCCGAGCCGAGTTTGGGAAACGATCACAGATGCAAAATGTACAGTCTTTATGGCAGTTCCCACCATCTATCAAAGATTAATCAATGAATGGGAAAAATTAGAATTTAAACCAGATTTGAGTTCAATGCGTCTATTTATTTCTGGTTCCGCCCCCTTAAGCGATCAACAGTTCTATCAGTTTGAGAACTTAACAGGTTTCCGTATTCTCGAACGTTATGGCATGACTGAAACAGGAATGAATGTTTCTAATCACATTGATCCTGAATATCGCAAAGCCAAAAGTGTCGGCTTCCCCTTAGCATCTGTGGCGATTCGGATCGTCGATCGCAATGGTGATGATGTCCAAAAATCGGAGGTCGGTGAAGTGTGGATTCGTGGTGAAAATGTTTTTCAAGGCTATTGGGGTATGCCCGAAAAAACTGCGGAAGCCTTTGTGGATGGATGGTTTCGCACGGGCGATCTCGGCTTTCAAGATCCCGATGATAACGATAGATTGTATTTAGTCGGTCGCGCTAAGGAGCTAATCATCACAGGTGGCTTTAACGTTTATCCTAAAGAGATTGAAAACGTTTTAGAATCTCATGAATTTGTAAAGGAATCAGCCGTGATTGGTTTGCCAGATCAGGATTTTGGCGAAAAAGTAGTCGCAGCGATCGCGCTCAAATCTGAAATTAACATCACACCTGAAGTTTTAATCAAACATTGCAAAACTCGTCTTGCATCCTATAAATGCCCGAAACAAATCTTTTTTGTTGAGCAACTCCCTCGCAACGCGATGGGAAAACTCCAAAAAAATATTTTGGTAGAACAATTTATCAACTATAGTTAGGCAAATGGTAAGGGCAATTCATGAATTGCCCTTACCATTTTACTGAGGATAAGGCACTCGGATTCCTTCCATTTCTTCGAGGACTTGCAAATACTTACCCGTAATCAAACGCGCACTACGGCGATGGGTAAAATAGTTCCATCCCCATTGAATCATTACTAGTAATTTATTATCAAATTCAATTAGATAGTAAATATGTACAAACGTCCAGATAAACCATGCTAACCAACCCTTCAGACGGATAAACTTAAAGTCGGCGACAGCTTCATGGCGACCAATTACCGCTAAACTACCAAAGTCTTGATATTTGAACTTCACAGGTTCCTTAGCTAAAACATTCGCCTCAATGTGATGCGCCACATATTCACCCTGCTGCATCGCTACAGGCGCAACCCCTGGCAATGGTCGATCGCCTTGATGGGGATAGTTCGCCAAATCACCGATTACATAGATATTGGGATGACTAGCGATCGACATATCGGGCTGAACGATGACTCGACCCACGCGATCTAATTCGGCATTGACGCGATCGCTGAGAACTTTGCCCATAGTTGAAGCCTTGACACCAGCCGCCCAAAGTATCGTGTGGGATTCGATGTTTTCAATCTGCTCACCACATTTGAAGGTGACGACATTATCTTGAATGTTTGTGACCATTGCACTGGTTTTTACATCTACACCAAGTTCAATTAGAGATTTTTTGGCGGCGGCAGATAGATCGGCATGATAGGGAGGTAAAACGCGATCGGTTCCTTCAATTAAGATGATCTTTGCCTTTTTGGTGTCAATATTGGTGAATTCATTGCTGAGAGTGCGATGGGCTAGTTCAGCTAATGTCCCTGCTAGTTCCACACCTGTCGGTCCTCCACCAATTACCACGAAATTCATTAAGGCTTCGCGAAATTGAGGATCGCTCGTTTTTTCGGCTGCTTCAAAGGCACTCAAAATCCGTCGCCGAATATTGATGGCATCTTCGATAGTTTTTAGCCCTGGAGCTTGTTCTGACCATTGATCATTGCCAAAATAATGATGACTGACTCCTGTGGCAACAATCAGCGAATCATAATGTACTGCTAACTGATTTTTCAGTTTCACCAATTGAGCTTCAGGATCAATGTCAATCACTTCTCCCATCAGGACGCTAGTATTTTTATTGTCAGCCAATACTGTTCGTAACGGTGAAGCGATATCTGCGGGTGAGAGGCTACCTGTCGCTACTTGATACAACAGTGGTTGAAATAAATGAAAGTTACGGCGATCGATTAATGTAACTTTGACGTTCGATTTACCGAGCTTTTGGGCTGCATATAGCCCACCAAAGCCGCCACCGATGATCACAACATGATGTAACTGCTCACTATCATTTTCAGTAATATTTTGAGGGGTATTTTCGGTACTCAAAAGAGCATTGCTTGGAGGTGTAGCAGTACTTGGAGACATGGTAGGTAATGTTGTAGTTTATACATAGTCGCGGCGATGTACTAATTATATAACTGTTTTAAATGTATGACCCAGCCGCTAGAATAAATGTACTCACAATTCAAGAGCAAGGATGGAAAGCTATGACCGTCGCCACTGCAAAAAAAATGACATTTGAGGAATATTTAACCTATGAAGATGGTAGCGATCGCCGTTATGAATTTAATGATGGAGAATTGGTCAGCCCAACTTGTCGCTCGGTAGATACTGTCGAGAAGCGGAAGGAATATGCACAGTTTGGGATTCCTGAATATTGGATTGTTGATTTTTTGGTGGGAACGTTTTCGGTTTTAAGTTTGGTAAATGGAAGTTATATTGAGAGGGTGTATAGAGAAGAAAATTGCATTGCTTCTGATATTTTCCCCAGTATTTCGCTATCGATGAATCAGGTAATGGCAAGCATTTAACTTTGCTAATTTTGGGTTTTGCGCTTAATATTTTAGATGTTTGTCGCTGTTTTGATTTCGGGCAAATGTTTTAAATGTATGACCCAGCCGCTAGATTTTTCTAATCAGGATTTACGCGATGATCGCTAACTAGCAGAAGGCGATCGGGGCAGTCAACGCAAGCTCATCCAAGAATATATGCCAATAGGAAATGTACATTATTAATTTTTAGGGCAACTGCACACGTTTCTTAATATTCTAAATTAGTTCATTTCTATGATCGAGATTCCTAGATTATAGCCACTTACAGGCACGATTTTCTCAATATTCATACGATTGATATCCTTTAGTAGCTTTTGGTACTCCCTTCCCAGTATAGAATTAGACATTGGGAAGGGGCGCTAATGAATAGATATGCTCAAGAGTATTTGAGATTTGAGATGGATTCATCAAAATATTGACACCTTTCAACTT
>JBILGV010000189.1:0-2946 GCA_044350865.1 Pseudanabaena sp. | reverse complement strand
CGGTGTTCATTACCTCTCGCAACAAGTCTTGATCGGTTAATTTTTCCACTTCAGCCGAGCCTTTGCGTTGGGCTAACTCACGACGGAAGCGATCGATTTCGAGGGCTGCTATTTCTCGAAAATTGTTGTCTAGTGCATCACCTGACTCTAATTGTTCACTGTCGATTAATAGAGTTCGTGGTCTTGCTAGACGATTACCAAAATCGTCATAGTTGCGAAATAGCTCTAGTCTGCCAGCGTGGTATGTGGTTTCATCATCACTATCTCTGTGAAAACCAGAGATGAAGTCATAAACTAATTTAGATGTCGATGTGTTATTGCAAACCACAATAAACACTGGTGGGACTCTAATGCCCGTCTCTTCCCATTGTTCATAGGTCTTCTTGTAATGTCCATAGAGTGCATCAAGAGCCGTTTGCAATTCAGACGGTAAGCTCAAAGGATCTAGACTGCCGCCCGAACCTCTACCTTTCTTGGGCATCTTTTTACGGATATGCTCCCAAAGATTACGGAGCTTGGGCATATCTTCATTTGGTACGTTATCGGATACGGGTACGCGGGGCAATTTGACAATGCCACACTCGATAGCATCCATGAGAGAAAAATCGCTAACTGTCCAAGGGAATAATGTACCCTCGGCATAGCCAGATCCTCTTAGAAAAAACGGTGTTGCTGATAGGTCATATACCTTATCAACACCCAGATTCTTTTTGACTATTTCAATACCAGAAATCCAAAGTCTTGCAGCCTCGTTATTTTTCTTGGCTTCATCCTTATCATCACCCTTGAGATCGTCTAATTCATCGTTATCAGGCTTTTCACGATAGCAATGGTGAGCCTCATCATTGATAACTAAAACATTTTTCATGCCAGTTAATTCGGACATGACTCTTTGAAGCATTTGACCTTCAGTTTCTAGGGTTTGCAGTGGTTCACCCCTGCCCTGTAATAGTTTGCGAGTATTTGCAGCGATTTCCCAACGCTCTCGCAGTTTAAAGGCGTGGTAATTCGTAATTACAATCTTCGCTTTAGCAATTTCCCCTAACATATCTTGGGGTACTAACTCCCTAGTGCTGTAATAGTTTTCGGGATGATTAGGTTGCAATATTTGTAAGCGATCGCGGATCGTGATTCCTGGTGTAACGATTAGAAATCCGCGTGTAAATTTCTTACTGGATGGATGACGCACAGCATTGATGGTCTGCCATGCGATCAACATTGCCATAACTGTAGTTTTACCTGCGCCTGTAGCAAGTTTTAACGCAACCCGCCATATTTCGGGATTAGCGTCTTGGTTTGCCGTTGTAATTTGCTCTAGGAAGTTTTGACCTTGCTTACTGAGTGGGGCAACTTCTGCCAACCAAATTGCTGTCTCTATGGCTTCTAGTTGACAAAAGAATGGTCTAACACCATGAAAATCATAATGTCGCCAATGTTGTAAAAGCCTTGCTGTTTCTGGGCTAACTTGCCATTTTTCGGGACTAGCAATCCTTCGCCATTCACTGACTTTTTCGCGCACACTATTGATAAACAAAGATGTCGCATACGTCTGCTGATTATTTGAAATATCCTGCTCAGTAAATAGCTCAACCTGATTAAACTTACGCTTTCTAGGTTTAGGGATTGGACTAATGAACTCTGCGGGTCTTCTGCTTTTTAGTAGTTGGTTGGTTGGTTGTCCAGACTTATCTAACTCCCAATGTTGCGCGGGAATTTTGTAAGGTGAATTAAGAATAGGTCTTTCAAAGAATTGCTGTGTCACTTAAAACTTTTTCCACTAGAACCAAATTTTCCACTAGAACAAATATCACCTGATATGCGATCGCCCCAAAAATAAGCCCTACAAGAGCCTAAATTTAGAAATACTGATACAAATCCTTCCCCCGATCGCCCAAATCAACAACCGCTTGTTTTAGCAAGGCGATCGCCATCGGTGACGGTTGATGATGTCCATTGCGCCATCGACTAAGCGAAGGATAGGATATACCAAGTTTTTGAGCAAGTTCGGCTTGGTTTAAATTCAACCTTGATCGAAGCTCGTCTATTAAATATGTATAGCTTTTTTCCTGTAACTTCATGACAGCGAAATTTATCAAGTGATATATGAACTATATCAGATTGTTTTTATATTGTGTGTAACAAAAAAGTAATGTTTATGAGATCGTCTCGCGATTTATCAACTATTCCCAATTCCCATAGTGATCTCGATCGCATTTACTCGCACTCAACATCACAGGATCATAGATTCGCGATCGCATAGCAAACCTTGATAGAACGAGATACTAAACCCATAGAAAAATTCTTTCTATGGGCAGAAGCAATGATCCTCAATTCACTAAACCAGTATGAGCAAGAAGTTTACGATTGATGCGACTAGAAAGATGCCAAATGTCCCTAGCCCAAACCTTGTCAAGATGAAAACGACTAACTAAACGGATTGGGCAATATATTTTCATATGGTTTTATTGACTGGGGCTTGCTTCTTCAGCAGGTTTGGCTTCTTTGGGCTTTTTCTCAAATACTTGGATATTTGGCTCAAGCAAAACAAATCCTGTCGCATTAGCTTTACCCATCTTGCCAGCGATCGCCGCTACCCACTGCGGATAATTTGCCTGTGCATCTTCCAACTTCTTAAATACTTTGGGCTTCACCGTAACGCTCAAGATTTGACCGTCACAATCTAAATCAAAGGACTTCCAACCATTTTTATCAACGGACACATCAACAGGAAGTTCATTAATTTTGATGGTTAATTCCAGTTTTCCTTGTATTGCCATATTTGTACTGTATACCTAATGTAGATATTCATAACACATTTGATTCCTAGCATACGCTACCAGTGATTAAACCTCAAACCTGAAGAAAACTTAGCGATTTCTATAGGTTATTTCTGTCCTAAAATATGACTAAAAGTATTCCAGAAAAATGTAAAAAGTGTGCGATGCT
>JBILGV010000069.1:0-27324 GCA_044350865.1 Pseudanabaena sp. | reverse complement strand
GATTGAAAATGCTAAGGCTATGCTTGCTCTTAGGATCTGCCGTACTAATCAAGATTGGGATGCTTATTGGCTTAATCTTTCTTCCATTTCTTCTTGAGCGGAACTTTCACTTTTAATTACACCCGATTTTAATCACTCTCAAATAGTTGTCATCAATGGGACGATTATTTTGCATTGGTAATCCATTGAAATAATTTGCAATCTTCCATAAAGAATCAACTCTCCAACCCGCAGGAATTTCTCGCTTTAATTCTTCCACATATACCATCTCACCGCCAGAAGACTTATAGGGCTTGCCATCTGCATTAGGAAAATCAAACTGCACAAACCAATAATCATAAATCGTCTTAGCCAGACTCTCTAACTCAGCATTAATCCGATGATTTAGTTCAATTTTGGAATTTATCAGATATAACAAGTCGCCAATTTTAACTTGTTGCTTATATTCAGGCAGAATAAGATCTAAATAAGAAAAAATATTTTCGTTTAAGCTTGCCCTAAGAGTTAAGACAGCATTATTTGTCATAGTTTTCCTGAAAAGCTTACTACGCAAATAAAACGCCATATATTTATGGTGACTTACATCAGTTTGCGTTGGTCTTAGTCGCTTCAAAAATCCGCTATATGTAGCTTTTGGATAATCTTTAAGTGCTACAGAACTCATGCCAAGCTCATCTATAACTTCACTTGTCCTTGTTAAGAAGATATCACCCTTTAATATGGAATATGTCTCTTGTTCTATCTCTGAAGTATCCATCAAGTCATTTAGACTATCTGGCAAAAAATAATTATTAAATACAGTAGAGAAAGATAAAAAAGGGTTTCCATGACCAGCTTGTTCTGGTTTAGAAGAGATTCCAGAACTCATTGAATATAACTGACTAAATTTGTACGTTTTTAATTTACTCATACTTCAACCCCGCCAACTGCTTCTTAATCTCAACCTCCAAATCCCTAGAATCCTCAAAAAAGCGATCTAGATTACTTGAAAAAGACCTTAACTTCTCCTCAAACTCATCCTGCGAAATATCCACATACTCAATCTTCACATCAAAATACTGACCCGCACTCAACGAATAATTTTTAGCCGCAATATCCTCATAACTCACCACCACCGAAAAATCATCAACGGCTTTTTTATCATTAAACGTCGAGATAATTTGCGCCTCCTCCGCCTCCGTTAACACCGTCTTCTGATTCTTGCCATCCTTCACCGTCTCCCCCAACCCAGACGCATCAATCAACACCACATCGCCCTGATTGCCTCGATCCATAAACAAAATCGACACATTCGTACCCGTCGTCGCAAAGATATTGCTCGGCATTGACACAACACCCGCCAACATCCTCTCATCCACCAACTTCTGACGGATTGCCTTATCAATTCCAGACTGCGCCGTAATAAACCCAGTCGGAACCACCACCGCCGCCTTACCCTTTGGCTTTAGGGAATAGATAATATGTTGCAAAAATAGCGTATAAATCGCCATCTTATCCTTCGCCTTATTCGGAACATTGGGAATTCCCGCAAAAAAGCGCTCACTATTTGCATGAATATCTAAATTACCGCCGATAATCGCTAAAATCCATCTTAAATGGAGGATTCGATACAATATAATCAAACTTCGCTAACTGCGCTCCCTGCTTGTGATAGGGATGCTCCAACGTATTCCCCTGAATGATATTCGGAATCGAATGCACCAGATTATTTAAAATCAAATTCAACCGCAATAAACTCGAAGACTTTTGCGAAATATCCTGCGAATAAATCGTGCAGCGCTCCTCACCGATCGCATGGGCAAGACTGATCAACAAAGTCCCCGAACCCGCCGAAGGGTCGTAAACCGTCACATTCTGAACAGGCTGACTCACTAAAATCGCCGCCATAATTCGCGCCACCGCATGGGGCGTATAGTATTCGGCATACTTACCGCCACTATCCTTGTTATAGTCCTTAATCAAATACTCAAACAAAGTCGCAAAGAAATCATATTTCTGTGTAAAAATATGTTCCGCACTAAACTTGATTAGCTGATTAATCACCGCTCGACAAAAATTATCACGCTTAGAAGTATCTGTAATAAACTCAGTCACGCGATCAAACAACGGAATCTTCGTATCCCCTTCCGTTTTGACCGAGAAAATGTCATTGTTAGCGATCGCAATATCCCGCAAAGTATCATCAAACAACTTCGCAAAATTTGGCTCTCCCTGCCGCTCAAACAAACTCGCCAAAAAATGATCGGGACTCAACCGCGCCGTATTTGCAGGTAAATCATCTAACAAACTCTCATACGCATCAGCCGACAATGATTTTAAGCTCTTTTCCCAACTTTCTCCCTTTCCGATTTTCCGCTTAAGCTGCTTCACCTCATAGGCAAACTTATCATTCATCAACTTATACAAAAATACCTGCGTAATGATCTTAAACTCATTCCCATCATTCCCCAATCCATAGGAAGCACAAATCCCCTTCAAGTTATCAATTAACTCAATTATCTTCTGCCCAAAATCCGTATCATTCAGTTGATTCATATCTCTATCAAATACCCGCTTCAAAAATCTGATTAGCCGTCAAATTCAATTCTGGAAAAGTTGGTGATATAACTCGCGTATCTCCCTGAAATGTAGTCACGTGATACTCTCCATCAATTAACTCATGTACTAAAATCGTTGGCTGCTTCGGATTACCAATAAACCGCCTTCCACCGATTCCCAAATAATCCACAATCCAATATTCAGGAATCCCCATCTCTTCGTAATCTTTAGCCTTAATAAAATAATCATCGCGCCAATTAGTACTCACCACCTCGATCGCAATTACAATCGATGCACCCTGAATAATTGTCGATTGTTTCTCCCACAATGGCTCATTTACCAAATTAGCAGTCTTCACGATCAAAATATCAGGCAAATAAGCTGAATCGGCATCAGGCAATTTGAGTAATACATCATTTGGCAAAAAGTAAGGTAGCTTTGCCAACTTTACTAAAAAGGCAAGCTCAATACTCAAAAATCCCTTAACTTGCTCATGCTTTCCAACAAGCTGTGGCATCTCAAAAATTACTCCATTATGTAACTCATACAAACCGCGTTTAGGCTTCCATTCCGCAAATTCGGCAAAAGTCACCAGTTTAGGTTGAGCTAAAACTTGTACCATCTGTTTTTCGACCTCGTAATGCAGTATTGATGATTATAACTTAGATTCCATTAAATTCATTCATATATTCCATAACCACCAAATTATTGATATATCGAGAAGTTTCCACATCCAAATCGATATTATGCTCCCTAAACTGAGCCTTTAACAACCGTCTCATCTCCTGATTAAAATAACCCTCATTATGCAAAATCTGCATATTCTGCAACACAAAACCATCGACAATCATCTTCACATTCAGCAACACCTCAGAAACCTTGCGCTCAGTCAGCGATAACTTGTTCCCTTCCATTATTCGCTTATGCACCCGCACATACTTTGCATCATTGTCATACTTAGCGCGTAACAGATTGTTTTGACGATTAAGCTCCTTAATCTTGGCGTAAATCTTATTCAGGCTACCCATATTTTCATTCATTACCCCTTGCTCTGTCTCATTTAACTTGTTTTGCTTAAAAAAGCGCTCTAGCTCTTCCTTTAAGCTAATGAATTTAGGATCATTTTGATCGAAATTATCGTTAAAAGCCTCACGAGTACGCCGCAAATTATTTTTCAGCTTATCCGCTAAAATCAGTTCTCTTTCTCCCACCTTCTTAAACGAGAAAATCACATCCTCTAAAGCTTCACTGAGCAAGTTTGTAATATCTTCACCACTAGCCAATTTTTCACCGAGATTAATCATATTTAAACGATCGCTTGCTACCTGATACATACGATTAAGCTGCTGAAAAGGAAGCTTTTCTAAAAAATCATAATTCCCCGTTAACCGAATCAGATTATAAAGACTCTTAGCATTCTCTAACACTTTTTTTAATTCTAGAACAGTTTCGCGATCGCTAATTTCTGTGATTTGCTTGCAGAAAGTCTCCACAACGTCAATGTCATAACGAAACAAAACATCCTTAATCTCTTCGATTTCCGCGTTAATCTCTTCCTGCGACTTAAACAGATGCGAATAATGCTCTAACTCATCCCCAAGTTCCGCCTGTAACTCATCAAAATAAGCCTTATTTGTCGCATCAAATTCTTTCTGAATATCTGCAAAATCGACCACATAGCCATACCGAAAATCCTTGTAAGGTCGATTTACACGAGTCAAAGCCTGTAAGAGATTATGACTTTTAATCACCCGCCCCAAATACAACTTTTTCAACCGCTTCGCATCAAATCCCGTCAGCAGCATATTGTAAACAAACAATAGATCGATCCGACCTTCCTTAAATTCCTCGCTCCAATTCTTGCGTTCTTCTTTCGTACCAATGTCATGGAGAATCAATTGCGCCGTCAGAGTTGCTTTTTCTTCTTTTTGTCAAGCAGTACCGCATACTCAGCACTAACATCCCTGAGGCGAGAGGATGAATTTGTCAAATTTTGCGGACTAGGAAACCTTTCTCGAAAAATCTCATAGAGCATTTTCGCCTGTTCTGAACTATGACAAATCACCATCCCACCAATGGAATGATCGCCAAAACGCGATCGGCTACCCTCAAAATCATCCAGAATATAATCGAACAAAGGCTCCACATACTGCCGATGAGCAAAAACTAGCTTTTTATCAACATCTCCCTGCAATATCTGCACCTGCTCTAAAGCCTGTTGCAAAATCAGCTTGTAATTAGTCGCGATCTCCTCCCTAATCAGCCTTACCGTATAACCATCAGCGATCGAATCATTGTAATAATACTTGTGAATATAATCACCAAATAGAACCTTAGAATTATACTCATCTCCCAATAAAGGCGTTCCTGTTAATCCCAGTAAGATTGCATTTCGATCCGATTCGACTAAATTTGCTAAAAATTGACCAGTTGGCTTATAACTGCGATGCACCTCATCTAAAAAGTAAATACGCTGAATATTTACATCGTAATCTTCAGTCCGCAGTACATCAGGATCATCCTGAAATTTTTGAATATTCACCACCGTAATTTCGGGTAGCCCTGTCAAATTATGAATGACACTTGACGACTTAATCTCTTTAGCAAATTCTTCCCTTGAGTTAATAGGCTTCACCTTTAAATCACGACTTTTAAATTCCTTACTCGCTTGCTCTAACAAATCAATGCGATCGACAATAAAATAAAACTTCGGAATAATCTTTTGTTTCTGGAAATAATCCGTCAAAAACTTGACATTAAAAAAAGCCAGCGCCGTTTTACCACTGCCTTGAGTGTGCCAAATAATCCCCTTTTTGATGCCATTATCCAAAGCCTTAGCGATCGCCTTAGTCGCAAACATCTGCGGATAACGCATAATATGCTTCTGCCAGCCACTTTCTTCCTTCACATAGGTAAGGGAATATTGCAAAATAAATTGCAAGCGCTCCCTGCTAAATAGCGAAGTCAACAGCTTATTTGTAGGTGTATCTGGCGATTTATTGGTGATAAACTCAAGATTATGCTTAATCATCGGGAAATTATTATCCTTCAGCACATAGTTCTCAATCGCTTCACTTTCTGGACTTAAAAGCCTTGATAAATCTAAAGACTCTTCTTCTCGAAAGAAATTAAAATCATGACTTTGGTATGAAGCAGAAGCATAAAACGCGCCTTGGATCGGTAAAGGTGATTCGTTGTCATATTCCATGTTGTTGGAGAAGACCATCAACTGCGTAATATTCGCAAATCTTCTAAATTTTTTGTTTTGAAAACGCTCATTAATGCGATCGCGCTCCGCCAACATCCCCTTCTTGTTATTTGGTATTTTCACCTCCACAAAAGCCAATGGCATCCCATTAACCAGCAAAACAATGTCAGGACGAAATTCATCATCCCCATTCTTATAAGTTAGTTCCGTAACTACATGAAAACTATTGTTATCAAAATCTTCAAAATCAATCAGCCTATAGCCAGACTGATCCACCAGCCTTTCATAAAAAGTCTTCCCTAGATCTTCATTCTCTAGAGCAAAGCGAATCTCACTTAATAATCGATCAACGTCCCCCTCTTCAATGTGAGGATTGATTTTAGTAATACTTTTCTTGAAAATATCAGTAAAGATGTTAGTCGTCTCATCCCACACCGCATTTTTTAACGACAAGTATTCATAACCCAATCGATGCAGGTGCAGAATTGAAGGTAGCTTTACCCTAACGTCTTCGTTGGAATTCATAGTTTATTATTTATATTTCACTAAAACTCGCGCATCAAAATTGCCAGAAATACCAAAAAGCAAATCACTTAGACTCAGTTAGCCTGAAAAATACACACAGATTATATAAGTAAATTCAGAATGAAACAACTATATCAATCCCCCGATCGCTGTAACTGTTATCAATACATTGCGCTAACATGGCAAAGTAACATATCGACAAAACAGACTGCTTAAAACATGAACATACTTACATCAGTAACGGCTCCCTTAGCTTGGCATGGTGATGCTTTAGCGATCGCAGTTTTTGCCAGTACTGAAACTAGTGACGATCAATTAGAAAGTAAAAAAACAAAAACTCTAAAACTATCTGAGTCCTTGAATAACTTAGATATCAAGGTTCTGGGTTGTACTTTGACTGATTTGATGAATGAATCAGAATTTACAGGGGAAAGTGGAGTATCTGTTAGTGGGCGTGTGGGCGTTGACTATGCAATTCGTAAGGTGATTTTGATTGGTTTGGGCGATCGCTCTAAAGCAACTACGGATACTTGGCGCAAGGCGGCGGCAACGGCGGTGAAATGGGCAAATAAGGAGAAAGCAAAAACTCTCGCCTTGGCTTTTCCCGACTATAACCAAGATGTCAGCATTACGGCTCAAGCGATCGCTGAAGGGCTATTACTAGCGGCTCACCAAGACATTCGCTTTAAGTCTAAAAATTCTCAGCCTTGGGTACTTGATCAAGTAGAGATTCTGGAAACTAATCCTGAACTTGCAAATTTAGCGATCGCCAAGGCGCAACAGATTGTCGATGGCGTGATCCTAGCGAGAGAGTTGGTTTCGGCTCCTGCCAATATTGTTACACCCGTCACGTTAGCCGAAACTGCGGTAGCGATCGCCAATGAGTCGGAATATTTCACTGTCAAAATTCTGGAACAAGCCGAATGTGAAGCTCTGAATATGGGCGCTTTTCTCGGTGTGGCAAAAGCCTCAGATATTCCCCCCAAGTTTATTCACCTCACCTATAGCAACGGCACACCCAAGCGCAAATTGGCGATCGTCGGCAAGGGCTTAACCTTTGACTCTGGCGGCTTGAATATCAAGGCTGGTGCGGGTAGTGGCATTGAATTAATGAAAACCGATATGGGTGGTTCCGCCGCCGCTCTTGGTTCAGCAAAAGCGATCGCGCATCTGCAACCAACTGATATCGAGGTGCATTTCATCGTGGCGGCTTGCGAAAACATGATCAATGGCAGCGCCATGCATCCTGGAGATATTCTCACCGCTTCCAATGGCAAAACTATTGAGGTAAACAACACCGATGCCGAAGGTCGCTTGACCCTTGCCGATGCTTTGGTGTATGCCGATAAGTTGGGTGTCGATGCGATCGTGGATTTGGCGACGCTTACTGGTGCTTGTGTAGTCGCGCTTGGTGAAACTATTGCAGGGATGTGGTCGATTGATGAAGACTGGGCGGAGGCGATCGCTAAAGCAGCGAAAGACGCGGGTGAAAAATTCTGGCGGATGCCCCTTGAAGATCCCTATTTTGACCAATTAAAGTCGGTGGTCGCTGATTTTAAAAATACTGGTTCCCGCGCAGGTGGCGCAATTACTGGGGCATTATTTCTGAAGCAGTTTGTGGAAAAGACAAAAGCATGGGCGCATCTGGATGTGGCGGGTCCAGTTTGGATTGAGCGCGAGTCGGGTTATAACAATGCTGGTGGAACGGGTTTTGCAGTACGAACTTTAGTAAATTTGATCATCAACTAATGAAAAGAGGGCGCTTTGCGCCCTTTCTTATTAATAAGTGATTTGCAAATTTACGGAAGCGTCAACCTTCTGTTCACCACCTAAAATCGGAACAGAGTTCGCATCCTTCGCAAAAGATGCCATCTGTGGTTGGGGGACTGGATAGCCGATGGGTGATTCGCTACTGACACTGATTGTCTTGATCGATTTTGCGGTAAAACCTAAAGCATTGAGAACTGTATTCGATTGGGTTTGAGCATCTTTTAGAGCATCTTGTATAGCCAACTGCTTTGCCTCCTTTAAAGCCTCATCGGTTGCCATAAAACTGATTTGCTCGATTTGATTAGCTCCCGCCGCCACTGCTGCATCAAGGGTGGTTCCTGCTTCAGCGATCGGCACTAGAAAACTGACAGAAGTCTGCCCTGTAAAACCTTCTTGAGTCTGACGGTTATTTTCGTAGACATATTTGGGATTAAGTTGAATGCTGTTAGTTTGTAACTTCTCAACCCCAAGCCGTTGCAATAGCGAGACGATGCTGTTCGCCTGACGAGCCACTTCTGTTTGAACAGCGATCGCTGTTTTTGCCTCGACGGTCACACCCAATTGAATTCTTGCCTTAGTGGTTTTTACCATTCTTTGACCGCGCCCTGAAACGCTCAGTAGACGCTCATTTTTGACTTCGGCGGATCTTGTTGATGTTTCTTGGGCTTTTGCATCTGGTGCGATCGCCGCGATCGTGGGGAGGCAAAAAGCAAGACTGAGAACGAATGTAGTTAGGTGACGCATATTGCTAAATCCTAATGACTCTTGGGTTTATGATATTTTGGTTGTTGCTGTTTTTAAGATATCATTCAAATAAAATAGGATTTGGCATGGTTACATTTTTAGCAACGACAAAAATTTAGGTTCCAACTAGCAGTCTGCCACGTCAAATCCACATAACTCACTGAACACGATTTTTGAAAATTTCTTGTATGCTTGATATAGAATAACCGACTCTATTTGGATAACTAATGCATCGCATCGCTACTATATCGGGCGGATGGAATCAAGCCACCGACAATATTGTTTTTGTTGAGCAGGAACCTGCGCCCATCGTCATCATCACTGCCGCAGATACGGATATCCAGACACTCGCCGCTGCTACCGCACAGTTATCGGAAGATTTTCCTCAAATCAGGGTGGTGAATTTATTGCAATTGCAGCAACAAATTGTAATTGATGCCTATGCGGAAGAAGTGTTAGCCAAAGCGAAAGTGATTATTGTGCGCTTGATTGGCGGGCAATCCTACTGGAGTTATGGATTAGAAGTTGTGAAGGAAACAGCTTTAAATACGGGAGCGATTTTAATCGTATTACCAGGGGATGAGCGCCCTGACCCAAATTTGACGAGTCATTCCACGACATCGCTGACTTTAGTTAATCAGGCTTGGCAATATTTTATTGAAGCAGGAGTTGCCAATTATCATAATTTACTTAAATTTATCGCCTCTGAATTTCTAAATTTTGCCACAGAATATCAACCTTCTCAACCAGTCCCACGCATTGGAATATACGAAGTTGTATCTCGAAAATCTTCTAGCTCCGTTTTAGAGGTTGATCCCCCCCAGCCCCCCTTGAGAAAGGGGGGAGAAGAAAATTCTTCCCCCTTAAAAAGGGGGATTGAAGGGAATCTCGGAAAAGTTGCTATTCTCTTTTATCGCGCTCATTATCTGTCAGGAAATACCGCCGCGATCGCCTCTTTATGTGAAGCCCTTACGGAACGCAATCTCACCCCAATTCCCATATTTGTCTCATCACTTAAAGAACCTGATGTCCAATCTGAACTGATTCGCTATTGTTCCACAGAATTTGGTCAAAAAGTTGATGTGGTCATGAATACGACTAGTTTCTCTTTAGCAAGTTTAAAGACAGATTCACCTCAAGTGGATCTTTGGGAAGCTCTAAATGTACCTGTATTTCAAGTGATTTTTAGTGGCGGACTGCGAAAAGGTTGGGCTGCTGGTACACAGGGTCTTTCACCCCGCGACATGGCAATGAATGTGGTATTGCCTGAAGTGGATGGACGCATAATTACTAGAGCCGTTTCCTTTAAAGCAATGCAAGGACAGAATTTAGCTTTACAAACGGAAATTCTCACCTACGAACCTGTACGATCGCGAATTAATTTTGTCGCTGACCTCGCAGCTAAATGGGTAAAACTAAAGCATACCGATGTGGGCGATCGCAAAGTTGCGCTGATTATGGCGAACTATCCCAATCGTGATGGCAGATTAGCGAATGGGGTTGGGTTAGATACGCCTGCGAGTTGTTTAGAGATTCTCAAAGCTTTGCGAAGTTCTGGCTATAACGTTGGTGAGATTCCTGAAACTAGCGATGATTTGATGCGGTTATTAACTACAGGCGTGACGAATGATCGCGAAGCCTATGGTATGCGACAAATCTATCAATCTCTATCATTAGCAGACTATCAAACCTATTTCCAGAATTTGCCTGAACCTGTGCAGAATGGAATTAGGACTAGATGGAACGAACCGAGAGTAGAAAAAGAGTTTCCCATTGCAGGTATCCAATTCGGCAATATTTTTGTCGGGATTCAACCCTCTCGCGGCTACGATCTCGATCCGACGCTCAATTATCATGCTCCAGATCTAGAACCAACCCATGACTATATGGCTTTCTATCATTGGGTGCGCGATAAGTTTAACGCCTATGCGATTGCCCATGTTGGTAAGCATGGCAATCTCGAATGGCTCCCAGGGAAAAGTGTCGCTCTTTCAGAAAATTGCTATCCTGAAGCTGCTTTTGGAGCTATGCCTCATTTTTATCCCTTTATTGTTAACGACCCTGGGGAGGGTTCTCAAGCAAAAAGGCGATCGCAAGCTGTAATTCTCGATCACCTCACGCCACCGATGACCCGTGCTGAGTTGTATGGTGGTTTGCAACAATTGGAGGGATTGATCGATGAATATTATGAGGCAGAAACGCTCGATCCATCACGGTTGCCAATGTTGCGAGAGCGATTAATAGAGCTAATCAAACAAGAAAATCTCTATCAAGATTTAGGGATTTCTCTAGATCGTTTAGAAGAGTCTCTCAATACGATTCTGACAACGGCTGATGGCTATCTCTGTGAAATTAAGGAGGCGCAAATCCGCGATGGGTTACATATTTTCGGGCAGTGTCCAGAAGGTCGCCAGTTAAGGGATTTGGTCGTAGCGATCGCTCGCAATCCAACGGCTAATCGACAGGGGCTAACTAGGGCGATCGCGGAAGATTGGGGTTTAGATTTCGATCCATTGACTGCGGATTTAGGAGAATTACTTGAGGTAAATCCTCATTTACGATTAGCGAATTGTCGAATTATTGGCGATGCGGTTGAAGTTATTGAGGAATATGCGGCGGAGTTAGTGGATGCCCTCATCCCCCAACCCCTTCTCCTGAGGGAGAGGGGGAGTAAGAGTCTTGCTCCCTCTTCTGCGGGAGAGAGCTGGGGTGAGGGGCTTGCTATCCAATCTGAACTAAACTGGATTCGCGATCGCCTTCTCCCATCTCTCTACAAAACCAATCAAGAAATCACCAATTTATTGCGAGGACTCAACGGCGAATATATTGCCAGTGGTGCATCAGGAGCGCCTACTAGAGGTCGTCCAGAGGTATTACCCACAGGACGCAATTTCTATTCTGTCGATATTCGCGCTGTGCCGACGGAAACAGCTTGGGACATTGGGCGCAAGGCTGCTGATGTACTGATTGAAACTTACACGCAAGAACATGGTGAATATCCACAAACTTTGGGGCTGTCGATTTGGGGGACTTCGACCATGCGAACAGGTGGCGATGATCTTGCCGAAGCTCTGGCTTTGTTGGGAGTACAACCCGTTTGGGATGGAGTTTCTCGGCGTGTGATTGATTTTGAGATTCTGCCTCTATCGATTTTGGGTCGTCCCCGTATTGATGTAACTTTGCGAATTTCAGGCTTTTTTAGAGATGCTTTTCCTAATCTCATCGATCTATTTGATAGTGCCGTGAATGCGGTCTCAAATCTTGATGAACCTGCTGACCAGAATCCTCTTGCAGCTAAAGTGAAAGAAGAAGCTACAGGTTGGCTAGAGTCAGGATTGACTTTAGAACAAGCGGAAGAGCGATCGCGTTATCGTGTGTTTGGTTCTAAACCAAGTGCCTATGGTGCGGGTTTACAAGGATTGATTGAATCGCAAAACTGGGAAAGCGAACAGGATTTAGCGCGAGCCTATATCAATTGGAGCGCCTATGCCTACACCAGCAAATCCGAAGGAAAATCTGCTCCTGAAGCCTTTAATCAACGTCTTGGCAATATGCAAATCGTGCTGCAAAATCAAGACAATCGCGAGCATGACATTCTCGATTCTGATGATTATTATCAGTTTCAGGGGGGGATGACCGCAGCGATCGCTTCTATTTCTGGCAATGCTCCTGAAGTATATTTTGGCGATAATTCACGCATGACTCAACCTAAAGTTCGTAAACTGAGTGAAGAGATTGCGCGGGTCTATCGATCGCGTGTCGTCAATCCCAAATGGATTGCAGGTGCGATGCGTCATGGTTATAAAGGTGCTTTTGAGATGTCGGCAACTCTCGATTATCTATTTGCCTATGATGCTACGACTAAATGTGTTCCTGATTTTATGTATAAGGGGATTGCGGAAGCCTATATTTTTAATCCTGAAGTTCAGAATTTTGTTAAACAGAGCAATCCTTACGCATTGAGAGATATGAGTGAACGCTTGCTGGAAGCAAATCAGCGTGGGATGTGGCAAGATGTAACTACGGATATGTTGGATCGCTTAAAGGCGATCGCTAATGATGCTGAAGGTGCGATCGAATCGCAGTCATGAATGTCTATAGGTAACTTTGCGATCGCCTATTGTACTGAAAAGATAGCGGAAAAAGGCGTTGTACACAGAAGTTATCAGCTAAATCGTTATTTACTAACGATTTAGAAACAGCGTTAAATTATTGTCTTTAGGTGGAACATCAGTAAAGGCTTCAAAATATTCTCTAGCATCCGCAGGAAAGTTTGGGAAATGGAATTCTGAATCACCATCAGCAATCTTCGCCCAAAAATATTGCAGATCGGGAGTTAGGGTTTCCGCTAGCTCTTGTGAAAGGTTTAGCGGTGGTTGAGTCAACAATCTCAGCACAAATGGATGTGACCGATCGCCCATCCATTCCCTTGAGAATTTTAATAAATCCTTTTGTTCAGGAATTGAATGGACTCGGAAAGATTCGATCTCTAAGCGATCGCCTGACTCATCAGAAATATAGTTGAGAACGCGATAGGGATGGGGATAGCTGACCAAAGAGCCTGTGGTAATGTCATAGAGATCATAGCGATCGCTATAGGCTACATCCTGTACATGAAGATGTCCTGTAAAGACCAATTTCACATTAGCTTGATGTAAAACCTCACATAGGCGTTCCGTATTGCCTAACATATAGCGTTTTCCCAGCGCATTGCGGGTCTGATCATGCATATGTTCCAATACATTATGGTGAATTGTGACTAAATTCAACTCATAGTCTTGACGTTGCAGAACGGACTGTAACCATGACAATTGTTCTTCATCAATCCAGCCGATCTGCTCATCTTTTTCATTGAATTGATTAGAGTTCAAGCCAATTAAGCGAACATTAGGCAAGATTTCGCTTTCATAATAGAGTTTATTTGGCTCACTCAGTCCAGACTTGAAGCCAAAATTGGTATAGTGTGGTGTGAACTGGTCAAAGGTCTCGACTTTTGGTACATCATGGTTTCCCGCAATCACATAGACTGGATAGGGGAGTTGGGCTAGCCTTTTGGAAAGCCATTGATGATTTTCAGGTTCGCCATGTTGCGTGAGATCCCCCGGTAAGAGTAGAAAGTCTAAATCTAGGGTAGCAAGCTGTGACAGCACCTCTTCAAATGCGGCGATGCTGTATTCGACTAAATGGAATCGCGCAGGATGTTGCCAAATCGTATGGGGCAAGGCAATGTGTAAATCTGAAGCGATCGCAAATTTAAACTTAAGAGCCACCTAGAACTAAACCAAAATAATTACTTTATCGATTATAGGCGATCGCGGTTTATAACTTGGTCTATAAAATCGGCTAATGCATTTGACAGTAGCGTTGTAATAATTTCAGGCGATCGCTTGCTTGTTGATGGCGTTTTTGCCAAGTCGTATGACTGCGAGAGGTTTGGAGCATGGTTAAATCCATACCAAGCATTTTGATTTGCTTATCAATTTCTACTTGTAAAGATAAGTTTTGTGGTGTTATTTCCGAATTAGAATTAACAATTTCCACCTGAAATTTTTTTTGGATTTCATGATAAATGCTTAACCAATCTTTAGCGATCGCGGGGGCGGGTTCAGAATGTAAGGCGATCGCCTCCTGTAATGTAGTTAATTGTTTTTGTAAGTCAGCCACTAAGGCTAAATAATTTTGAGACAATTTGTCCACCATTTTGATTTTTTATAGAACAAAACCGTAGGGACAATTCATGAATTGCCCCTACGGTTTAGGGTCACTAAGGATTACAGGTAAACCGCGATCGCGATTTCATCACCTTCATAGAGATTCAAATCAATAAAGTTGCCTTCGACAACTTCGCCATTAATCAACATTTGTTTGACATCACTATGATTAACCACAGTCAGGGAGAGAACCTTGCCGCGAAACTTACGCTGTGCGGTAAATCCAGACCATGCAGCAGGGATTTTCGGATCGATGACCATACCCGTGAAAGTAGGTTGAAATCCTAAAATGTGATCAAGTCCAATGCGTAACATCCAAACCGCAGTCCCTGTTAGCCATGAATGACTTGCCTGACCTTGAGTTTCATGATCAGGGCTGGTGACATATTCAGGATACACATAAGGCTCCGTTTCAAAGCGATCGCATTTTTGATCAGTAGCCTGTGATGAATTAATCGGCATCATACGGCGATAGATTTCCCAGCCAAATTCGGTATCACCATTTAGAAGAGAAGCCAACACAAACCATGAGGATGCATGGTTAAAGACTGCGCCATTCTCTTTCTTGCCAGGAACACAACGACTGATTAAGCCAATCGTGTCATCGATTTCCGTAAATGATGGCGCGACAATCTGCATTCCAAAAGGTGTAGCTAGATGTTCTCGACTACTAGCCATCGCTTTGTCAGCACGATCTTTCGGAGCTAGTTCCGAAATTACCGCCCATGATTGCGCGTTCAAAAAGATTTTGCCCTGAGTCGCCGTCGATACGCCAATCGGTTCGCCATTGTCACGGAAAGCGCGTAAATACCATTCACCGTCCCAACAAATATCATTGGTCACTTGGCGCAGATGCTCGTAGAAGTTTTGGAATTTTTCTAGAGATTGGCGATCGCCTTGATGTTCACAGACTGGTAATGATTTATTCAAGACATACCCTAAAAAGAACGCACCCCAAGTAGTTTCGCCTTTACCCTGTGAGCCAACATGGTCGAGAGTATCATTCCAATCGCCTGTGAAGATTCTGGGCATTCCGCGATCACCAGTATTGGTGATCGCAAAGTCTAACGCTCTCACCAAATGCTCATAAACTGTACCAGAACTATCGTCATGGTAAGGAACAACTTCTTCTAAAATCGAGAAATCACCCGTTTCCTTGAGATATTCGACAATGCCAAAGGGAATCCATAGCGGTGTATCGGAATGATTTGTTCGCTCACCCGTATTCGTCAGGACAAAATAATTGTGTAAAGTCGAACCATCTTTAAATTGGAAGTTCAGCGCCTTGATTAATCTTTCCCTCACTCGCGCAGGATCGACCATCACCACACCGAGAATGTCCTGAAAGCGATCGCGCATTCCCGTCCCAAACAACAAACCACCGTGATAATAGCCCGAATTTCTCGCCATATCAAAAGTGACAGCCGCCTGATACTGATTCCAAACATTCAGCATCGCATTAAATGCTGGATCAGGAGTTTGCACCTGTACACAAGACAAATGCTCATCCCATTTCTGTTTAAGTTGCAAAAATTCGCGATCAACTACTTCCACAATCTTGCCCCCCTTTACAAGGGGGGTAGGGGGGATCTCTTTAGCCGCAATCTCCAACACCACCGCAAAATCAACAGAACCATTCGCTTCCAACTTAATCTTCGACTGCAAAGCCACAACAGGATCACCCGCCGTAATCTCTGTATTCTTCATCATGCCTGTTTCTACTGCCACAGGATTTGCTTCCGATCGCCATCTCCCGATAAAAGTATCCAGACTACTATCAAAGCCAGAAATGGGAAGACTTTGAGAAAAATAGATTTGATATTTCCAATCAATATTCGGCTGTTTAACCGAAACTCCTTTATTCAGCACCCAATAGCGGCGGGTAGCAACTAATGCTTGCAAATCTTGATCAAAATGAATATCCGTAAAATGCTTATCGTTAGGTTGATTAATCTGATCATTGAGAGCATTCCCCATCAACAATTCTAAGAACGAATAAATCTCCAAATCTCGCGGCTGTCCTGAAAGTTCCGTTAACTTCACGCGCCAAATTTCGGCATTAGTATCAGTGGGAACGAAGTAGGTAATTTCGCCACGAATTCCATTAATCTCAGTCGTGATCTTTGTATAGCCCTGACCATGCCGACATTCATAGAAGTCATATTTTAAATCAATCGTTGGAGCCCAACTCAGCGACCAATATTTCCCCGTAGCAACATCCTTGACCATCACATAACGTCCAGGGCGATCCCAAGGAAGACAGTTGTAACGCATCCGACTGATACGATTATCCCGTGGCGATTCCAAAAAGCTAAAACCGCCGCCTGTATGGGAAATTAGCCCCGCATATTGGCTATTCCACATATAGTTAAACCAAGGGCGCGGGGTGCGCGGATCTGTAATCACAAATTCCCGATAATCTTCGGTGTAATAGCCATATTGATTTGCGATCGCCACGATTTAAAACATTCCTATAGTTAATGGGTACATACATTGAACCATAGACCGTATATACATCTATAGCCACGGCATCAACTATTTTAAGCACAAGCAATGGTCTGAACTTTTTCTCTTCCTACGAGAAATCATAAATTTACGGTTTTTTGGATTTTGCCTCGCGTTCCATCCAAATGATGATCTGGGCTACGCTCAAATCTTCGATATGAACACTGTAATCTTTAGCGATCGCCATAAGTGCGGACAGCGCTGAAATCACCATTCGCGTCAAAAACTTTTCATGACTAGAAAGATTTGCCCCCGACACTACATCTTGCCTTGTATCCTCAAAATCTAAATCGGGATGAGGTGAACTCCATTTCAAAAAAGCCGCATCTTCTCCCTCTGTCTTGCGGATTTGGGAATCAGACTCAATCCAGTTCACAATCTGACTCGGTGAAATCTCTTCGCTATGAACTTTTAGTTCTTCAGAAATCTTGTTAATGATTCGCATTGATGAAACGGTGATGCGCGTCATGAACTTATCCATTGTGGACAGCATCGCTCCATTGATCGCATGGGCTTCATCTAGCGTTAAAAATTGAATTGGGTCTTGGGGAATTGTCATAGAAATATATTTCAAATATTATTTCAAATATTTTAGAGATGAATAGGAATTACGCAAAACAACTAAACGTAGGGGCAATTCATGAATTGCCCCTACGTTTGAATTACGGTTTCAAGTCTTTTTGCGTAAGTCCTAATAAAGTAAAGCTTCATCTCTAGTTTTTAGAAACCGATGATTTGTAAAAATGCTTTGCCAGTTACTACCTCAATAACGATGAGCAAGGTAAACCCAACCATCGCCAAGCGTCCATTTATTATTTCTGAATATTCAGTGAATCCAAAACGACCTTCACTTTTTTCATCAACGTACATCTTGGGTTCGATCGCCCAGTTATTCAAAATCCCGCGCTCGTCTTTTGTGAAAGCAGTACGCGCTTTAGTTTCTTCGGACATTAGTTTTTACCATTTTGAGTTTTTATAGTTCTTTTTACTGAGTAGCAACGCTACATGAATCTTAACGTTCCTTTGATTTTATCGCTTAATGTCGAAATATCACAAACAACAAAGAAGAGAATTCGCGATCGCTAGTAAAGTAGGAACAGTGCTTAGCGCTATTCCTACTTGATACATCTTATGCCCCACTTTTCCCACTTATTTGATCATTGGCTATCCACTCTCAACTGGTCGCCAAATCCAGAACAAACTGCCCAATTTGAAAAGCTATACGAGCTTGTTTTAGAAGGCAACAGCAAACAAAATCTGACTCGGATTACTGCCGCCGATGATTTTTGGGAAAAGCATTTGTGGGATTCACTGCGGGGAGTGTTGACCTATTGGGAGCGCGAAGATATGCGGGTAATCGATATTGGCACGGGTGCGGGTTTTCCTGGTTTACCGATCGCGATCGCCAAACCATCTTGGCAAGTCACCCTGATCGATAGCAAACAAAAAAAGATTGCCTTCGTTGAAGAAACGATTCAAAATTTGCAATTAACCAATGCGATCGCCCAATCAGGTCGAGTCGAGGATATTAACAAAACCCCCCAATACAGAAGAAAATACGACCTAGCTCTGGTTAGAGCCGTAGGAAAGCCAGATATTTGTGCTAGCTATTGTCTGCCATTTCTCAAACCCACTGGCACTGGCATCCTATATCGAGGTCAATGGCTCCCCGAAGAAAGTGAGCAACTAGATATATTTTGCGAACGCGAGGGTTTGCAAGTTGTCGAGCAGGAACGCTTTCAAACTCCGATTACCGCAGGTGTCCGCCATAGCGTATACCTGACTCCTAGCGCTCCACCTCCAGTTCCATTTCGTAGGGAGAAGCAAAGTTAGAAGAATCATATAAAAATCGGATTACTTCTTCTTCAAGGCGGTGAATATGGTGGGCTTCTACGATGTTAGAAAATCGCAAAGCTGACAGATAACCGTCCAAAAAAAGTCTCATTTCATCGGTAGAACGATAACCCCGTTCAGACATTTCGACGAGGGAATCGGTAATCTTTTGATAATGACGAATGGCGATCGCGTCTTGAAGCATAGGTCAAGCTGGAATAACTACCGTCCTAAATGGATGTGCCTAATTAGTAAAAGGTTCCTGCTTAAGGTCTCTCGGCAACGCTAACAAGCGATCGCTAATTGAGAAATTTAAACTTAAATTAACCTTGTACATATGTTAAGCATCGTAATTCTAACATTTGCGTAACTAATAAAATACTATAGATTATGAGTAGAACCGCCCATTGGGTTTACTTAATTTAGTTTTCATATTAAGCAATCCATCCTAGATCGCTTAAATGTTGCCATGCAGTGCGGATATGGTTTGGTTTAAATAGGTTTTCCTTTCTAGGACTCCAATTATGAACTATCGGAATTGCTGATTCCATATCAACAGGGTAATCGCTATTAGTAACAACCCAAAGAGTTGTTGCTAGTAATTCCATACCGTAAGGATTCTCAAAACCTTCGACCAATTCGCTAACACGATTAACGTGTGCGATCGCATCAGGATAGTCTTGCAAGCAGTTAATAGCGTCTTCACTTGCGTGAGGTAAGAGTCGTATTTTTGATTCTTGACTGCGATCGCCATAGCCAATAATGTACTGACCCTCAAGGTTTTGAAGTAAATGATTCAAGTTATTGGCATAAGGTCCAAACTGATCCTTTTTATATTGCAATTTCATTGGTTCTCCTGCCACTTGGACAAAGTAACCAAGTTTTTGTACTTCTAGCTTGGTAATGCGATAAGTTGTTTGATAACTTTCAAGCAATTTAATTAAAATCGCACGGGCGCGAGTTAGGGGCGCTTTGATGCCATCAGCTACAGAGATAACTTCAGGGGCGCTACTAGGAGCAAAAACAAAAACTTCTAGTTCAGGTAATTGAGCAAAGGCATTTTCGATCAAAGGGCGTACCTCAGACCACTCTAAACCGCCGTTACCACAACCAAGAGGGGGAATAGCGATCGATTTGATATTCAGCCTTTTTATTTGAGCTACAAGATCTTGCAGTCCTGTAGCGATGCTTTCTAAACGTGAAGGGTTGCGCCAGTGATCTTTGGTAGGAAAGTTAATGATGTAGTGAGGTGCGCTCAGGTTATTGGTTGGCACAATAAACATCTTGCCTAGTTGGACTTCCCCAGACCGACATGCACGTTCATATTGTTTGAAATTTTCAGGAAACTTTTTTTTGAATTGCAAGGCAATACCCTTACCCATGATGCCAACACAATTTACTGTATTGACAAGGGCATCTGTCTTAAATTCAAGCAGGTTGCCTGTTGCAAAATGCATTTGATAGCCAAAAGTTTGATAGTTAATCTTGATTATTAATTTAATAATACCAATCTCTATGTACTGAAACCGTAGGTTTGTGTACTGAATGTTGCAAAAGTTCTAAAACTTGTGTCCGTATTGTCAAATTAATTACACCGATATGATTGATTAGCTCCCAAGGCAAAAAGTCATAGACTAAAAACTCAGCTTGACGGCGGCGTTTGCGATCGCCATCTTCATCAGTATCTCTCCAATACTTATCTTCCATAATTTCCCAATCAATCTCATGAGGTAATGCGTCAAGATCTTCATAAAATTCTGTGTATGCCATCGTTGCATGACCATCGGTAAAGACATATGAACAGTCAATTTCTTCGATATCAAAGGCATTGCTTACTAGGTGCAGTATTGGTGTTTGTCCTGCTTGGTAGTTGGGAACATTCCCTTTGTTAATAGTGAAGAGCATCGGCGATCGCGGTGCAAAGTAAAAAGGCACATAATCATGAAGCACACCACCCATCGCTAAGGGTACTTGAGTTCTAGCTCTCCTATCTTGAATACCTTCATAGGCGATATTCACATGGCTGATACTTTGACGCAATAGCCGATTTTTAGACTTAATCTCTTGAGAGCTTATGATTTTCGATAGGTTCTGAATTGGAGTGATGTGATAGAGATCAGCCATGCTCAACATTTACCTCTAAGCGATTCTGATGAAGCTCCGCTACTTAGTCTAATTTTCATATATTGGCAAAACATCTTGCCAATGAGGATAAATTCCTGCTTGATATTGGTCATGGGCGATCGCCAGCAGAGCTTCACTTAAAGTTAAAGGCGGCTCAGATTGTTGCGATCTGGAGATAACCTCCTCACAATTAATCCCATACACAGGAATATTAAGCTGCTCGCCGAGGGTTCTCGCGACGACGACACCGATGCGCGTACCCGTAAAACTACCAATACCCGTAGCGATCGCTAGATAAGCAAAATCAGACCACAAAATATCATCGACAAACAAACTTAAGCAGCCATGCAACTGGACAGATAACTCTCGTCCAAGCTCCCATGACTGCTGTTTGTGGATTATGGCGGTTTGAGCGATGCGATCTGAATCTTGATGAAACTCAGCGATCGCAAGCTCTAACTTTGTGGTCGTTGTATGTAAGGCAAGGGCAAAACTTGTGGTCATAATCTGTAGAACTCTGGACGGCGATCGCCAGAATTCGAGCTAGAAATTACCATTAGAACTTGTTGCCACCAGGGCCAGTATCGGCAGCGCCAGTATCGGCTGCCCCCGTATCCGCAGCTCCATTAGATTCAGAATCTTCAGGATCGTTATAGCTACCCATTGGTCTTCTACGTCCAAAGCGACCCATAGGGGTGCGCTTGCGAAACTTACGCGCATACGCTTGGTTGCGAAGAGCTTTTTCTTTTTTCTGATTGCGGCGCTTAGCCATTTTAAACCGTTATACCCTTTAAAGATCAAGTCTATTTAAGCTAGCACAAAACGAGAAATAGACAAACATAAAATTAAATATAAAACCAAAAAAATCAAATTCGCACACAGAGTGGGTGAATCAGCCTATTTGGGTAAGTCAAAATACTTACAACTCTTTAAAAATTATTACAACTACATTATGTATTTTTGTATACTGATAGGTTGAATGGGAAAGAAAAAAGGTATTTAACAGCGTGAGTCAGCATCCCCTAGAACAGCTAAATCGCTACAACGCACAAGCCAATGCCGAATATTACGGTCGTCGCCCTTGGCTAGCGATTGGTAGAATTTTTAAAATTATTTATTTTGCACTGAGCTTTGCACTAGCCTTTGGCTGGGATGTTCTGACTGGAAATACAGTTAGTCAGCCCAAACTAGCCGAGCAGCTACGGCGGATTATTACGGCTCTTGGACCAACTTATATCAAGGTGGGACAGGCTCTATCGACTAGACCCGATCTGGTGCGGGTCGATTTTTTAGAAGAATTAACCAAGCTGCAAGATCAATTGCCGCCCTTTGCTAACGAGTTAGCTTTTGCGATCATCGAGTCGGAGCTAGGCAAGCCTGTCAGTAATGTTTATCGCACCATTTCTGAAGATCCTGTTGCGGCGGCAAGTTTAGGGCAGGTCTATAAAGCAACACTTTATTCAGGTGAAGAAGTAGCTGTCAAAGTGCAGCGCCCCACACTTATTCCCACATTGACTCTTGATTTATACATCATGCGTGGGATTGCGGGATGGTTAGGACCGATTTTGCCGCTTAATCTTGGCAATAGTTTAGAGGCGATCGTGGACGAGTTTGGCTTCAAACTGTTTGAAGAAATTGACTATGCCCATGAAGCAACTAATGCCGAGCGGTTTGCGGGTTATTTTAAAAACGATCCCAATGTGAAAGTGCCATCGATCTATCGGCAGTACAGCACGCATCGAGTCCTAACGCTAGAATGGATTAATGGCATTAAGCTCACGGAAATTGATCAAATTAAATCCGCAGGGCTAAATACCGATAAGCTGGTGAAAATAGGTGTGATGTCAGGTTTGCGACAATTATTAGAGTTTGGCTTTTTCCATGCCGATCCTCACCCCGGCAATCTCTTTGCTACCTATGATGGCAAGATGGCATACATTGATTTTGGGATGATGGATCAATTGGATTTAGAAACCAAAGAGCAGTTAGTTGATTCGGTCGTGCATCTCTTAAACAAAGATTACGATGAACTCGGTCAGGACTATGTGAGGCTCGGTTTCTTGCAGCCAGATATTGAGATGAAGCCGATCGTCAACGCCTTAGAATCTGTGCTGGGCGATATCATGTCGGAAAAAGTTAAAGACTTTAATTTTAAAGTTGTCACCGATCGCTTCTCAAAAGTGATGTACGAATATCCATTTTGCTTACCCGCCAAGTTTGCACTGATTATCCGCTCAGTAATTACGCAGGAAGGTGTTGCCCTTAGTCTAAATCCAGAATTTCAAATTGTCCAAGTCGCCTATCCCTATGTGGCAAAGCGCTTACTCACTGATGAGTCCGAAAGTCTGCGTCAACGTCTAGTGGAAATCCTCTTTAAAGACGATAAGTTCCAATGGTCACGCTTGGAAAATCTTTTAGCGATCGCTAAATCTGATGATGATTTTGATATTATCCCCACAGCAAGTATGGGCTTTAAGTTCCTTACTTCCAAAGATGGCGAATATTTCCGCCGTCGGATTTTGTTAGCACTAACCGAAGATAATCGTCTGCATACTGAGGAAGTAATGCGAATCTGGCAAATGCTCGGCGTGGATCTGGAACCTGCCAAGTTATGGGATATGGCGGTTAAAGCGATTTCAGGAGCAATGCCTAAGGCGATCGCCGCCGCCCTACCTTTTGCTGCTTTTCAGAATCTCAATTCTTAACTTAGACTCTTCGTTGCAATTTATCAAAGCCCCCTAAATCCCCCAATTCTGGGGGACTTTGAAATCATTACAGTAGTCTCTCTAACCTTTGGTAGTGCGTTACGCTGCGCTAACACACACTACAACTTATTCCCCAGTTTTGGGGCTAGGGAGCGGTTAACTTCTATTTTTTACTTCTTGTTTGATGGCTTTCAATGTATCACCTAGAGCTTCCTTGAAAATGCTATAAAATGCATCCGTCGGAGTCGAACTATTGGGTTGAGCATTGACAGTGTAGGTAATCAAGATTTTGTTAGCTGGTTTATTCGGGACATCAGAGACAGGTTCCATTTTCCAATAGCCTTCCATTTTAGAAAGATCGCCATCCAGAAGACGGAAATCAATTTGTCGGCGATCGGTTTCCTGAATAGCTAATTTGGTGCGCGATACAATGGAAATCAAGAAAACTTGACGCGAATCCACCTGCTCGATCACTTTCCGATTGCCTCGACTTTCGAGAATCTTGCTGGAAGTCATGTTAGGAATGAATTTATGGAGATTGCCATAGTCAGTCAAAACTTGCCAAACCTTATCAGGGGAAGCTTTAACTAATACTCTGGCAACATATTTACCGTTATCGCCTGTGACCACAGTTTGTCCATTTCGCAAAGAGTTGCGCTGTACCGATGGCAAACGATCAACGGGACCACCAAATAGCTCGGCATGGACTGGCATGATTGGGGCGCTCCAAGCGATCGCGATCGCCATGATCATCGCCGATCCTGTGAAAAGTTTAGACACGAAGTTTTTACCTGAATTTGAGTTTGGTAGCATGGAAATTTTAATCGAAGTTTTATAAGATGAATACTTAGTTATCAAATGGGCGGCTCTTGTATGTATATCAAAATTTGTGGTTTGACGAAACTCGATCAAGCACAGGCGATCGCCCAAATGGGGGTTAATGCGATCGGGTTTATTTGTGTACCCGCCTCTCCACGATATATCAGCGCCTCAGCGATCGGGCAAATTACGGCTAACCTGATTGCGTCTAAATCTGAAATTGCCGATCTGGATTTACTGGATTTAATTGGGGTGTTTGTAAACGCAAGTATTAAGGAAATTTGTGAGATTGTGGAAATAGCTGGCTTGAACGCGGTGCAGTTACATGGTGACGAGTCGCCAGAGTTTTGCATTGAGTTGCGATCGCAGCTAGCCGAAGTGAATATACCAATCAAGCTAATCAAAGCCTTTCGGGTAAAAGATCAAGCAGGTTTAGCCCATGCTCTACTTTTTAGCGAAGTGGTTGATGCACTGTTACTCGATGCTTACGATCCAAAAATGGCAGGCGGTACTGGCAAAATTCTAGATTGGCAAATGTTGCGCGATTTTGCTCCTAATTGTGATTGGTGGTTAGCGGGTGGGCTATCACCTGAGAATGTCGCACAGGCGATCGCCTTGGTGAGTCCCAGTGGTTTAGACGTATCAAGTGGGGTAGAACGTTCCGCAGGTGATAAGGATTTAGATAAGGTTCGGAAATTTGTGGCGATCGCGAGATGATTCACAGAAAATTTTAAAAGCGATGCTTTTAAAATTTTCTTTCGGTGCAAAGCATTGGATATGTGTCGAATTATGGAGTTAGGGAGCTAATCACGGTTATTTGCGTCACAAGTATTAGAGCAGTGAAAAACAAAAAAGAACAAGCGGTGAGGACTAAATGTCATGAAAATTCCAGTTTTCCAAAAAAGCACTTGGTTTGGGCTACTCGCTGTAGCGATCGTGGGTGGAGCTAGCGGGGCTGTCTTAATCAATGGTGCTAATCAACCGATCGCGAATCAACCGATCGCCAATCAACCCATAACTGAGTTAAATAATCCCGCTCAATCATCGATCGCGCCATCAACTAACCAAGTTAGCCAATCACCAGTCGCAAAGCCAGCTATTGATGGACAATTAGCGGTGTATTGGATTGAGTCTAAAAACAATAAACTAATTGCTGTACCGATCGCAGTTAAAGCGAAAAGTAATGATGAGGCGATCGCTTCGGTTCTCAATAGTTTAATTGCCGAAAATCCGCCCGAATCCACCTTGTATAGTGCTATTCCCGCCAATACGAAGATCTTGAGTGTGACCACTAAAGACCAAGAAATTCGGCTTGATTTATCCAAAGACTTTATCAAAGGCGGGGGATCGGCTTCGATGCAAGGCAGGATCATCCAAGTGCTTTACACAGTTACAAGTCTGGAACCTGAAGGAAAGGTATATTTATCAGTTGAAGGTAAACCGTTAAAATATATTGGTGGTGAAGGTTTGCCCGTCCCGCAACCGATGACTCGCAAAGATTTTGCGCTAGAGTTTTAGTTGTATGTACGGCGCTAAGCGCTGCACATAATTTCAAAATATTTTCTAGCTAAATTATGCCGCCGATCAATTTGCCTGATATTGATACTCTAAGCCTGATTGAGCAAGTCTCGCAAATGGTGGTCGTTCGCACCTGTGGAATGCTCTATGACCATGAAATTCAATATCCAAGGTGGGAATCAACTAACGCCACATTACAAACTCTGATTCGTGAATATGGAGTTGGCGGCGTGATTTTGATGGGTGGTAGTGCGGCGGAAGTTGCTTTAAAAACTGAGCAGATGCAATCTTGGGCGAAAGTGCCATTGTTAATTGCGGCGGATATTGAGGAAGGAGTAGGACAGCGATTTAGTGGTGCGACATGGTTTCCGCCGCCGATGGCTTTGCAAGATGTGGCGATGCCGTATGCCGAAGAAATGGGGCGGATCACTGCTGAGGAAGCTTTGGCGATCGGGATTAATTGGGTACTTGCGCCCATTGTTGATGTAAATAACAATCCTGAAAACCCTGTGATTAATATTCGCGCCTTTGGGATTACCATCGGTGAGGTGATGGGAACCACAAGGGCATTTATCGCTGGCGCAAAGCAATATCCAGTGCTGACAACTGCCAAACATTTCCCCGGACATGGTGATACATCGGTGGATTCGCATTTGCAAACACCGACTTTGTTGCACGATCGCCACAGGTTTGATGACATTGAGTTGCCGCCATTTATCAATGCGATCGCCGCAGGGGTCGATACGATCATGAGCGCTCATATCCTAGCTCCAGCCCTTGATCCCGACAATATTGCCACGTTATCACCGCATATTCTCACGGATATTTTGCGAAATCAATTGGGATTTCAGGGGATCATTACTACCGATGCCTTGATGATGTCAGGGGTGGCAAATCTCGGTAGTTCAGGCGCGATCGCTGTGCAAGCCGTCAAAGCGGGTGCAGATATTTTGTTAATGCCTGTTGATGCGATCGCTACGATTCAAGCTGTATGTGCGGCGGTGGAATCGGGAGAAATTAGCCGCGATCGCATTAAGGAATCAGTACAGAGAATTTGGACAGCCAAACAGAAAGTATGTGGCATTCCTACGGATTTAAGTAAACTTGGTAATCCTGAAAATCTTGAAATTGCCAAAGCGATCGCCACAAAAGCAATTAGCGTTTATTCTTCGCTCCCAAATTTACAATCTGGCGATAGTCCCAAACAAATTGCGGCAAATTATCTCAATCTCCTGATAGTAGATGATCCCCTGACTTGTGATGAATTTCTGAACTTGCGATCGCCTGCGGTATTATTGCCAAAAAATCATGCCAAAAATCATGC